>JAJZDJ010000006.1 GCA_021828685.1 Actinomycetes bacterium | reverse complement strand
CCGGAAACGACGCCCGGGGGGCGCGCCCTCAAGTTCTACTCGTCGGTACGCCTCGACATACGCCGGATCGAGTCGATCAAAGACGGCGCTGAGGTAGTGGGGAACCGAACGAGGGTGAAGGTCGTCAAGAACAAGGTGAGCCCCCCGTTCAAGCAGGCCGAGTTCGACATCATGTACGGCAAGGGGATCAGTCGCGAGGGTTCTCTCCTCGACGTAGGCGTCGAGCTCAACATCGTCAAGAAGTCAGGCGCCTGGTACACCTACGAGGGCGAGCAGCTGGGCCAAGGCCGGGAGAACGCAAAGGCGTTCCTAGCGGCAAATCTGGAAGTGATGATCGAGATCTCCGAGAAGGTTCGCCAGAAGGTCGGTCTTGGCGCCGGCGGTCCGTCAGATGCGGGCGACGAACCGTCACGTGCCAGCAAGGTGCGCGACGAGGAACCGATCAGCCTCGACGACTGACAAAGCCGGGCAAAGTTACGGTTGCCGGCAAGCTCGGCGACGAGATTGCACCTGGTACGCTGGCAAGCGCCTACCGTCAAGCCGGTATCCGCCGGAAGGGTCGTGACCGATGAACACTTGGACTGCGGTGTATGAACGGACCTCGACAGGGTGGAGTGGGTACGTTCCAGCGTTGCCGGGCCTGATAGTCACCGGCGGGACACGTGCTGAGGTTGCGCGACTCATCAGGGAGGGCATTCCCTTCCATCTGGAAGGACTGGCCGAGGAGGGCATCGTCCCTGACCCTGCAAGCGTCGAGAGCGAGGCCATCGCTGTATAGGCCGGGACTCCCGGACGGCCCTAATCCAGCATCGCCGCCATACAGGTGACGGCTGACGCCTTAGACTTACCGGACGTGACCCGCAGCTTTCACGTCCGAACCTTCGGCTGCCAGATGAATGAGCACGACTCTGCGCGCATCGCGTCGATGTTCGAGGCCGACGGCATGGTGGCGTGCGATGCCGCGGAGGACGCCGATGTCATCGTGCTCAACACCTGCTGCATAAGGGAGAACGCCGACAACAAGTTCTACGGTCACCTAGGGATGCTAAAGGCGCTCAAGGACGAGCGGCCTGACATGCAGATAGCCGTCGCTGGATGTCTCGCCCAGAAGGATAGGGACATGATCATCGGACGTGCGCCCTGGGTCGATGCGGTGTGGGGGACCCACAACGCGGAGCGGGCCTTGGACCTTCTCGGCCAAGCCCGAGCGTCAGGACGCCCTGTCTGCGAGATCATCGAGACTCCCGACACCGGGTCGGAGCCGCCGCCGGCGCTTCCAGTCAGGCGGGACTCGCAGCACTCGGCGTGGGTCACCATACAGGTAGGTTGCGACAACAACTGCGCTTTCTGCATCGTGCCCTCCGTTCGAGGCCGCGAGGCGAGCAAACCGTTCGCGGCGATCGTCGGCGAAGTTGCCGCAATGGCTGCGAACGGAACGGTCGAGGTGACTCTCCTCGGGCAGAATGTCAACTCATACGGCAGGGACATCACCACATCGCTGCGGGCCGACGACGCCTGGCGGGACAAGGCCGCAGCTGCCGGTTCGGCGTGGGTCCGCGATGAGCGCCCACGTGCGAGGCCGTTGTTCGCTGACCTGTTGCGGGCCGTCGCATCCGTGGATGGGATCAGACGGGTTCGCTACACGAGCCCGCATCCGAAGGACCTACGCGCCGACACGATCGAGGTCATGGCGACCGAGAAGGCGGTGTGTTCGCATCTGCACCTTCCACTGCAGTCGGGAAGCGACAGAGTGCTAGCCGCGATGCACCGCGGCTACACCTCCGAGCGATACCTCGCGAAACTGGCCTCGGCGAGGTCCACCGTGGACGACCTGGCGGTTACGACCGACATTATCGTCGGATTCCCCGGTGAGACGGATCGGGACTTCGAGGCTACGCTCGAGGTCGTGGCCGAGGCCGCTTTTGACAGCGCCTACACCTTCATCTACTCGCCTCGACCAGGGACAGAGTCGGCGGCGTGGGTCGACCGCTTCGTAGCCCCCGACGTGATAGCGGAGCGCTTCGAGCGTCTCCGAGCCGTCGTGGAGCGCTCCGCTCTCGCACGCCATCAAGCCAGGGTGGGATTGACCGAAGAGGTTCTGGTCGAAGGAGTGTCCAAGCGACGCTCCGATATGGTTAGTGGGCGTAGCTCGCAGGGCAAGCTCATCCACTTCGCGGCTGATCCCACCGCGCTTCCGGCGGGATCGTGGGTCGACGTTCTGGTGACCAGGGGGGCTCCGCACCACCTCGAGGGCGAACTTGTAGCAGTGACCGGTACTCCGCGCAAACGTCAACTGATACCTGTGGTGGCCGCCTGAGACACCTTGCGCTGGTCGGATGCACCGCCTCGGGCAAGTCTGCTCTTGCGGTCGAGATAGCCAGACGCGTCGGGAGAGTCGAGATCCTAAGCGCCGACTCCATGCAGGTTTACCGGGGGATGGATATAGGCACGGCCAAAGCGACGCCAGCGCAGCGAGCGGGCGTTCCTCACCATCTGATCGACCTTGCCGACCCCGGCGAAGACTTCAGCGTCACCCAGTGGGTCGGCGCCGCGCGTGACGTGCTAGCAGGCATCGAGGCGAGAGGGTCGACAGCGATACTGGTAGGCGGCAGCGGACTCTACGTGCAGGCCCTCGTCGACGGGTTCGAGCCGCCGGGGCGCTGGCCGGATATAGCGGCCGAACTGGATGCCGAAGTCGACACCCTTAGCCTGCACCGCCGTCTAGTGGCGCTGGACGCCCTCGGCGCCTCCCGGATGGAGCCCACGAACCGCCGGCGGGTGATCAGGGCGCTCGAGGTCACGCTCGGAAGCGGAAGACCCTTCTCTTCGTTCGGTCCCGGCCTGCGCAGCTATCAGCCGAGCAAGTGGTACCTGGCCGGGATCGACGTCCCTCGACAGGCGCTGGCCAAGCGCATAACGAACCGCTTGCAGGGGATGCTCGACGCTGGCCTGGTGGACGAAGTTCGCTGCTTGAGCTCTCGCGAGGGAGGCTGGTCACGCACTGCGCGACAAGCGCTCGGCTACCGCGAGATCGCCGCCCATATCGAAGACGGGGTACCCCTCGCCGACGCCTCGGAGGCAGCCGATAGGCACACCAAGCGTTTTTCCGTCCGCCAGCGCTCCTGGTGGCGCCAAGACCCCCGTATCAAATGGTCCGAGACTTCCGGAAATACCCTGGCGCTAGCCGGCGAGATCCTGAGAGACTGGAGCCAGACATGGCCGTGACCCCCGTAACCCTCACCAAGCTTCACGGGCTCGGCAACGACTTCCTCGTGGCTCTAGAGTCAGATGGCGACCCCGACATTGCACGTCGCCTCTGCGAGCGTCACACCGGGATCGGCGCCGACGGTCTCATAACGTCCCGGCTCCTTGGTCGGGGCGGTCCTCGACTCGATTTCCGGCTGTGGAACGCTGACGGCTCCGAAGCTCCGATGAGCGGTAACGGGATGCGCTGTGTCGCGCATGCAGCGCTCGACGCCGGTTGGGTTGGCGAGGACGAGGTTTTCGAGGTGGACACCCCGGCGGGTGTCCGCCAGGTCACGGTGCAGCGACGGGGGGCGGAGACCACCTGGGGGAGTGTCGACATGGGAAGAGTCGGGCTGGGCGCAGACGAAAAAATTTGCAACATCGGTCGAGGCGAGATGCTCGTCGACGTCGGAAACCCCCACCTCGTGATACTCGGATCCGACCCATCGCAGATCGACGTCGGCACGCTCGGACCGGCGCTGGAGCGCTCAATCGAGGGGGGAGTCAACGTCGAGTTCGTGGCGCTCGGTCCTGGGACCGACACAGTGACGATGAGGGTGTGGGAGCGTGGAGTCGGGGAGACTCAGGCTTGCGGCACGGGTTCGGTAGCGGTAGCCGCAGCTGTACGCCACTGGGGCCGGGTCGGCACTGCCGTGACCGTCCGCCAGCCCGGTGGTTCGGTAAGCGTCGAGCTTCACCCGGACGGGACTGCGACGCTCGCAGGGCCAGCCGAACGGATTGCCACATGTCAGGTGGACCTATGGTAGGAGTACTCGTTTGAGCCTGATCGAACGGAGCTTCAGGGAGAAGATCATCCTTGTCGGCGTGACAGTTCCCCCCGGAAACGACCAGGACACCGAGATGCACCTCGACGAGCTCGCCCTGCTCGTGGACACCGCCGGAGCCGACGAGGCCGGCCGGGTCCTTCAACGTAGAGATCATCCCGATCCCGCCACGTTCATCGGCAGGGGTAAAGCTGAGGAGCTTCGGGAGGTTTCGCACGCGCTGGACGCCGATACGGTTGTATTCGACGACGAGCTTTCACCCGCGCAGTCCCGCAACCTGGAGAAGATCCTCGGGCGCACAGCCATAGATCGCACGGCCGTCATACTCGACATTTTCGCCCAGAACGCCCGGACCCAGGAAGGCAAAGCACAAGTCGAGCTTGCGCAGCTTCGATATCGACTGCCGCGACTTCGGGGTCGCGGGCTGCAAATGTCGCAGCAGGCGGGCGGCATCGGAACCCGAGGCCCCGGCGAGACCCAGCTCGAAGTCGACCGCCGGCGACTTGTCCGTCGCATGAACCGCCTCGAGACCGACCTGGCCCGTCTAACCGAGCAGCGCCGCCTGCAAAGAAAGTCGAGACGACGGAGCCGGCTCGCTACGGTATCGCTCGTCGGCTATACAAATGCCGGGAAATCCACATTGCTCAACTATCTGACAGACGCCGGGGTCTTGGTGGAGGACCGGCTGTTCGCGACCCTCGACCCTCGTACCCGCAGGCTCGGGCTGCCAGGTGGGGAGTCGGTCCTCGTCTCCGACACGGTGGGATTCGTTCGAAAACTTCCCCACCAGCTGGTGGAGGCATTCCGCTCGACACTAGAGGTTGTGAGTGAATCGGACCTGCTGGTCCACGTGGTTGACTCGTCGAGCCCTGACCCAGAATCGCAGATCGACGCCGTCCGCTTCGCACTGTCGGAGATAGGCGCAGCGGAAGTGACAGAGCTCCTGGCGTTCAACAAAGCCGACATCGCCGCAGAGCAGGCGGCACGCCTCGTCGATCGCCATCCCGGATCAGTCGCCATCTCAGCGTCGAGCGGCGTCGGTATCGACGAACTGCTGGTTGCCGTCGGGGACAGGCTCCGTGCCCTTGCCGCCGTCGTGGAGATCGAGGTTCCCTACGGCCGCGGCGACGTGCTGGCGGCCGCCCATCGGGAGGGAGAGGTGCTGAGCGAGGTTTTCAACGACGACAGTGTCAGGGTACGCGTCCGGGTGGACCAGGCTGGCGCAGCGCGTTTCCGTGAGTTTCTGGTGGACACCCCGTCATGACTCATTCTCATTTTACGGGGACGACGAGAGCAGCAGACGCGCCCAGTGCGTTTGAGCCGCCGGCCTACCCATATGACAGGCTCAACGATGCGAAGGCCGCAGCGCTCGCTCGCTTCGGTGCTGTGATCGATCTGTCGATTGGGACTCCAGGTGATCCGCCGCCTTCCGCAGTCATGGACGCTCTCGCGTCCGCCGGCGACGCCGACGGAAGCGCGAGGGGATACCCTGCGTCGATCGGGGGCACCGAACTGCGCCGGGCGATCGTAGAGTGGACCGCCCGGCGTTTCGATCTTTCGATCAGCATCGATCATGTAGCGGTGTGCGTCGGGACGAAAGAGTTCGTGGCCACGACGCCGCAATGGCTCAAGCTGCGCAAGCCCCAAAAAGACACGGTTCTATACCCAGCAGTTTCCTATCCGACCTACGAGATGGGGGCCCGTCTCGCGGGGCTTCGGCCGGTGCCGGTCGCCGTCGACGAACGCTGGTCGATCGACGTCGAGAGCATCGACCCCGACGACGCTCGGCGCGCCCTGATGCTGTGGGTCAACACTCCCGGCAATCCTGCCGGAGGGATCGACGACCTCGAATCGGTGGCGAGATGGGGTAGAGCCTATGACGTTCCGGTCTTCAGCGACGAGTGCTACGCGGAGTTCACCTGGTCGGGGAAGCCCGCGACGATCGTCGGCCGGGGAGGCGGCCCGGACGGCCTTGACGGGGTCGTGGCCGTGCATTCGCTGTCGAAGCGTTCGAACATGGCGGGACTGCGTCTCGGTTGGTACGCGGGAGACGCGGACCTCGTCGGTTACCTCCGGGAGGTACGCAAGCATGCCGGTTTCATGGTGCCGGGCCCGGTCCAAAAGGCGGGCGCGGTAGCACTCGGCGACCAGACTCATGTAGAGGAGCAGGGTAGCCGCTATCGATCGCGACTCGAGCGGGTCAGCCAGATTCTGAGCGGTATCGGGTTGCAGGCCTCGATGCCGCAGGGAGGCTTCTACATGTGGGTAGCGGTACCGGGCGGCGACGAGTGGGCCTGGACTGCCGAAGTCGCCGAGCGGGCTGGTGTCCTCGTCTCGCCTGGCAGCTTCTACGGCCCAGGCGGCGCAGGCTACGTGCGCCTCGCGATGGTTTCGCCCCTTGAAGACCTAGACGTCATGGCGCAACGCCTCGGTGTGGGCTAGATGAGCGATCTGATTCACGACACGGCTGCGCTTGTCGACATCGCCTCCGTTAGCCACAGCGAACGTGAGATCGCCGACGCGATCGAGCAGCGGCTCCGGACGTTTGGAGCGGGTCGATTCGAAGTAGTCAGAATCGCTGACAACGTGGTAGCGCGATCCCACTTGGGGCGCCCCATGCGCCTTGCACTCGCAGGCCATCTCGACACTGTTCCTGCTAATGCGAATGACAAAGCTCGAATTAGCGGCGACACTCTTTGGGGGCTCGGTTCGGCCGACATGAAGGGCGGCCTCGCCGTGATGCTCGACTTGGCGCAAGCCAGCGCACAAAGCATTGATCGCCGAGGCGGTGGCCCCGACTTCGACCTCACGTTCGTCTTCTATGCATGCGAGGAAGTGGAGAGGCGCCACAGCGGGCTGCTGGAGATCGAAGCAGTCGACGCGTCTTTGCTCGAAGCAGATGCGGCGATCCTCGGCGAGCCGACCGGATCGCAAATCGAGGCCGGTTGCCAGGGTGTCCTCAAAGCTGAAGTCATCTTCGCTGGTAAAAGGGCGCACACGGCACGACCCTGGACTGGATCGAACGCGATTCACCGAGCGGGCAATCTGCTGGTACGGCTCGGCTCATACGACGAGCGTCGCCCGACGATCGACGGATGCGAATATCGCGAGGCGCTTCAGGCCGTCGCGATCGAAGGCGGGATCGCAGGTAACGTCGTGCCCGACCGGGCGAGAATCCTGCTCAACCATCGCTACGCACCCGACCGCGATCGCGTCGGCGCAGAGACAAGCTTGCGAGCGTGGCTTGACGCCTCGATCGATTCGGGCTCGGGGGATCAGGTCGAGATGATCGACCATAGTCCGGCCGCAGCACCGAACCTCGGGCACCCAGCTCTTGCGAAGCTTCTGGGAGTCACCGGCAAAGCCGCCAGAGCGAAGCTTGGCTGGACGGACGTGGCGTTCTTCGCCGAGCGTTCGATCCCGGCGGTCAACTTCGGCCCGGGCGATCCTGAAGTCGCCCACACGCAGCACGAACGCGTCACGATAGGCGACCTTCTGACAGCCAGGAAAGCACTCGGATCCCTGATAGGAGTAGGTATCTAAGCGGGGGATCGACGCCGGCCTGAAGTATCGATCAGAGCCGCCGGAGGACCGTTACGACCTTCCCGTAGATCGTGACCTCGTCGGGGCTGAAGACCATCGGCTCGAAGCGGGAGTTGGCGGGTACGAGGACGACGCTAGCACCCCTCTTTTGGAGGGTCTTAACGGTCGCTTCCTCGCCGGGTATACCTGCGACGACGACGTCGCCTGAGTTCGCTTCCTCCTGCTGGCGGACAACGACGAAATCCCCGTCGAGGATCCCGGCGTCGATCATGGATTCGCCCCGTACCCGCAGCATGAAAAGGGTGCCGTCACCTGTGAAGTCCGCCGGAAGGGGAAGAAGCTCCTCGACGTTGTCTTGCGCGAGGACGCCGGTGCCCGCGGCGACATCACCGATTAGCGGAACGTGGCGCGTTGGGCGTCGCTCCACGGGGGTCGCCGACAGAGCGTCGTAGCGAACTTCGATTGCACGTGGCTTCGTCGGGTCGCGGCGAAGGAATCCCTGGCGGTGAAGCGTCTGAAGGTGCGTGTGAACCGTCGAGGATGAAGCAAGCCCCACGGCTTCGCCGATCTCGCGAACGGAGGGCGGATACCCACGGTCGCTCACCTGTGAGGAGATGAAGTCGAGTATCTCCCGCCGCTTTCCGGTTGGCTCAGTCTCTGTCATGTCACGTGATTCTATCATCAATCGTGAGAGGTTGCAAACATGTGTTCGATTCTGGTCTTGACAACGAACACACGTTCGAGATAGTATCGAACATATGTTTGCAGAGTCAGCAGGGTCAGCAGAGTCAGCAGAGTCAGCAGGGTTTCCAGAGTTTCCAAGGTTTCCGGGGTCATCAGATAGGGCCGACGCGTCTCGGGCGGGAAAGAAGCCGAGTAGCCCCGCAGGGATGCGCAGCGTGGGATGGGCAAGTGTCGCGCTCGTCCTTGGGATCGGCTGCGGCGTTGCTCTGCACCTCCTCGGAGCACCCCCGAGTCGAGGGCTCAGCACAGGGACGTCGATCGGGGGCTCGGGAGCCGTCGAGCTTCAGTCGGTGAGCGCAGTGATGTACGTGGTCCAGCCGGGAGACACGTTGTGGTCGATCGTTCATTCGATCGACCCGACCGGCGACGAACGACCGCTTGTCGACAAGCTCGTTTCGCAGTTGCATGGAAGTGTCGTCTATCCGGGTGAGCAGGTCGAGGTTCCTGCCCCGTAGGGCCGCTAAGTCGTCCTCCCGGGCGAGTAGTACACGAGTCGGAAGCTGAACCCGAATAGGGAACGTGCTTTCGTCAAGTTCACCCATCGCGCATGCGGTGGCGCTACCGTCGTTGCGATGCGCTGCCCACGCTGTACGTGCACGGAGGATCGGGTGGTCGACTCGCGCTCGGCGGAGGACGGCTCGGCGATCCGACGCCGGCGTGAGTGCAGCGGCTGCGGAGCCAGGTTCACCACCTACGAGCGCCTCGAGGAGGTTCCGCTCGTAGTCGTAAAGCGGTCCGGTGTCCGGGAGGCTTTCGACCGCTCGAAAGTTGCTGCGGGCGTGGCGTCGGCATCCAAGAACCGACCGGTAGGCGTCGACGAGATCGAACGACTCGCAACCGCAGTCGAGGAGGCGCTGCGTTTCTACGGCAGCGAGGTATCCTACGAGCAGGTCGGCGTCGCCGTCTTGGAGCAACTCCGAGACATCGACGAGGTCGCTTACCTACGCTTCGCTAGCGTCTACAAGGGGTTCTCTGGCGCTGGGGACTTCAAAAGGGAGGCCGGCATGTTGGAGCGGGCGTCGGGCGTGCATAAGGCGTGATCCGCCTGCATTAAAGTCGAGGTGTCCTAGGTAGGGAGATGGTCATGCGAGTCGGAATGCTTACTGGTGGCGGCGATTGCCCGGGGCTCAACGCTGTGATTCGGGCTGTCGTGCGCAAGGGCGAGGTGGCCTATGGCGACGAGTTCGTGGGTTTCCTTGACGGCTGGCAGGGCGTCATGGACAGCCGGAGCATCCAGCTAGACGTCGAGCGCTGCCGCGGGATACTTCCCAGGGGTGGCACGATCCTCGGCACGTCGAGGACGAACCCGTACAAGCTCGACGGTGGCGTGGCGCGCTGCCTCGCAACTCTTCGCTCCGAGAGAATCGACGCCCTAGTCGCAATAGGTGGCGATGACACCCTCGGCGTCGCTCATCGTTTGAGCGGTGAAGGCGTGGCTGTGGTCGGCGTCCCGAAGACGATCGACAACGACCTGTCGGCGACCGAAGTTACCTTCGGTTTTCACACAGCGGTACAGATAGCGACAGACGCCATCGATAGGCTGCACACAACAGCGGAGTCCCACGACCGGGTGATTGTGTGCGAGGTCATGGGACGCAACGCCGGGTGGATCGCCACCTACGCCGGGATAGCGGGCGGCGCTGCGGAAATCCTCGTTCCTGAGGAACCGTTCGACATAGACGTCATTTGTACGAAACTGAAGAATCGCCATGCCAAAGGTAGGTTTGCCTCGATAGTTGTGGTCGCCGAGGGCGCCGTGCCCGCAGACGGCAGCTTGTCGACTACTTCTGCGGAGCTGGACCAGTTCGGCCATCCCCGCCTCGGAGGCATCGCAAACGTGCTGGCGTCCGAGATCGAGAAGCGGACCGGATATGAGACCAGGGTGACCCTGCTAGGTCACGTGCAGCGTGGCGGCAGTCCGACTGCATTCGACCGCGTGCTTGCGACGCGCTTTGGGGTGGCGGCAATCGACGCTGTGCACGACGGAGCATTCGCCACGATGGTCGCGCTCCAGGCTGGCGAGATAGTGCGGGTTCCGCTGTCGGAGGCGGTCACGGTCGCCAAGCAGGTAGATCCGGACCTCCTCCACGAGGTCGCCGCAGTATTCTGGGGATAGGAGCGGCGAGGCCCTAACCGTCGCTGGATTCGGGGCCGTTGAGGCCACCTGCGTCGAGAAGTAGCTCGCAGACGGGATCAAACAGGGTCGGCGTGGCGGCGACGGTCGTGCCGCCTGGAAACGTCTCAACTTTCGCGCCTGCCTCCGTGGCGATCAGCGCACCGGCCTGCAGATCCCATGGTTTGAGCCCCCACTCGTAGTATGCGTCGAAGCGTCCTCCTCCCAGCCAGGCCAGGTCCAGTGCCGCGGAGCCAAGGCGCCTAAGGTCGCGAACGACCGGGAGTACTCGCATCGCAACCTCGCCTTGCCATTGTCTGTGCCGAGACTGGTAGGCGAAGCCGGTCGCTACGAGCGCAGTTGCGAGGTTGTGGCTGCCGTCTCTCACGGAGCAGCGAATGCCGTTGCGGAAGGCCCCGTAACCGGAAGTCGCGGCCCAGATCTCGGGCCGGCAGGGATCCCACACGACTCCGACCACAGGAATTCCGTTTACCTCGGCGGCTACCGACACGGCGTACTGGGGTACACCGAAGAGAAAGTTCGTCGTACCGTCCAGCGGATCGACAACCCAGCGGACGCCCGTCGTGCCCCTTCGAGCGCTTCCTTCCTCTGCGAGAAGCCCGTCGTCGGGACGTCGTTGCCTAAGGACGTCGTTGATGGCGGCCTCCGAGGAGCGGTCGACGTCCGAGACCATGTCCGTTTCCGACACTTTGGTCGAGATCCCGGTCACCGAGTGCTCTGAGCTGCCAGCCCCAGCCCGGATCACGTCGCTGCCGGCCGAGGCGGCTTCGAGAGCAGTTCGCGCGAGCTCCGCGAGGAGTGGTTCGGCCCACCCGTCGCTGACCCCGAAAACCTCTTCGGTGCGAATGTGGCGGGGAAGATAGCTAGGGGGTTCGGACGGTGAGGCCATGACGTCGTGCATAGCCTACTGTCGCGTTCGTGCCCGCAGCCTTGGTTGACGAGATCCCTGGTGTCGTGCTTGCCATATTCGCCCATCCCGACGACGCCGAGGTGGCAGCTGGAGGGACGCTGGCCCGTTGGGCCTCCAACGGTTCGCAGGTCTACGTCTGCGTCTGTGCTCTAGGTGACAAAGGTTCACTGGACCCTTCGACAACCCCAGAGTTGCTCGTCGAGTTGAGGAAGGAGGAGTCCGCGGAAGCGGGAAAGATCCTCGGCTTGAAAGGCCGCTACTGGCTCGGCTACCCAGACGGCGAGATCGAAAACTCTGTACCGCTCCGAGCGCAAATGGTCGGCCTCATCCGCAAGCTCAAACCGGAAGTTGTCTTGGCACCCGATCCGACGGCCGTCTTTTTCGGAAAGACCTACGTGAACCACAGAGATCACCGGGGCGTCGGATGGGCAGTAGTCGACTCGGTGTGTCCGGCGGCTTCGAGCCCCCACTACTTCCCGGAAGAAGGTCCCGCACACTCGGTGTCGAAGCTTCTGCTGGCGGGCACCCTCGAACCCGACGTCTGGGTGGACGTCGGCGTAAGCATCGAAGCGAAAGCGGCGGCGGTCGCCTGCCACAAGAGCCAGATAGGAGAGCGCCGTGACCTCGTCGCTGCGTCCGTTCGCCGGCGGGCGAGCGACGCCGGCCAGCGGGCCGGGACCCGCTTCGCGGAGAGCTTCCGTGAGGTTGTGCTCTGGTAGACGGGCAGGGTGGTAATAAACTCTGTGCGGTGGAACCGGAGGCTCGTCGGTGGATACTCCACGTCGACATGGACGCGTTCTTTGCGTCGGTCGAGGCCCTCGACGATCCGTCGCTGCGGGGCAAGGCGGTCATCGTCGGCGGCGAGGGTAGGCGCGGCGTCGTGGCGTCGTGCAGCTACGAAGCCCGTGGGCTTGGCGTCCGCTCCGCGATGCCGTCCTTAGAGGCGCGCCGTCTCTGCCCCGAAGCGGTCTTCGTTGCTCCCCGCCACGGGCGTTACAGCGAGGTCAGCGTCGAACTGCACCGTGTCCTCAACACGTTCACGCCTGCTGTGGAGGGGATCTCGCTCGACGAGGCCTTCCTCGACGTGACAGGAGCGCTCGGTCTGTACGGTGGGCCGGCGACGATAGCAGGCCTGATCCGCGACGCCGTTCGCGACGAGCTTGGCCTTTCGTGCTCGGTGGGGGGCTCAAGAGTGAAATTCATTGCGAAGATGGCGTCGAAAGCAGCGAAGCCACAGATAACCCGTGAGCCGCCCACTGTCTTGGCGACTGAAGGAGCCGGTCGGGCTACGGGGACGTTCATCGTCGCCGACGGGACGGAAATCGAGTTCTTGCATCCCCATCGTGTCGAAGCACTCTGGGGAGTCGGACCGGCGACCGCTTCGAGGTTGCACCG
Source organism: Actinomycetes bacterium (assembly GCA_021828685.1). Taxonomy (GTDB): domain Bacteria; phylum Actinomycetota; class Acidimicrobiia; order Acidimicrobiales; family Palsa-688; genus JAJZAM01. Next base: position 28,948 of record JAJZDJ010000006.1, on the reverse strand, counting down.
GCTCGGCATAAGGACTATCGGAGATCTCGCGGCCGTTCCCGCCATGACACTTGAACGCATTCTCGGCCGGGCACAGGGGGCGACGCTCGCCAACCTCTCGCGGGGGATCGACGACCGTCCGGTTGTTTCGGAGCGGCCGGCGAAGTCGGTAAGCCAGGAGGAGACTTTCGCGGTCGACCGCTACGATCGCGAAGGCCTGCGACTGGAAGTTATGAAGCTGGCCGACACCGTGGCAAGCCGTGCGCGAAGAGCAGGGGCGTCTGCAAGAACAGTGACGTTGAAAGTCCGCTACGGCGACATGGGCACGAGGAGCAGATCCCGCAGCCTTGACGTAGGGACAGATTCCCGCATCGAGATCTCGAAGATTGCGTTGGACATGTTGGAAGGGTTCGATCTCGATGGGGGCATCAGGCTGCTCGGGGTCGCCTTGACGAATCTCTCGGGGAGCTCGAGCGCGACACCCTGGCAACCGGCGCTCGACCTTTCGGGTGGCGGCAAATTGGTTGGGGGCGAGATACGACGGTCGGGGGCGGCAGAGGCTGCAGCTGCCGCAGTCGACGAGGTCCGCAGCCGCTTCGGGGCAAAATCGGTTATGCCGGCGGCTTTGCTAGCTTCACCTCATCGGCAGATGGGGGTTCGTGATTGCCCATGACGCGACCGTGTCGCGTTGCCGTATCTTTTTTCTGGTGAGATGATGTAGTCGGAGGCGAACGGTGCCGCTCAACGAGAACGAACAACGAATCCTTGCGGAGATAGAACGCCAGTTCCATTCGCAAGACCCGAAGTCTGCTCACATGATCGCGTCGACGACCCTTCAGCGCTACCTTGCCCGCAACTGCAAGTGGGCCGTTCTCGGTTTCGTCGTCGGGCTTGTAGTGCTGCTTGTAGCCTTTGCGTCGAGCTGGATTCTCGCTATTTTCGGCTTCCTCATCATGCTGGTGTCCTCAGTGGTCCTGATCAGGAACCTGACGAAGATCAGCCGGCTAGGAGTGGAGCAAGTCGCACAGACTTTCAGATCGCGCAATCCGAGCCAGTCCTTCTCGGAGCTGGCACGCAAGTTTCGGGAGCGCTTCGGGGGCGACGCCAACAGCTGAACGGCGCTCGTCGGGGTTTCGGCGCCTTCAGCCCCGCATCCGCGCCTTGCGAACCCAGTCCAGGCGACTCTGGCGCAGGATGGTCGTGGCGGCGACAAGCGTAGAGGGCCTGACACCGAGTCGCCGCCAGTTTCGTTGGGTCCGGCTCTGAGCGCCCAGAAGGCTCTTTCTCGTTCGTTGCGAGAGTTCTGCGGCCGTTCGCGCCAACGTCGAGTCGAATACCGGCGCGAAAGAGGCCTGGTCAGCGACTACGGCTAGGTCTGCCAACCCGCCGAGCGGGTCGAGGCGGGACGCCCGGTGGGCAAACTCTCTGGGGGTCTCGCTTGACGAGCGACTGATGCCGTACCAGACGAGTTCCGCCTCCGCTTCGCGCCACGCATCCAAGGCGACGCTGCGTGGACCTTGCCTTGTCGCTCGGACCCGCCGAACGAGACGCAGCGCAGCGCGGGATGCCGCTACCGCGAAGCACCACGAGGCTAGAGCGCCCAAGATCACGAGGAAAACGACCCATCCCCAGTCATGAGATTGTCCAGACCCCGTTTGAACCGGCGCGCCTTGGGCCACGTTCGACGATGACCCTTGAGAAGCGCCGGCTTTCAAATGCCCGGCTGGGACGGTGCCGAGGGGACTCGCCGGACCGATTGGGGATTGTGTCTGCTGAGGGCCATGGGCCGACGCGAGGCTCGACGGATCGTAGCCGCCGGCGCCCGGCACAGCGAAACCCGGTGTTGGCTCAAACGGAACCCAACCGTAGTGAGGACCGAAATAGACCTCCGGCCAGGTGTGTGCGTCGCTGTCGAGGACTTGAAAGCCGCCCGGAATGGTGTTACCGGTAGCGAAACCCACACCAAGTCTCGTCGGGATGCCGACCTCTCGAGCGAGCACTGCAAACGCCGCGGCGAACTGCTGGCAATAACCCGCTCTGGTATCGAAGAGGAACGTGGTCAGCGCGGATGTGCCCGACCCGTCGGTCGGCGGGTTGAGTGTGTAGCTGAAAGAGGGACCGGTCAGGAAGTTCTGGATAGCGATCGCCTTGGCGTACTCGCTTGTGGAGCCGGCAGTGATCTGATCGGCAAGGTCCTTGACGCTGCGGGGCACAGATGCGGGAAGGGCCGTATCGGCCGACAGCGTCAGGGAGGACTGCAAACTGGGAGCCGCTTCCAAGTCGGTCGCCGTCAAGTCGGTGAGGTAACGGTATGAGGTGACGGTATAGGTCATCCCGTTCGAGGTGGAACCGTCTACGAGGAGGCTGTCGCTCTTCGGATCGTATGACACTCCCTTGGTGCCTTTGACCGATACCGGGTTGAACTGGTCGGGAAGCCACACCGAATCCAGGTTCTGGATGTCAAATGTTGCCTGGTCAACCTGAACCCCTCCGGACGCTTTGGGGACGCCAGGAAGCTGCGAGGTGAAGCCGCTGTAGGAGCCGTGCGAGCTCCACGTGATCCCGTCGAAGGTGCTGAGCGTAGTGAGCTGCCAGTACGACGCGACGCTACTGCGCACCTGGAACACGGGAGTGTTCGACTCTTGAAGAAGCCGCGTCTGCAATGATACGAGCGGGTTGGGGACGATCCGCTGGCCGGCACCGCCCGAAGCGCTTCTCCATCCGAGAACGCCGACACCGTCGACTCCTGGCAGCGAGACTGTCACGGCGGCGGCTATCGCGACGGCAGCCAGAGTCGTCGCTCCGGCGCTGGACAGGCGCGAACCTCGTCGTCGGCCGTGCACGTCGGCGAACCACAAGCGGGGCTCCGATTCGCGCGAAGTGACGAAAAGGTAGATGCAGACCCCGACGCAATAGCTTGCGACGACGGTTATCCGCCCGGGGCCGCGGCCTGCCGGGATCGCCGCTATGAACACGACAAGCGACGGAAAAATAGCGGCAATTCCCGTCGAACGGTGGGACGAGATCCAAAGTGCCGTGACTGTCACGATGCCGCCGCCGCCGGCGGCCAGAAGCTCCAGACCGGATGTGGGGTGCACGGGCGGTACGGACAAAGCGAAGCTCGGACCGATGCTTCGCAGCGCCAACCACACGGCCTGAAGCGTTGAGGGTCTCGGAACGCCGAGGACCGTCGACGAGGGGAAAACGGTCCAGATAACTGTCACCACCACCGCCAGGAATCCTGAGGCGACCTGCCATGAACGTCGGCGGCGCCTTAGGAGCCACATGGCGGCAGTCGCGGCTGCGAGCACGACGATCACCGGGCCGGCCCAGGCGAGCCCGACGAAGACCCTGAAGAGACCACCTGCAGCCGCCACGCTGAGCATCGAAACCGAGACGGAGCGGGCCAGTTCTCCCTCATCAGAGCGCTTAGCCAGGGTGGTCAAGCCTCGACCACCGAACTGCCGGCATGGCGTCCCAGGCTGCTCCCGGCGGGAATCCGTATCTGCTTCCTCGGCCCGACAATGGGCGGCACTGGGCCTGCCTCGTCGATGCCGAGCGAAGCGGTCGGGATCCTGTCCGGCTCGCACGGCGTCGGATTCGTGAGGGGCGTCGCCACGCAGACGACGGTCATATTTTTCATCGTCCGCTGTCCTACGAGTGCGACGAAGCGACGTTGGTCGCACTTGTCGGTCGTGACCACGACGAGCGGGATGTCAGCGCTCGGAAGCTCGGGCAGACGCTGCTGCTGCGCTTCGTGGGTGGCGGCTTCGCTCAGCGCATCGAGGATCGTCGTAGAGTGCGATTGGGCCGCCCCGCGGCCGGAGTCGAAGCCGGCGCTCGTCAGCAGCCTTACCAGATACCCGGCGCGCAGCCACGAGACGGCGAGGGTGGCGGTCGCCTCCAGGATCGTCTCAAGGACGTCCGACTTGCCAGCGTCGATCTCGGCATCGGGATTACTGCCGGGCGCATTGTCGCCCGCTACGGTGTCCCGGCGCAGATCGACTAGGACGACCACTAACCCACTGTGGCGCGGCTCGTCGTGGCGGAGGGTGAGATCGCCGACGCGTGCCGTTGTCGGCCAATGAACGCGACGGATGTCGTCTCCTACCGAATAGCGTTTCAGCAGGAAAGTGTCCGGCTCCGTGCCGTCGCTTTGGCCTGTGGCCCTGCGGCGAAGCCGGCCGCCGCCCGGCAGGGCGGAGTCGGGTAGGACCTCGAAGCGCGGATGCACCCTGAGCTTGGCCTCCCCGGCGGCGCGGCCGACGGCTTCGGCGAGCCCGAAAGGGTCGCATACCCTTACTGACAGCGGGCCTAGACTGTAGACACCTCGTCTCGACGGCGTCACACGGTACGACGTGCGCCTAACTTCGCCGGGGCGCAGGGAGGCGATGCTGAAGCGCGCCGTCCGCCCGGTGTCGCCGAAAGGGTCGCGGCCTTCCGCGCGCGGGCTGGCCCTGCGTCCGGTGTTGCACGCGACCACATCCACGCGACACGTTCCCCCTATCGCTACCCGTGCAGGCGTCACCGTCCGCGTGAAAGCCACGTCCCATGAAGCGAACCGTGCCCGGCCCCACGCCACCACCACGAGGACGAGCGCTGCAGCGGACAGTCCGTACAGCTCGAGAGCGCCGGACAGGAACGCTCCGAGGGCGAGCGCACCCGCGGAAGCCGTCAAGGCCTGGCCTCTCGGGGTCAGGGATACCGAAAGTCTAAGTCTCATGGGGGCAGGCCGTCACTTCGCGGCGTCGGAGCAGCCGACCCGGGGCACCCACTCCGGTGGGTGGGCGTTGAGGTGCTTCGAGGCACAGCTTTCAGCGCTCTATGTCGCGTCCGGCGGGAACTGGGACAGCCCGCTCGATCTCGTCGAGGATCTCGCGCACGTCCGTTCCAGACGCAGCGAGCGACGGATCGAGTACCAGACGGTGCTCCACCACCGGGCGCAGGACCGCTTTCACGTCGTCGGGGGTGATGTAGGCTCGTCCGAGCGACGCTGCGAGCGCCTGGGCAGCTCGCTGCATTCCGAGCGTCGACCGCGGCGACATTCCGAGGCGCACCGCCGGGTGGCGCCTCGTTGCCGCAGCCAGCTCCACGATGTAGGAACGCACGAAGGACGCGCTGTAGATCGACTTCACGATTCGGAACATCGCCTGGATGGTGGCGTTGTCGGCGACCACGGCTAGTTTCGCCACGCCGAGCGGGTCCATCGCCCTGGCCGCATCCAACATTGCGGCTTCGGAATCCTTATCCGGGTAGCCGAGACTGAGCCGCATCAAAAACCGATCGATCTGGCTTTCCGGAAGGGGATATGTGCCTTCGTACTCGATTGGGTTCTGGGTGGCCACGACCATGAAAGGGTCGGGGAGCGGTCGGGTCACGTCGTCCAGTGAAACCTGTCGCTCCTGCATCGCCTCGAGGAGTGCGGACTGGGTTTTCGGCGACGCACGATTGATCTCGTCGGCGATGACGATGTTGGCGAATACCGGTCCTGGGCGGAACGTGAAGGTCATGCTGTCACGGTTGTACAGGCTGACGCCGGTGATATCGGACGGCAGGAGATCTGGCGTGAACTGAATTCGGCGGCACTCAAGGTCGAAGCTTCGTGCGAGAGCTTTCGCGAGAGTCGTCTTGCCCACGCCTGGGACGTCCTCGATGAGAAGGTGACCTTCGGCCAAGAGGCAGACGAGAGCAAGTCCGATTGCACCTTCCTTGCCTCGAACAACGGTCGAAATGTTGCTCACTACAGCGTCGAATACGGACGTGAAGGGATCCAGAACCGCGGTGGTCGCGAGTTGTCGATCCATCAATGTCCTCCGGGGGCGGGCCTTGTCCTAGCGTAGTGTCTGTGAAGTCCTATACCCCCGGGAGCCGTTCACCCGTCGGAGCACTCGCCCGTCGACCGGACCTCTGGCCTGTCGCAGTGCGTTTCGTTCCCCGGCGGTGGTGGGCGACGTGGCCTCCGGTCCCCTTCCCCCGGGCGCAGTACCGCCGTTTCCGGTCAGAGACGATGTACGGTGACGAACGAGGTGCCTCAGGCGAGGACCTGATCACGTACCTGGAGTGGTGTCGCCGGCAACACAGCGGAGGTGACTAATCTAAAAGCGCATGAGAGTGCCCAGATCGAGCGGTGCTGCGGCCGCATTGACGCCCACCGGGCACCCGGAACCTCCTAGGGCATAGTGAAGGGGTTGGCATGACGCAGGCTCTCGTGCTCAACGCCACCTACGAACCCCTGTGTGTAGTCCCGACCCGCAGAGCCCTGATGCTCCTGCTTGACCACAAAGCCGAGATGCTCCAGCCTTCCGACCGGTACGTGCGGTCCGAGAATCTCTGCTTGGAAGAGCCTTCCGTCGTGAGGATGCGCTACTACATCCGAGTCCCATATCACGCGAGGGCAGCACTCAATCGCCGGGCGGTGTTCGCACGCGACGGTCACACCTGCCAGTACTGCGGGGCCGAGGCGGAAAGTATCGACCACGTCATACCCAAGAGCAGGGGAGGTCGACACTCGTGGGACAATGTCGTCGCTGCCTGCCGAGCCTGCAACTTTCACAAACGCGACCGCCTGCTCGAGGAGATCGGTATGCGTCTGCGGCACCCTCCTGCCCCGCCGCGCCAACGTACGTTCCTCCTACTCGCGAGCGAGCGGATGCAGCGCGAATGGGAGGCCTACCTCTGCCTCCCCTCGGGTAGTGCCCTCACGGCCTGACGCTTGGCTAGTTGTGCGTTCGTACGGCTGCGCCGACGACCTGAACAGCCAGTCTGGCGAAGCGCTCGCAAGCCGTAGGCGACAGATCAGGGTCCTGACCCCGTCGCGGCGCGCACTGGTGCTTGGTCCCAGCCAGAAGTCCGACGCCGTCGACTTCGAAGCGCTCGAACGGCACCACGTCGGCGTCGCTCGGCGGCGAAGCGGCGGTTCGGCGGTTCTGGTAGGGCCGCAGGAGATCCTCTGGGTGGACGTCGTCGTACCGTCGGGCGACCCACTGTGGCAGGCTGACGTCTCGCGGGCGGCGCGCTGGATCGGGGGCTGCTGGGCGATGTCGTTCGGAGCCGAAGCCGACGTCTGGCAGGGCGCGATGCGCCACACCCCCTGGTCTCGCACGGTGTGCTTCGCCGGACTCGGTCCCGGGGAGGTGACGATAGCCGGCCGCAAGGTCGTCGGGATATCGCAGCGCCGTACGCAGCAGGGAGCGCTCTTCCAGTCTGCCGTCATGCTCAACTGGCGGCCCGACGTTTACGAGGAGATACTCAAACTGCCGGTGGGCGCCGCCATAGGCGAACTCGACGCTGTCGCCGTCGGAATCGGGGTAGAGCGCGGCCGGCAAGTTGCGGATGCCTTCGTGGAACACGTCGCTGGGCTATAGACGCCCGAGCCGCCGTCAGTCCCCGTCCCGCCGCAGTTCCGGCCCCCGTTCCCGGCGAAACAGGAATTGACGCGTGCGCGACGTTCGCCCGCAGGCCGAGAACTGTCGCGCGTACCCTATTTGATTGACACGGTGGGGGTCTAGACCATAGAGTGGGGGCAGGTGGCGCAAAAGGGAGGGACCCTGGTCGCCCAGAGGACGGAGTCAGTGTCAAGTGGAAACGAAGTTCGTGGGGAGATACGAGCACTCCCTCGACGGAAAGGGGCGGCTGATACTTCCGCACCGTTTCCGCACGACCTTCGAGCAAAAGGCGCTGGTCTCCAAGTACAGCGAGGGCTGCCTCGCAGTGTGGACACCCTCGGCTTTCGAAGAGAAGGCGCGGGAGATGGCGCCACTTTTCGAGGGTTCGACCGAGGACCGCAATCGCGCCCGGGCCTTTTCGGTCGGCTCGACGGAAGTGGACCTCGACGGCCAAGGCCGGATCGCGTTACCACAGTACCTTCGCGGGTTCGCCCAGCTTGCGGAAGGGTCGACAGTCCTCGTGATGGGTGCGCTCACCCACGTGGAGTTGTGGAATCCGGACGCATGGGCTGTCCACGAAGCGGCGGGCGACGCGATGCTCGGCGCGGCGGTCTGAGGCCTCAACATGGCAAAGCGGTGCGATCCGACAAGCGGGCGATGCGCAGCCCTCCGACCAGCAGGGCGGGAGTCCCTTTCTCCGTCTCCTGCTTCCGCCTGCCTGAATCGGGGAGAAATCCCGACGGCCAGCTGGTCGAGGGGCTGCGGATCGCCCGCAAGGCTGCCGTGAACTCCTTCGTTCACGAGCCTGTGATGTTGGATGAGGTCGTCGACCTGCTTGCACAATCGCCACCGGGGATATGCCTGGACTGTACCGTGGGCGGGGGAGGACACGCCCGGGCACTGCTCGAAGCTGCCCCTCAGCTTGCGCTCATCGGCGTCGACCGTGACCTGGCGGCGATAGACGCGGCGGGTCGGACTCTCGCGCCTTTCGCGGCGCGGGTTCGCCTGCGACATGCCCGCTTCGACAGGGCCGTCGATTTCATAGACGAAGCGCCGCTGTCCGTGCTCACGGCAGTGCTCTTCGACCTCGGGGTGAGCTCGCCACAACTCGACACCGGCGAGCGCGGTTTCAGCTACAGGACAGATGGCCCCCTCGACATGCGCATGGACTCGACGAGCGCGCTGACCGCCGATTCGATTGTCAACGGTTGGGCTGCCGATGACTTGGCGGCGCTGTTTCGCGAGCACGGCGAGCGGAGATTCGCTTCGAGGATCGCAAGGGCTATCGTCGCCGGGCGACCGCTGAGTGGGACGATGGCGCTCGCCGACGTCGTGAAGTCAGCGATACCCGCGCCTGCCCGCCGCACCGGGGGTCACCCCGCACGCCGGGTGTTCCAAGCGGTACGTGTCGCGGTGAACGACGAACTCGTCGTCCTCGGACCAGCGTTGGACCGGCTTCTGCGGCGCCTTGCGCCCGGAGGGCGTTGTGTCACACTCGCGTACCACTCAGGCGAGGACCGGATAGTAAAGGACTGCTTCCGGGAAGCTGCGACCGGCGGTTGTACATGCCCTCCTCGGCTTCCCTGTGTTTGTGGAGCGGTTCCAAGAGTGAGGTACCTGGTGCGTGGGGCGCTCAGACCCTCCAAAGGCGAGGTTGAAGGAAACCATCGCGCTGAAAGCGCGCGCCTGAGAGCAGTGGAAGCGCTCGGCTTGGCGCCGGGTGCCGGCGACGGGCTGGATGCGGATGAGAGGAAGTCGGAGAGTTGAGCAGGGCTGCAGGAGAACTTCGCCGGGAGCGCTACCCGAGGTCCAGACGATCCCCGGGCTCGGACTGGCAGGGCGACAGTGACGAGCTACGCGACTTGTCAGTGCCTGCCCCCAACCGTCGGCCGGACTCACACACAGAGGTAGGACGTCCAGGTGCGAGCCATCTTCGCCTGATCGAGATGGGGTCGAAGCCCCGATTCAGGCCGAGCCCGCGAATGCTATTCGGGCTGTGCGTTGCAACGGCCACCTTTGTCTGCCTCGGCCTTGTCTACGTGCACGTCGTCCTTGCGCAACGTCAGTTTGCGCTTGACACCACGAACGCGCGCATCGCGGCGCAGGAGACGACCTACCAGGGCCTGCGGTTGCGCGTCGCAGAGCTTTCCTCTCCCGCCAACATCATTGCGACAGCGGAAGGCAAGCTGGGCATGGTCCAGCCGTCGTCTGTCAACTACCTGACGCCCACCGGAGCGGATCACCCGGCGTCGACCGCGGCGAAAGGTAGCGCAGCGGCACCAGCAGGTCCGACTTCGCTGACGCCTGGCTCAGACAGCGACTGGCCGGCGGTAAAGTCTCTCATTGCCGGTCTGCCTTGACATCGCCCCGATGACCGGTCGACTTGGTGCCTGAGGGCCGTGCGCCTCGGTGAGCTCGTACAATCAGCGGGGCTAGCGGACTCCGGCTTACTCCTCGGACTCGCCGGGGACGACACTGTCGACGTCTTGAGCGTGGTGATCGATTCACGGCGAATTGGTGACGGGTCGATGTTCGCCTGTGTTCCGGGCAGCCTGGTCGACGGTCACGCATACGCCGCCGAGGCGGTAGCCGGCGGTGCAGTCGCGATACTGAGCGAACGCCGCCTCGACATCGACGTTTCTCAAGTGATCGTACATTCTGTCAGACGGACTCTCGGGCCGCTCAGCGACGTGCTGTGGGGTCGTCCGTCGAGCCGTCTGACCATCGCCGGGGTAACCGGGACCAACGGGAAAACCACGACCTGCGCTATGCTCAAGGAGATATTCGACGCAAACGGATGGCCAGCGGCAGCGGTCGGAACGCTCAGCCAGGCGAGGACGACGCCAGAAGCGCCCGAACTGCAAGCGTTGCTGGCGGAATGGGAACGATCTGGCGGGAGGGCCGTGGCGATGGAGGTGTCGTCGCATGCCCTGGAGCAGCACCGCTGCGACTCGATCCGCTTCGCGGCGGGTGTGTTCCTAAACCTCACACCGGAGCACCTTGACTACCACGGTGATATGTCATCGTACTTCAACGCCAAATCGCGCTTATTCGAGACTGAGAGGCCCGGCGTCTCGGTGGTCAACAGCGACGATATCTGGGGCCGACGCCTCTCGGAGTCGCTGCGCGAACGCGGCTCGCACGTCGTCACATTCTCAATCGACGACGCCACCGAGATTGACTTCACCCCGACCGGAAGCAACTTCGTCTGGGAGGGCCAGCGCACGAGGATCGCTCTGGGCGGTCAGTTCAACGTTATGAATGCGCTTGCGGCCGCCACGTGCGCTCGCTCTCTCGGCATAGGGGTGGAGGCAATAGTCGAAGGCCTGTCGGCACTTAGAAAGGTGCCGGGGCGTTTCGAGCTGGTCGACGCGGGCCAACCGTTTACTGTCATCGTCGACTACGCACACACGCCTGACGGACTGACCAGTGTCCTGACAGCCGCGCGCCAGATTTGCGAAGGGAGACTGATAGTGGCCTTCGGCGCCGGAGGCGACCGCGACCGCACCAAACGACCTCTGATGGGTTTCGCAGCGTCCCAGCTGGCGGACCTTCTTATCGTGACCTCCGACAATCCCCGCTCTGAGGATCCCGAGATCATCGTTTCCGATGTACTGGCCGGCGTTTCCGACGCAGGGGGCTCTGCCCTGTCGCAAGTGGATAGGGCAGAAGCTATCGCAACCGCCCTTGCGACAGCTCAAGCCGGGGACGTCGTAGTGATCGCAGGGAAAGGACACGAGAAGTACCAGGAGGTCGCCGGGAGGTTTGCGGCTTTCGACGACGTCAGCGTGGCTCAGGAGGCGCTCAATCGAATCCTTACTGCGAGGCAGGGCCAACCGTGACCGACCTCCTTCTGGCCGGGTTGGTCGGAATGGCCGTATCCATGGTCGCTACTCCGCTGTTGATCAGTTGGCTGGTCAAGCGCGGGATCGGCCAGCAGATTCGAGAGGACGGACCGCGGCAGCACCTGACCAAAGCGGGGACGCCCACAATGGGCGGTATCTCCATAATCGCCGCCAGCGTTGCCGGCTATTTCGTCGCTCACATCGGCTCTGCTTTTACGACCCGGGGCATCGTGGGGGTAGTAACGATTATCGCCGCGTCTGGGATCGGATTCGTTGACGACTGGATCAAGGTACGTCACCAGCGAAGCCTCGGACTGAACAAGCGCGCCAAAGCAGGAGCCCAGCTCATCGTCGCTCTTGCGTTCGCTCTATCGGCTGTCACATGGTTGAAGGTCGACACCCACCTGTCGTTTACCCGCTTCAACTCGACCGGCATCAACTTGGGAAAAGTCGGCTGGGTGATCCTCGCGGTGCTTGTGATAGTCGGCTTCGCCAACGCCGTCAACCTTACTGACGGCTTGGACGGCCTTGCGGCGGGGTCGTCAGCGTTCGCGTTCGCAGCCTTCACCGTGATCGGGTTCTACCAGTTTCGCCACTTCGGCCTCTACCAAAACCCGGCACCGCTCGACGAGGCCGCCATAGCGACGGCCTTCATCGGAGCGTGCTGCGGCTTCTTGTGGTTCAACGCTGCGCCAGCCCGAATCTTCATGGGTGACACCGGTTCGCTGGGTATCGGCACCGCGATCGCTGTTCTAGCGTTGCTCGAGAACGTCGACCTCCTCGTGTTCATCATCGGAGGCTTGTTCGTTATCGAAACGGCTTCGGTCGTGGTTCAAGTAGCCAGTTTCCGGCTTTTGCATCGGAGGGTACTGCGAATGGCGCCCATACACCACCACTTCGAACTGGTCGGCTGGCCTGAGACGACAGTTATCATCCGGTTCTGGATTCTCTCTGGTCTGTTTACGGCTGTAGCACTCGGATCGTTCTATGCGGACTTCATAGCGCGAGGCGGTGGAGGATGAGGACAAATCCGGTCCGGTTAGGGGCCTCGCTCTCGCGTATTGCAAGCATGGTCACCCAGACGACCCAGACGACCCAGACGACAGATACCGGAGAAGATTGGTGATGAAGGTACAGACGCAGCAAAGGCCCGATACGTCCATCAGGCCGTCCCCGGCGGGTTCAAGGCGAAGGTCTCACGGCGACTCGCGGGCGAGCGCGTCGAAGACTGGGTCCGGGCGCCCGAAGGACAACAGCTTGTGGCTCCTGATCGCCCTGGTCGCAGTTCTCTGCATGATCGGCGTCGTCATGGTCTTCTCGGCATCGTCCATTACGAGCCTCGCGACCTTCGGGTCGCCTTGGCACTATTTCATCAGGCAATGGATATGGCTTGCGTTGGGATGGACAGGATTGTTTGTTGCGTTCCGGGTGCATCACAGCTTCTGGCGGCGAGTCGCTCCGATGCTCATGTGGTTGACGGTCGGCCTCCTGTTCGCTGTCCTCGTTCCTGGCGTCGGCGTCAGCGCCGGGGGCGCTACCCGATGGCTCGGCACGGCGAGTATCCAGCTTCAGCCGTCCGAGCTTGCGAAGCTTGCGCTTATCATCTTCAGCGCTGACGTCCTCGACCGGCGTGGCGGAAAGGGACCCTGGAAGTACCAGGCGGGGCCTGTGCTGGCGATGCTTGGTCTGGTCGGCGCTCTTGTGATGGCCCAACCAGACATGGGCACGACCATCGTGGTGATGGTCGTAACGACATCGATGCTTTTCGCGGCCGGCATACCAGGAAGGTGGATGGGGGCGATGAGCGCCGGTGCGGTCGTCGGGGCATTCGGTTTGGCGAAAGCCTCGCCATACAGGTGGCAGCGCCTAACCGCCTTTTTGCACCCGTTCGCCCACCCCCATCAAAGCGGGTACCAGTCGGTGGAGGCTCTGGTAGCGCTCAGTCACGGCCAGGTTATCGGCGACGGGATCGGGGCGAGCCTCGCAAGCTACGGGTACCTGCCGAATGCGCAGACGGACTTCATCTTCGCTGTGATCGGTGAAGAGACCGGCCTTGTCGGCGGACTGTTCGTCAGCGGTCTTTTCGCTGCTTTGGTTTTGGTCGGAGTGCGCGTCGCTGCGAGGGCGCCGTCGAATTATGCTTGCCTGCTCGCCACTGGCATTACCGCCTGGCTGGCAAGTCAGGCGGTAATCAACATCGGTGCTGTCGTCGGTATCCTCCCTGTCACCGGTGTACCGCTGCCTTTCGTGTCCTTCGGCGGCTCGGCTTTAGTCATATCGCTGTTCGGCGTCGGGATGCTGGCGAACATCGCAAGGACTTCGCGGACGCAGCTGACTTGACGGCGAAGGGGCGCAAACCGCCGGGAGACGCCCGGGTATGGGCGGTGATAGCGGGGGGTGGAACAGGCGGCCACGTCGTTCCGGCGATCGCAATCGCACAGGCTTTGGTGGCGCGAGGACATAGCAAATCAAGCATCCTCTTCGTCGGATCAAGTCGGGGGATCGAACGCCGGATGGTTCCGTCGTCGGGCTTCGAATTGGTGGCATTGCCCGGTCGCGGCATAGCACGACGCCTTAGCACGGCGAACGTGAAAGCTGTCGCCGGCCTGCTTGCCGGGTTCTTGCGCGCCTTGGAACTCCTGCGCAAGAGACGCCCGTCTGTCGTCGTGGTGGTCGGGGGCTATGCCAGTGTCCCCGCTGCAGCAGCTGGCATACTTTTGCGTGTGCCGATAGTCGTCGCGGAGCAGAATGCGGTGCCCGGACTGGCGAATCGAATTTCGGGTCGCTTCGCTGCCGCGTGTGCCGTCTCGTTTCCAGGGACCCGGTTGCCGCGTTCTGTGACCACCGGAAACCCGGTGCGCTCAGAGATCGCCGAGGCGGACAGGTCTCGTGAAGGTAGGGCGCAAGCTCGTCAGGCGTTGGGGATCGACGTCGACACAGTCGTCGTAGCAGCAGTAGGCGGGTCTTTAGGGGCGTTGCGGGTCAACGAGGCTGTGTTCTCGCTCGTGTCGTCATGGGCGGCTCGGAGCGGGATCACCGTCTACCACGTCGTTGGCGAGCGTGACTGGGGGGAATTCTCCAAGCGCCAACTGCCGGCAGGATCTGTCATCGAATACAGACGGGTGAGATTCGAGGATCGCATGGACCTGCTTCTGCGCGGCAGTGATCTCCTCATAAGCCGCGCTGGCGCTACGACCGTTGCGGAGATCGCAGTCGTCGGTGTCGCCTCGATCCTCATTCCGCTCTCTGGGTCGCCGGGTGACCATCAAACCTACAACGCAAGATTCCTAGCTGACGCAGGGGCAGCTTCTGTGATCGCCGACTCGGAACTCGACGGAGCGACCCTCGCAGAGGCCGTCGAGACCCTGACCTCAGAGCCGGGTCGTATCGAAGAGATGGCCAGCGCAGCACGTGCTCTCGGGCGCCCCGATGCGGCTGACAGCGTGGCTCGCCTCGCCGAGAAGCACGCGCGTGCATGAGCTGTCAGCCGAAGAGGCGTCCATAGCTCGGGCACCGGCAGACCGGACACCGCCAGACCGGACACCGCCAGGTACCCAAACGTCGGGTAGCCCGGGAGGGTTCGGATCTCGACTAGCCCAAGCTCGAAGGGTTCACGTCGTCGGAGCCGGCGGAGCCGGAATGAGCGCAATCGCAACGGTGCTAGTCGAGATGGGCTACTTCGTCACAGGCTCAGATGCCGTCGACTCGCCAAGCCTGCAGCGCCTCGGTCGGCTTGGCGTCGCGGTTGCGGTGGGAAGCACCCCAGAAATGGCGGTTCTCGCTGATGTGGTCGTACGCTCGACTGCGGTACCCGACGGCGACGTCGATGTCACGGCGGCGAGGGATTCGGGAACGCCGGTATGGAGCCGGGCCGACCTCTTGGCTGCTATCTGCTCGCTCAAACCTACGATAGCCGTCTCCGGCACGCATGGAAAAACCACCACCACGGCGATGATCGCTGTAACACTGGATCGTCTCGGTTGGAAACCGTCGTGGATCGTCGGTTCTGAGATCGTGGGCCTGGGCCCCGGCGGGAGATGGGACCCGGACGGGGAGTGGCTCGTTGTGGAGGCTGACGAGAGCGACGGGACTTTCACGAGGCTCGACGCGCAAGCCGTCGTGGTCACAAACGTGGAGGCAGACCACCTGGAGTTCTATGGTGACGTCGGGAGGCTCGAGGACGAGTTCATCCGCTTCGCTTCACTGCGTGACGGTACGGCGGTGCTTTGCGCCGATGACCCAGGCGCACTCCGAGTGGCGTCCAAGGTGGATGGCGCTTCGCGAGCCATACTGACATACGGAACGTCGCTGAAGGCCGACTTTGCCGCCGTCGACGTCGACATGCGGAGCGACGGATCCGACTTTCGTGTTCAGGTACCCCCAAGAGCTGTCCGCTTCGCGGTAGGCCGTGAGGTCGAATCAGAAGGCCGACCGGGCGATCGGGACTTAGCCGAACAGGGCGAAGCAGTTGATAAGGATTTCGTCGTGCACCTCGCGGTGCCTGGGCTTCACAACGTGCGCAATGCTGTAGCAGCGGTCGCAGTCAGCGCAGCTCTCGGTGCCCCGATCGAATCGCTCGGCGAGGCGATAGGAGCGTTCAAGGGGGTGGCACGCCGCTTCCAGTCGAGGGGCAGCGCAGCTGGCGTGTCGTTCGTCGACGGATACGACCATCTCCCAAGCGAGGTAGCGGCCGCGATCGCTACAGCGCGCCTGGGCAACTGGTCTCGGGTGGTGGCCGTCTTCCAACCTCACCGCTACAGCCGGACCGAGGCGCTTTGGAGCCAGTTCGCAGACTCGTTCGTCGGTGCTGACGTCGTCGTCATCGCAGGGATATACGCAGCGGGCGAGATGGCGAGACCTGGAGTCGACGAGAACCTCATAGTCGAGGCAGTCCGGCGTTCCCATCCCGACCTTGAGATCCATCGCGCGGGGACGCTCCGATCGGTCGTTTCTCTGCTGGCCGAGCTTCTCCAGCCCGGAGATCTTTGTCTGACGCTCGGCGCGGGTGACATCACTGAGATCCCCGACATGGTCATGGCATCCTTCGACGCCGTCGGACGGCGATGAAGGCAGTTCGACAGTGAGCAACGCAGATCTCCGAAGTGCAGCGCTGCGGGCTTTCGGCGTGCTCGCCCCGCTCGGTGACCGGGTTGTTCTCGGTGGCTCGATCGGCGTTCTTAGCACCTACAGGGTCGGTGGCGGCGCCGAAGTGGTCGTCACCGTCGCATCGGAGAGCGACCTGCTCTTGCTTGTAGAGGCAGTCGAAGCGAGCGGCCTCCCGACGCTCGTCGTCGGGAGAGGATCGAACCTGCTTGTCGCCGACCGCGGTTTCGGCGGAATCGCCGTGGTTCTCGACTCCTCCGTGTTCGGCCTGGTCGACGTCGAAGGACCCCGTCTTTGCGCCGGCGCGGCGGTGGCCCTGCCCGCGCTGGCGCGCCGAAGTGTCGAAGCTGGGCTGACAGGCTTGGAATGGGCGGTCGGAGTCCCCGGATCTGTGGGAGGAGCGGTCCGCATGAACGCCGGCGGCCACGGTTCGGAGATCTCCCAGACGCTCGAAGCCGCAACTGTCTGCGATTTGACGGGGCCACAAGCGGGCCGGGTGCGGGAGGTCAAAGCGGAGCAGCTCGCCCTGTCGTATCGCAACTCCGCTCTGACAGACAGCCAGCTCGTCACCCGAGCGAGATTCGGCCTCGGGCCGGGCGACCCGCGCAACGGACGTGCCGTCATAACTGGCATAGTCCGCTGGCGTCGTGAGAATCAGCCGGGCGGCCAGAACGCAGGGTCAGTCTTTAAGAATCCGCCCGGAGACTCGGCGGGGCGCCTGATTGACGTCGCGGGCTTGAAGGGTCTACGGATCGGCACCGCAACCGTTTCGGCGAAACACGCCAACTTCATCCAGGCGGACGACGGCGGTTCTGCGGACGACGTGGCGGAGCTGATAGCGCTAGTGCAGCGTCGCGTTCGAGAACGCTTCTCGATCGACTTGCACCCCGAGGTCAAGATGATCGGGTTCCCGCCGGGGGCGCCGACATGACAGGTCGGCGCAATGACAAGCGACGAGGCCGCCACAGTCTCAACGTCAAGTTGAACTTCTCATCAGCTTTGGCAAAGTTGCGAGATACCAGACGGAAAGGCAGAAGATGACTGATGTCCTGACTCGCCCCCGAGTCGACCCGCGTATCGCCGGCCGGTGGGTTGAGGCGCGCCGCCAGGAAGGGCGGCGACGTCTCCACCGGCTTGTCGTATCTGCGGCGGTGCTCACAGTCGCCGGGCTCGCCGCCGGGTCGCTGTACAGCCCGATTTTCGAGCTTCGCCACGTCCGTCTCACGACTTCGGCGGCGTTGGCGGTGTCAAAGGTAGCGAGCTTTGCCGGCGTCAGGCTGCACGAGCCGCTGATCGACATCAACACCTCGACTGTCGTGGGTCGCCTGGACAACACAGCCGACCTCGGGGCCGCAGCTGCAAGTGTTAAGTGGCCGGGCACGCTCGTGGTCTCGGTGACGCAGCGGTACCCGCTTATGGTCATCAAGGTTCCTGGCACGCACGGACCGAACCAGTGGGCGGAAGTGGATCAGACCGGCAGGGTGCTCGCATACGCGGCGTCTGTGCCGTCGTCGCTTCCACGGCTCAATGGCGTATCCACGCCCGGGCCGGTCGGATCCTGGATTCCCGGTTCGCCGGGCGCCAAGGCCGGACCGTCAGGGCCGGTCACCTTGGCTAACGTCGACGTCAACGCTTCGAGTTCCAACGCGCCGAGTCAGGTCTCGGCGGCTATGGCGTTTGTCAGCGAGTTGCCTGCGAACCGGCGGGGGATGGTCCAGTCGATCAACATCGGGGGCGCCGCCTTGACGCTCAGGTTGTCGGCCGCTCAGACCCCGGCGACGGGAAATCCGGCTTCCTCGGCAGCGGGAGCCAGCTTCGCAGCGGGAGCCAGCTTCGCAAAACAGCCCCAGACGGTAGCCGTAAACCTCGGGGACGGTTCGCATCTCGCAGCAAAGGTGGTAGCCCTCCTTACTGTGCTCGACCAAGGTCCGCAGGGCGTCGTCAGCGGAATTGATCTGAGTGTCCCTGACCGCCCAGTCCTGAGCGGGCCGGCAGTAGCGAACTCGTCAACGCCGTCGTCTTGACGGAGACACCACAAGACGGCTATCGTCTAGACCATTTGCGTAGGTTGAGAGAAAGTCTATACATCTACTAGAGGTTTTATCTCACGCAGTCATCTGGACACTCTGAAGCTGCAGGTCCGCGCAACGCCATAGGTTTCGAGGTCGTCGTATTCGCAAGTATCCGGGATCGCGGCAGTCGGGCGTGGCACGCTTGGAAGACTCTGAACAAACATAGACACTCGGAAAAGTTCCGATTGTCGGACCGCCCTGGAGGGTTTCGATGGCTGGTGCCGCCCAGAATTACATCGCAGTGATTAAAGTCGTCGGGATCGGTGGTGGCGGGGTGAACGCTGTCAACCGGATGATCGACGCCGGCTTGAAAGGGGTCGAGTTCATCGCTGTCAACACCGACGCTCAAGCCCTGCTCATGAGCGATGCGGACGTCAAGCTCGACATTGGTCGGCAACTCACCCGCGGTCTCGGTGCCGGAAGCGACCCCGAGGTTGGTCGTGCCGCCGCCGAAGAGCACCGCCAGGATCTAGACGAGGCCCTCAAGGGCGCCGACATGGTTTTCATCACGGCGGGTAAAGGCGGAGGTACCGGTACAGGTGGAGCGCCGGTCGTGGCAGAGATCGCCAAGTCCCTCGGTGCGCTCACCATCGGTGTTGTCACCCGGCCCTTCGGCTTCGAGGGGAGTCGCCGGTCGACCCAGGCCGAAGCCGGTATCCAGCGCCTCAGGGAGAAGGTCGACACCCTGATCGTGATCCCGAACGATCGTCTTCTCACCGTCTCCAACGAGAAGACGTCGATGGTCAACGCTTTCAAAATGGCCGACGAGGTGCTGCTGTCCGGTGTTCAGGGCATCACCGACCTCATCACCACCCCGGGTCTGATCAATACGGACTTTGCCGACGTCAAGATGATCATGAGCAACGCCGGCACCGCCATCATGGGCATCGGGACGGCCTCAGGTGACAATCGTGCGGTCACCGCCGCAAGGTTGGCGATCACCTCTCCGCTCCTCGAAGCCTCGATCGAAGGGGCGCAGGGAATCCTCTTGAACATCGCTGGTGGAAGCGACCTCGGCCTCTTCGAAGTCACCGAAGCCGCCGAGATCATTCACGGGGTCGCGCACCCGGATGCCAACATCATCTTCGGCTCTGTGATCAACGACTCGATGGGCGACGAGGTTCGTGTGACAGTCATCGCTGCGGGCTTCGACGGGTGGGACCGTCCGGCCGAGCAGGAGCGTCCCGCCGCCAAAGCGGGCCTCGGCCTCCTCGCTACCGAGAGGGAGCTTCGCAACAGCGACGAATTCGGCCTCATCGGCGACGAGTTCGACGTCCCCGACTTTTTGAAGTGACGCCGGCGGCCTTTCCCGAGTGACAGTGCATGGCGCCTCGGCGCAATGCGGCCCCCGCTTGACGGCGGAGTGGACGATTTTCGACAAGGCCATGGTGGCGTGCACCGGATGGGCGCATGGCGACTTCGCCGAGCCCGGCGGCATAGCCGAAGTGCGACGCCGCAAAGTCGTTGATCTGCCATGGACAACGCTGAACCAGGTGCACGGCGCCAGGGTCGTCACCGTAGAGCACCCCGGAGAATGCTCTGGTGAGCCAGCCGACGCGGCGGTCAGCGCTGCTCCCGGAGTCGCCTTGGCGGTCCTCAGCGCCGACTGTGCCCCAGTTGCCCTGGCGAGTCCCGAAGGTGTGATCGGTGTCGCCCACGCCGGATGGAGAGGACTGCGCGCCGGTGTGATCGAAGCGACAGTTCAGGGCATGCGACGTTTGGGTGCGACGCGAGTGGAAGCTGTCCTCGGGCCGTGCATACACCCGTGCTGTTACACCTTCGCCGCCAGCGACCTCGCTTCAGTGGAGGCTAGGCTCGGTAGTCCCCTAGCGGCGACATCGCGCAGTGGAGAGTTGTCACTAAACTTGCCAGCCGGGGTCACCGCTGCGCTTCGTGCCGCTGGGGCAACGCTGCTCGACGCGTCACGCGAATGCACTGCCTGCGGTGGTGGCCTCTGGTCATGGCGCTCGCAACAGTCGAAACGCCGGCAAGCGACCGTGATCTGGTGCGCATAGAGGCGGCTGTGAGCTCCCTCGCAAGCGAAGTCGCCAATCGACTCGAAGTCGTCCATGGCCGTGTCGAGGCTGTAGGCCGCCGTGTCGACGATGTTCGTATCGTGGCGGTGACAAAAGGATTCGGCATTGATGCTGTCAGGGCATCCGTCTCCGCCGGTCTTGTCGACATCGGCGAGAACTACGGCGACGAGCTGCTCGCCAAGGCTTCCCGGGCGCCCGCCGAGTGCCGATGGCACTACCTCGGGGCCCTGCAGCGAAGGAAGATCAAACACCTCGCGCCTGTCGTCAGCGTCTGGCACTCCTTGGACCGCCCGAGCGCGCTCGACGAGGTATCGAAGGTCGCACCCGACTCCGAGGTCTTCCTCCAGGTCAACGTGGGGCGTATAGCGGGCCGGCCAGGTTGCGAGCCGGCGGACCTCGACGAGCTCTACGAGGAATCGAGGCGAGCGCAGGTGCGCCCTATAGGCCTCATGGCCGTGGCGCCGCCAGGTTCGCTCGACGAGGCGAGGCGATGCTTTCGTTGGCTGGCGGAGCGAGCGTATTCCCTCGGGCTCAGCGAGCTCTCGATGGGTATGAGCGACGACTTCCAGGTGGCACTCGAAGAGGGGGCGACGGTCTTGAGGCTTGGACGAGCCCTCTTCGGGGAGCGCCCATCGCAGAAAGCGCAGCACCGCT
Organism: Actinomycetes bacterium; assembly: GCA_021828685.1. GTDB lineage: Bacteria > Actinomycetota > Acidimicrobiia > Acidimicrobiales > Palsa-688 > JAJZAM01. Next base: position 7,874 of record JAJZDJ010000006.1, on the reverse strand, counting down.
ACAATAATGTTTGAGGAGGAGCCCGATGGCTGCTGGGATCATGAAGAAGGCCATGGTGTACCTAGGTTTGGCCGACGACGAGTTCGAGGACTACGACTACGAGGAACCGGGCACTGCGTCGCGCCGCTACACGGAACCCGAGCCGGCAGTGTCGTCGGTCAGGCCGGTCGGCCGCGATTCGGGTGCCCGCGACCTCAACTTGCGCGAAGGTGGATACCGGGAGCAGCCGGAACCCTCGCTGTCACCTACGGCCGTCACACCACGGCCGGCGGTTGTCCGGCCGATCAACCCGATCCATACAGCCAAGCCGCACATCGTCGAGCCGACGCGTTTCTCTGACGCACAGCTGATAGGGGACCGCTTCCGTAACGGGCAGCCGGTCGTTGTGAACCTGCAGGCCAACGAACGCGACCTCGCCCGCCGGATGATCGACTTCTGCAGCGGCGTCACGTACGGGCTGGCAGGAGCGATGGAGAAGATCGACGACCAGGTGTTCCTCCTGACCCCGTCCAACGTAGAAGTCTCGTCCGAGGAGCGTCGGCGCCTCCAAGAACGCGGATACCGGACCTGAGCCGACTTAGTGTTCTTCTCCTTCCGTTCCGGTAACCCGCTGTTTGACCTCGGCGAGATCTACGTGCTCATTCTCTTCGCGCGGGCGCTTCTCAGCTGGTTCCCCTACAACCCGACCTCCCCGCTCAACCCTGTCCGCAGAGTAGTGTTCGCCGTGACGGAGCCGGTCCTCGCCCCGTTCCGCAGGATCGTCCCTCCGATAGGAATGATCGACCTTTCGTTTCTCGTAGCGATAATCGTGGTGCAACTGGTCGTCAACGACGTCCTCGCCAGACTTCCCATCTGAGCTGAGGCGTCACCCCTCGACGGGGACTGGACCCCGGCGAGATCACGGCGCCAGCCTCGCCGCGCGTCTAGGATGGGAGAATGGAAGTCTCACCGAAGACGCTCAGAGAAGTCGAATTCCGGGAAAAGATGCGGGGTTACCACCCCGAGGATGTCGACCATTTCTTGGAGCAGGTAGCCGCCGGGATCGAAGTACTCCAGGACCGCCTTCGCCAGGCCGTCGAGCGAGCGCAGCGCGCCGAGTCGGCTGCGAGCGACTCGGGCGGCTCCGACGACACGCTCCGCCGCACCCTCGTGCTGGCGCAGCGGACAGCCGACATGGCCGTCGCCGAAGCTCGCGAGCAGGCCTCCCGGATTCTCGCCTCGGCGGAGCAGCAGGCCCAGAGCATCGTCGCCGAAGCCGAGCAGCAGGGTCGGCGGACCCTCGAGGACAGCATTTCGGATGCACGCTCCGAGCTCACCAAGCTCGACGCGCAGCGTTCGCAGGCCCAGCTGGAGGTCGACACGCTGCAGCGTTGGGTGGAAGAGCACAAGGCCCACGTAGTGGGTTCGCTGAGCGAAGCCCTGGCGGCTGTGGATCGCGTGGGGATCCTCTGGCCAGCGCCGGGCGCCCGAGGTGTGGACGTCCTTTCCCGGCGCGCCGGCGCTTCGTCGTATACGAGCACTGCCGTGGCCGCTACGTCGGTCCCGGTCGCCCCTGCCGACCCGGAACCTGTGGGCAGGGTCAGTGCGCCAAGCTCCGAGACGTCTGTGTGGCCGGCTGTCGGGGCCGACTCGACGCAGCTTCTCAGCATCCAGCCCGGCGATCCCGATCCTGGGAACGAGAGTTCTCCGGGGGGCTACGACGACGACGACAAGGCTATGGACGACTTCTTCGACGACGGCGACCGCTACGAGGACGACCATCGCATCGGTGGACGGCTCAGGCGCCGTCGCTGAGCGACGCGATTTAGCCGGCGACTACCACAGAGACAGCCGCCGCTGATCCGTCGGCGAGTTCGACCTGCCTCCACGTCGCTTCGTCGCCGACAGTGTCGACCCATGTCAGCGAAGCCGCTAGCACCTGCTCGGCAAGCCAATCCCCGTGCGAGTCGAGGGCTTCGCGAACGTCGACGTCACCGCCGACGGCGAGATTTATGCGGTCCGAGACCTCAAGGCCGAGGTCGCGTCGGATCTGCTGGACTTCCCTGACGAGGTCCCGGGCGCGGCCTTCCAAGGCAAGTTCCGGGGTCACCTCCAAGTCGAGCACGACGACGCCTGCCATACCCGGCAGTGTCCGCGTCGTCGCAGGGTCCAGCGGGTTGACGCGCATCTCGTACTCGCCTTCGAGGAGCACCTCGGTGCCTACGCGGGCGCTTCGGTCGCCCTGGATCTCCCAGTCTCCGCGCTTGGCCGCTGCGGCGACGCCTTGTATCGCAGGTCCGAGGCGCGGTGCCGCAACCTTGAACACGACACTCAACTGAGGGCTCGCGAATAGTGCAGGGTCGTCGCAGAGGACGACAGAGCGCACGTTGACCTCGTCGGCGATCAGCTCGACCAGGTCGGCAAGCTCGCCGGCTTGGGGACCCGCCACGGTGAGCTCACCGAGCGGTAGACGAGCCCGTAGGTTGTTCGCCTTTCGAAGCGAGTGCGCAGCCCCGCACACGTCGCGGGCGAGGTCCATCCTTTGCACGAGAACGTCGTCGGGGCGAAGCTGACCTTCGCTCGGCCAGTCGGTGAGGTGCACCGACTCGCCGCCCGTCAAGCCACGCCACACGACCTCGGAAATCATGGGCAGCAAGGGAGCTGCAAGCCGACTCAATATTTCGAGGACTGTCGCGAGAGTGTCGAATGCGTCCTGCGTGTCGGTCTCACGGCCAGAGCCCGTGCCCCAGAAACGGTCGCGGCTGCGACGGATATACCAGTTGTTGAGCGAATCGAGGAACGACTCGATGATCGCCGTCGTTCCTGACAAGTCGAATGACTCCATCGACGCCCCTGCGGATGCTACGGCATTCGCGAGTTTCGCGATGATGTAGCGGTCCAAGAGGTTCGAGGAGTCACTGCGCTGATGGTCGGCGCTGCGACGATCCGCGTTCGCGTATAGCGCGAAGAAATACCAGGCATTCCAGTACGGCAGGACAGCTGCGCGAACCGCTTCTTTGATCCCCCCCTCGTCGACGATCATGTCGCCCCCTCGCATAATCGTGGAGCTGAGGAGGAACCATCGCATTGCGTCTGCGCCGTAGCGGTCAAACATGGCGAGAGGGTCAGGGTAGTTGCGAAGTCGTTTGGACAGCTTGGCACCGTCGTCGCCGAGAAGTATCCCGTGCGCCAGGCAATTCGAAAAGGCGGGACGCCCGAACAGCGCGACGGCAAGCACATGGAGTGTGTAGAACCAGCCCCGGGTCTGACCGATGTACTCGACGATGAAGTCGCCTGGGAAGTGGGTGTCGAACCACTCCTTGTTCTCGAAGGGGTAATGAACCTGTGCGAACGGCATCGAGCCGCTTTCGAACCAGCAGTCGAGAACGTCGGGGATCCGCCGCATCGTGGATCGACCGGTGGGGTCGTCGGGGTTGGGGCGGGTGAGCTCGTCTATCGCCGGGCGATGCAAATCCACCGGCCGCACCCCGAAGTCGGCTTCGATGGCGTCGAGGCTTCCGTAGACGTCGATCCTGGGGTAGTCGGGGTTGTCGCTTTTCCAGACCGGTATAGGTGAACCCCAGAAGCGGTTCCTCGAAATGGACCAGTCCCGGGCGTTGTCGAGCCAACGCCCGAACGAGCCGTCTTTGACGTGCTCGGGAACCCAGCCGATCTTAGTGTTTGCCTCCGCCAGCTGAGCTTTTACGGCAGTTACCTTGACAAACCATGATGAAACCGCCCGGTAGACGAGCGGCGTGTCGCTTCGCCAGCAATGCGGGTAGGAGTGAACGTATGAGTCCGAGCGCACCAGGGAACCTTTTTCCCGGAGAACTCTGATGACAGGCTGGTTCGCTTCGAAGACCTGCATACCCTCGAAGTCGGGGACTTCTCCGGTGAATCTGGTCCGGTCGTCGACCGGGCAAACGACGGGGATCCCGGCTTGCGCACAGGCGATCTGGTCGTCCTCCCCGAATCCCGGAGCCATGTGCACGATCCCGGTGCCTTCGTCGGTGTTGACGAACTGAGCGCCGAGCACAACGAATGCGTTGGCCGTGGCGGAAAAATAGGGGAAGAGCGGCTCGTAGCTTCTCCCCACCAGATCGCTTCCTCGCAATGTCGCCGTGCGTGTGGCTCCTTGGAGGGACTTCTCGTAGGCGTCCAGCCGGTCCGCGGCGACGGCGAAGTGGCTGCCTTCACGCTCGAACACGGCGTAGTCGATCTCGGCTCCGACGGCGAGGGCGAGGTTCGACGGAAGAGTCCACGGCGTGGTCGTCCACACCCACAGGTCGATCGGATCGGGACCGGGCAGGTGGAAGGCGACCGTGACGGCTGGGTCCTGGCGCTCCCGGTAGGCGTCGTCTTGGCGTGTCTCGGAGTTGGACAGCGGGGTTTCGCACTCCCAGCAGTAGGGAAGGACCCGGTAGTCCTCATAGAGGAGACCCTTCCCGTAAAGTTCTGCGAGGGCCCACATGACGCTCTCCATGTAGGAGAGGTCCATAGTCTTGTAGTCGTTGTCGAAGTCGACCCACCGGGCTTGGCGCGTCACGTAGCGGCGCCACTCGTCTGTGTAGCGAAGCACCGAACTTCTACAGAAATTGTTGAAAGCATCGATACCGTACTCGCCGATCGCCGCCCGCCCGGAGACGCCCAGCTCTTTCTCCGCTTCTATTTCGGCCGGCAGGCCGTGGCAGTCCCAGCCGAAACGGCGTTCGACCAGCCGACCGCGCATCGTCTGGTAGCGCGGTACCGCGTCCTTGACGAATCCGGTCAGGAGATGCCCGTAGTGGGGAAGGCCGTTGGCGAACGGGGGTCCGTCGTAGAAGACGAACTCCTGGCTTCCACGCCGACCTTCGACCGAGCGGGCGAAGGTGCCAGCTGTCTCCCAAGACTTGAGGACCTGTTCCTCGATATCGGCAAGGTTGGGCGAGCGCGTAACGTCGGGGTAGGCAGCAGGTACGCGTCGAGCGGGCTCGTCGGGAAGTAGGGCGGGATCGCCAGGCACGCACACAACCTACTAGTCCTAAACGGCTTCCCTCGAAGCCTCCGCAGAGACGGGATTATCTCGGCGCTGCCAAGTGTTATGGTTACTCGCCCGCCAATGAGGTTCTAGCGGAATATCAGGTCAGTCGAATGGTGCAGAAGAAGGCTTCGATGTCAAGTACCGAGGACCTAGTAGAGGTAACGGTGGATTCGGTCGCGGCGAACGACGTCACTGCGACGACCCCGGGCGACCGCAAGGCGCCGGCGCGAAAGGCTCCGGCGCGCAAGAGGGCTGAATCACCCCCCGCCGTTACGGGCAGTGCCTTCCTGGACGCTCAGCGCCTGACTCTGCTCGCCGAGCGAGCCGACTACATGGGCTCAGCGGAATCCTTGAAGGCCCAGGCGGACTCCCTGGCGCTCGAGCACGAGCCGGGCGACGTCCAGTTCGACGAGGAGGGAGGGGAGGGCGGTACGGCCAACGTCGACCGCGAGATAGATCTCTACCTCTCGGCGCAGGCGAGGGCGACCGTGGCGGAGATCGACCGGGCTTTGGCAAAGATCGACGACGGCACCTACGGGGTGTGCGAGCGATGCGGCCAGCCGATCCCCGAGGCACGTCTCGAGGCGCTTCCTTACGCGGCCCTGTGTGTAGCGTGCAAGAGCGGCGGTTTGTCGTCGAGGCGATAAGCTCATTTTGAGCGTCGGACAACACCGAGAGGCGGTCGTCCGGACGCGACCGGGGTGGCGGCGGATCGGGCTGGTGGCGGCGGTAGCGACTCTGGTGATCGCAGGCGACGTGGCGAGCAAGGACTGGGCGCTAGCCAACCTGACGCCCGGCCGCCCTCGCCACGTGATCGGTCCGGTGAACTTCCTTCTCACGTTCAACACCGGGACGGCATTCAGCCTCGGACGCGGGGTGACGCCCATCCTCGAAGCTGTCGTGGTCGTGGCCGTCTGCGTTCTCGTCCTGGTCACCCGGAGGGTTTCGGCGTCTGCCGGGTACGCCACCCTCGCCGGCCTGGGCCTGTTGCTCGGCGGCGCGCTCGGCAACTTGGGCGACCGCCTCTTCCGCCACATTCCGGGTTATCCCGGCGGAGTCGTCGACTTCATCCAGGCCGTCCGGTGGTGGCCTGTCTTCAACGTGGCCGACTCGTGTGTCGTGGTCGGCGTGATCGTGCTGCTTTCCTCGTACCGCTCCCCGGCGAAGCCACCCGGAGGCTCTCCTGACCGGCCGGCCCCGAGTCGACTCGGCGGCTCCGATGCCTGACGGCGACCCGTGGGCTGTCCCGGCGGCCCTCGACGGTGAGAGGTTAGACCGGGTCATTGCGCTGGTTAGCGGACTCGCGCGAAGTCAGGTCAACGAGATGATGTCGGCAGGGATGGTCAGCATCGGCGGGCGTACCTCCACGCAGCGCAGCCGTCGGGTGAGAGCAGGCGAGAAGGTCGTGGTCACCGGTTCCTTGCCGGGCGCCGTCGTGACACCCGTTGACGATCGTCCCCTGGCTGATTTCGTCGAAGTGTTCGTCGACGACGAAGTGATCGTCGTCGACAAGCCAGCCGGCGTGGTAGTGCATCCCGGGGCGGCCAACGCGACCGGAACTTTGATTCAGGCCCTCGTCGGGAGATACGGTGATCTGTCCCACCTCGACGTCGGGGACCAGGCGGGACGTCCGGGGGTCGTACATCGCCTGGACAAGGGCACGTCGGGCCTACTGGTCGTAGCCCGCACGGAGCACGCCCGGGCGAGCCTGGTGGAACAGCTGTCGAAAAGATCCGTTTCGAGGCGTTATGTAGCCTTGGTGCGCGGCACGGTAGAGTCCGATTCGGGGATGATCGACGCTCCCCTCGGGCGTTCAGCGCGTGATCCGACCCGCTTCAGCGTCGTCGCCGGCGGGCGCGAGGCGCGTACCCGCTACGAGGTCGTCGCCCGCCACGCAGGCCCGATGGAGTCCAGCGAGCTTGCCTTGGCGCTCGAAACCGGGCGAACCCACCAGATCAGGGTTCATGTCGCGGCGATAGGCCATCCGGTGGTGGGCGACCCGCGTTATGGGGGAAGGTCCGGTCCTTTTCGCAGCCTGCTGCAGCCGGAGCGGTTCTTCCTGCATGCCGCCAGCCTCGGTTTCGATCATCCGGCTAGCGGCGAGCGGATGGAGTTCGATTCTCGACTGCCCGACGACCTGGTCGGGGCGCTCGGCCAGGTCAAGGAAGCCGCAGCCGGGCTATAGAGTTCAGCGCCGCCGCGGCCACCGGGCTGCCGCCTCGCTCTCCCCGGTTCGTTATCGATATGCCGGCGAGCGGGGACCTCCAAAGCTCGGCTTTAGCCTCGGCAGCCCCGACGTAGCCGACTGGCAGTCCGATGACGCCGGACGGCTCCACACGACCGAGCCGGGCTAGCTCGACGAGGCGCGCCAACGCGGTCGGGGCGTTGCCGATCACCCAGACAGCGCCACTTGGATGTGCGGCCGCTGCACGCGAGATCGCCGCCGCCGACCGGGTCTCGTCTCGCTGGTGGCCGTCTGCGCCGGCATGGGTCGTGTCGAAATCCAATGCGCAGACCACGTCGGTGAACGCCGAAACGGCGGGGATCCCTGCGGCGACCATGCGAGAGTCGCACACGACGGTCGAGCGGGCGTCGAGCGCAGCGATGATCCTTGGGACTGCGTCGAAGCCGACAAGGGCGCTGACAGAAAAAGATTCGTCGGCGGTCGAGTGAACCATGCGCGCCACGACCGACCGCGCCGGCTCGGGCCACGCCGAAAAGTCCACCCGCGCCTGCATGATCCGATATGACTCGACTTCTATCGGGTGGGGTTGAGTCCGCCGCTCGGTCATTTCGACGGAGCGAACCCCGAGGAGCCCAGGCGCGACAGCCCGGCAGTCGATGCGTGGATGGCGTCGGTGGGGCAGACCTCGAC
>JAJZDJ010000161.1 GCA_021828685.1 Actinomycetes bacterium | reverse complement strand
CGACGGCTGTGTTCGTGATCGCTGTCGGGCTGTTCTTGGCGCCGGCTGTTGCGGAGCTGGCCTCGGCGCGGAGCACCACACGCCAGCTGGCAGCACTGACAGCGCGCGGCTATACCACGGTCGAAGTTGCGCAAATCAGAACCGGTCAGAGTTTCCCGGCGCAACCGTGCGTGCGCTTCAACGGGCAGCTTGGGGTGGTGGCAGCTGGGGCGATCGGCACACCGGTGACGACTCAAACAGTGTCGGACCCGGGGAACACCTTCGAAGAGGTACCGGCATACGGCGATATCACCGAAGTTCTCTCGGCTAGAGCGGGGCCGGGGACACCAGGGCTGGTCCTGGCCAGCGAACTCGCGAACGAGCTCGGTGTCACAACCGGCTCCTACCTGAAGACCGGTTCCGAAGCGACGCCGGTGGCTGCCGTCGACAACCTCGCGACAAGAGACGCGCTTCTCGGAAGGCTCGCACTCGACCCCCTGGCTGCCACCCCTGCGACATCGATACAGGCGTGCTTCGTCCAGTTCCGTGCAGCCACAGCGGTGGACGGGATCCAAACGCTCCAAGCTGCCTACGCCGCATATCCGGCGCTGACGTTCAGCTACCTGGTACCGCATTCCAGCACTACTACCAGTCCTGCCGCAACCTGGTCGAACCGCCAGAGCCGCTACGCGTGGATCGCAGCCGGCCTGGTTGTAGCGGTAGTGCTAGTCATCCTCCTCGCTCGAAGACGACACGAACTCGGCGTCTACGAGATAACCGGCACACCCGTCGCCCAGACAGCGCTCCTGGCAGTCGGCGAAACCCTGGCGATCACATGGGCGGCCGCCGTCTCCGCCGCCGCTTGGGCAGCAGTAGCAGCCGTATACAACGGCGATACTTTCAACGCTTACCACATAGCCCTAAACGCCATCGCGCGGGCCGCTCTCTTGGCGGCTGTGCTTACGCCCGTCGGGCTCACACCCCTGCTTCGGAGGAACCTCACCAAAGCCCTTCGCGAACGGACCAGCTAGGCCAGAGGTTACTGGTATGGAGGTGGTCGCGATGAGCGTTCGTGTTGACGACGATGAAAAGGATCTGGTTCCCGAGGCGATATGGTTGGCTACAGTGAGCGATAGTCGTCGGGTTCAGGAGATGCTGACTTCTATTGTGTTGGCGGGCGTGCTCGCGTCGGGGGTGATTGCCGCCTGCGGTTCTTCCAGGCAAGCGGTCGGTGGACCGCTGCCGAGCCCGACGTCACTGTCGCAGATTGAGACCATTGATTTGAAGGCCATGAGCGGGCCGTATAAGACGCCGCCGGTGATGACGACGCCGTTCGAGGAGCGGTTGCTTCAGACGCACCCAATGACTTATGCCGTGTACCAAGAAGCGTTGAACGCTTTTGCTAGTGCTGCGTCGTTGAAATAGGTATGGTGGTCGAGTCGTGTGTCGGTATGCCGGTTTTGACAGTGTCGCCGTTAGCAATGACTGATGATCAGCGGTCTCGCTTGGAGGGGATGGCTCGTTCGCACACTTTGGGGCATCGCAAGGTGGTGCAGGCGAGGGCGTTGCTGATGGCAGCCGATGGTGTGGCAACCAATGAGGTGGCTCGCCGCTGTGGGACTACTGACACCTCGGTGCGGGCGTGGCGGCGACGTTTCGAGGTCGATGGGGTTGATGGTGTGGGGCGGATCGCCAAGGGGCGGGGCCGTAAGTCGTGGGTGGAGCCGGGGACGGTGGCCGAGGTGGTGCGCGTGACTCAGAACGAGTTGCCCGATGACGGCTCGACGCATTGGAGCACCCGCCGTCTTGCCGATCGTGTGGGTGTCGGCAAGGACACGGTGGCTCGCATCTGGCGCGACCATGAGCTCAAACCGTGGAAGGTCGACCGGTTCAAGATCTCCGACGATCCTCGTTTCGAGGAGACTGGAACGACAACCCCAAGCCGTTCATGTGGCACGCAGAAGCCGACAAGATCATCGAGAAAGTACGACGAGGACGCGCCAAACTCACCGAAGTTAAATCCGCGACGCAACACTAGCTGCGTGAAGCTCATATATCCCGGCACAGTAGTCACCTTCACGCCCTTGCAGGGAACACCTTACATGGATGGGATCGGCGCGAGCTATCACGGTCCTCAACTTCCTCCTCAAACGACGAACTTCAACAAGGTGTCTCGTTACACTGTCTGTTACTCGGAGTATGCCGTGGCAGTCGCTGCGACCTGGTACCAACAGAACTACCTGTCGGGGAACATTCTGGTGGCGCAGCGGTCGTCGTTTCTGTCGTGCATGCGGGCGGCGGGAGTGCAGATCTCGTCGACGGCGAGTTTCGCGACAATCCACTCTTTCTTTGATTCACGGGCGTGGTTCAAGAACCTGTCAACTGCTCAACGAAAGGCCGGAGGGAGGTGCGAAACGAAGTACGGGCAGTTCCTGAGCTCACTTTGAGTCGGCGGCCCCCGTTGCCTATGCTCCTCGCTTCTGACAGACCGAATATCCGCTTCACGAGAACGATAAAACGATGTCCAATGCCCTTTATTCTTCGGGTTGCTCGTGGCCGGCGTAACCAAGTCCGTAACGTCGGGCGGCTACGACGAGTTCGGTCCGCTTCGTGACGCCGAGCTTGGCGCGTAGGTGTTGGAGATGGGTTCGTACGGTGCCAACTGAGACTACGCAGTGCTCAGCGATCTGTTCGTTGGTTTGGGCGTTGCCAACCAGGTTGAGTACCTGGATTTCGCGAGGCGTCAATTTGGCGTTGTTGCCTCCGGGAGGCATCACGAGGTCGAGGAGGCGGCGGGTGAGAGTCGGAGGAAGGATCGCTTCACCTTGGTTGACAGCTCGGATGGTGGAGGCGATATCGGCCCACGATGTCGACTTCGGTAAGAAGGCGCTCGCCCCGGCCGCGAGCGCAGCGAGCAAGTAGTCGTCAAGAGCAAACGATGTGAGCACAATGACTCCAGGGCGTGAGTCGCGACCGGCGGCTGCGAGCGTTCGGGTAAGGGCCACCCCACCGGCTCCCGGCATTCGTATGTCGGCTAGAACGATGTCGGGATCAGTGTGTCTTATAAGGGTGAGGCCCTCCGAGGTGTTCGCCGCCCATCCGGCGAAGTGCAGGTCTTCGCTCGACGCGCAGAGATCTTTGAACGCTTCCGCTACGTCCCCGTCGTCATCTACGACTACAACGTCGATCATTGTCGCACCTCAGTGCAGTTAGCCGGAACCCTGGCTTCTAGTGCGAAGCCGCCGACGTCGGTCGGCCCTGCGAGCACGCTCCCACCGACGGCTTCAAGGCGGTTCGCGAGGACTTTAAGACCCGTGCCGGCCCCGGCGGTGCCGGCACGGCGAGGTCCCGGGTCCTTGACGCTTAACGTCGCCTCGCCAACATCGAAGTGGATGTCGATCGAGACGCTCGTGCTTGCGGAATGGCGCGCCACATTGGCTACCGCTTCGTCGAGGGCAGAGGCGAGCGCCTGCTCCGCCGTAAAACCTAGATGCTCTTTGGCGCCTTCGATCGACAGTGTGACACGAACGCCTGAGGCTGCAAGTGGTGCTATCCACTCCCCGAGAACTGCGCTGAGACTGCCGGTTTGAGCTGCGAGGTTGTTTTGAGCTGCCGGGCTGGTGCGCCCATTACGGTTGCCGTCCCAAGTTGTCACCACTTCGCCTAGTGCTATCAGGCTCTCTTGGACCCTTTCGCGAATACGTGCAAGCAGGACCTCCCGACGGTCGCCTCCTGCGACGCCGGCGGCCTCGACCTGGCGCAGCGCGGCGGCGAGGGCGTGCCCGATTCGGTCGTGAAGCTCGGCTGCCGCTTGTACACGCGCCTTGGTCGTCTCGAGGCGGTGTGCTTCGTGTTGTGCCAGAGCGGCTTCGTGAGCGGCCAGTGCCGCTGCTCTGCTGCGTTGGCGTGCGAGGCGGATCCCGGTCCCGGCCGCCCAGGCGAGGGCGACCACGGCGGCGTTTGCGACCGCTACCACTGGTCCGCCCCGGGGTTGGCGCACCACTTCGACGACGATGACCCCCCCGACTGCAGCGCCGAGCGCCACGAGGCGGACCGAGGAGCGCTCGGCGAGCGCAGCTACAGCACCCACGACGGCGAGGCCCGCGTAGCCAGACGGGCTCGGCGGATAGCCGACGGCGGCATAGGTGATTGTGGCTGATTGCACAATCACGAAACTCGCCGCCGTGTAACGCCACCATCCAAGGACGCCGACCACCTCGACGACTACCAGGAACTGCGCTACGAAGCCGGGGTGGAGCGATCGTGATCCTGGGCGCCACCAGGATGTGGGCCAGCCCAGTACAACGAGCGCAACTGCGACGATAACCGTGGATGCCACCACGACGGCACGTCTGCTCGAAGGTCTGACTGGTTGCAACTCAGCTTCTCGCTGCATAGGCTTCATCTTCTCACCCGCGCGGCCCATCTTTCGGCGAGCACGCCAAAATATCCGCGTTTCGACAGATGCGCGCTCAGCCGAGTCCTCGTACAATCGGGAGAAGACGGGGTGGGAGACCCGTAGGCAGAGAGGGCAATCCAATGTGGTGGTGGCGGTGGGCTTAATCGGGAGCCAGTTGTCGTCAGTCCAGCCTTCAGCTCTGGCCAGCGCTCCAACGGACGAGGGTGCTATGTATCGGAACCTTGTGCGGGGACCCAATGCCCACTTGCAATCATCACCACAAGCCGATTCCCTTGTGGCGGTCGTCGAGGCGGCGGAGGTCAGTTCCTGCGATGCACGCGAGAGCCGCCCTTTCTCTCACGGTCCTCTCGAGACGATGCTCCACCCAGATCAACAAAGCCAATATGTGTAACACCCAATGCAGTCGTTAATATTCGCAAAAGGAGAGCTAGGATGTCACAACAATCAGGCAGAAGTACATATTACGGAAGGGCATGGATTCGCGTAAGAGAGGCGCTCACTGGTTGGTACTGTCGGGTACGTGATCCAGCGTCGTTGATGGAGCGCGACCGCCGAAGTGTGCCGCGTAAGCACCTTCGCCTACCATCATTCGTAGCATTTGTCTGCGCGGTTCTATCCTTATTGCTAGCGGCGACATTGCCAGCCTATGCTCAGGCAACCATGACAACGAAGCAGGGTCAGGGGGCACCTTTTGGGACAGGTCAGGTCCTGAAGACCTTCCCGTTGCGGGGTGCACACTGTGCGCTCCCAGGTCGGATCAGCGTAACGGTCTCTGCTACCCGGGCTCAGGGATCCGCCTACGTAAATGTTCGAATGAACACGAGATGTCAATTGATCACAGTAAGCAGCGGCTACGGCACCATTGGAATCCCGAACGTGCGGGGCACAACGATGGCGATAACCCCTACCCACGGGGTCATGCCCGGTATTAGCGCCACTTCCACGTGCTCGGCGACCGCCGGTGCAGATGTCGTTGATCTCTCGACGGACACCACGGGGGCCGAGGTAACGCAGTTCTTGCCATTCCAGTATCCGTGCGGTGGCAACACATTTGATGCCGGTGCTACACCCTACGCAAGTTGCTATGACAATCAGTTTCTTAACTATACGGCTTATGACTGTGCTTCAGCATGGGATTACGAGTACGCTTCCCAAGCCGAATCGACGGGCTCTGCTTTCATAGAAAACAATCCTTGGCCCAACACCTTCTTCTCAGGGAACATGTCCGTCCAAAACACTACTGACCTCTCGAACTGGACGATATACGCGAACTGTAGCTGGGATTCGACCCTGTCCGCTAGTGGTGACACGTTCCACTGTGCATCTCACTGGTCTTAATTAGTCGGTTCACGTTCGCTTATTCTGGCCCAAGACGAGCGAAGGACTTTTAATACTTGTGTTCCACTCCACTCCACTCCACTGCAGCGGTAGGCCATTGTCGCTGCCGAAGGGCTAATAGTTCGAACTTGGCAGATATAGATTTCTAATAAGGAGAATAGGTGCGTGGACTAGGCAAGCATATACATCCGAAATGTCATTAGCTGTGGTTGGGGCACCCGCAACCTGAGCACCCGACTGTGGACCTTGCGAGGTGGCGCGCATCCTTCACGATCGAGGCTGCTGCAGGAGTGGTCGATCGTCACGAAGGTTATGTAGGGTAGTCACTGCTACGTCATGAATATTAGGCCGAGCCCGTAGAGGCCAGTGGGAAAACTCGATGCGTTCGAAGCTAGCGATAAGTTCTGTGCCCTGCTTCGACCAGCGACTTGGGAGGAGCACCGACAGGTCATCCTGCCCAAGAACACACGCAGAGTCGCGGGCCGTAGTTGACAGAGACATCGTTCGTTTTCGTTGATTCATCAGGAGAATAATAAGACGTGAGACTCACCTTTTTGGTTGCAGGCGTTGTTATTGTTGATCTGGTGGTCTTTTTGACCCAGATCCTGACACGCTACGGTAACGTCGGGCGCGGTATCTATGCCGTGGCGATCCTCGTCTTGAACGTAGCGGTGTGCGTGGGGCTGCTTCGAGGAAGGGCGTCGGCCCGTCTGGTGGTACTCAGCGTGGCTACAGGTCTCGTGGACGTCGCCCTCTCGGTATTTGAGATAATCGGTCAGACGAACGCGAGATACCTGAATGCTTCTGCGGCAACCTTTTGGGTCGCCTTCAGCCTCGTCAACGCAAGCGTGTGCCTGCTCGGTGTCTCCCGCTTTAGAAAGCCGGTGTTTCCCTGATGCTCAAGCAATCCTTCAAGTCGCTCGAAGCGAACTCAGCTGGAGGTGGGCGACAGTTGTTTTATCGATGTCTGCGTCGTCGTCGGGCTGAGGCGGTCGGCTTGATCTTGGCCATTGTGGCCATTGTGGCTGTAGTCGAGGGCAGACCTGGCAGCGCTTCGGCTGGTGTCCAGAGCACGGCGCCAGCTTCTGTCAGCGCGTTCGGCGACGCGGCAGCGTACGGTGCGCCGGCCGGGGGCGGGCTCAACGCCCCGCTTGCGGGTATTGCGTCGACACCGGACGGGAAAGGCTACTGGCTGCTAGGCGCGGACGGAGGGGTGTTCACTTACGGCGACGCCGGCTTCTACGGCTCCCACGCAACGGGGGTCTACTCGCCGCTGGTCGGTATTGCCCGGACGCCTGACGGGCGCGGCTACTGGATCGTCGGTACCTCGGGCGTCGTGTACAACTTCGGTGACGCTTCGAGCGGAGGCAATAACTATTATGCTGGGGCGGCTCCGGTGGTGGGTATGGCGTCGACGCCGGGAGGCCACGGCTACTGGCTGGTCGGCGCGGATGGCGGGGTGTTCAGTTTCGGTTCTGCCGGCTTTTACGGGTCGATGGGTGGTAAGGCGTTGAATGCTCCGGTGGTGGGTATGGCGTCGACGCCGGGAGGCCAC
>JAJZDJ010000160.1 GCA_021828685.1 Actinomycetes bacterium | reverse complement strand
CCCGAGATCCTTCAGGCCCCGATTGCGCTCTTGAACTCGTCGAGGCGGGAGACCTTCTCCCATGTGAACTCTTTGTCCGACCTGCCGAAGTGCCCGTAGGCGGCGGTCCGCTGGTAGATCGGGCGGCGCAGGTCGAGGTCGCGGATGATCGCTGCCGGTCGCAGGTCGAAGACTTCGGTGACGGCACGCGAGATGACAGCGGGGTCGACTTTCTCCGTCCCGAACGTTTCCACGAGCAGCGAAACCGGGCGCGCCACCCCGATCGCGTACGCGACCTGGATCTCGCAGCGCTCGGCGGCGCCGGAGGCCACTACGTGCTTCGCGACCCATCGAGCGGCGTACGCTGCCGAGCGGTCCACCTTGGACGGGTCCTTCCCGGAGAAAGCTCCGCCTCCGTGGCGTGCCGCTCCCCCGTAGGTGTCGACGATGATCTTGCGTCCGGTGAGTCCCGCGTCGGCGTGCGGGCCGCCCTTCTCGAACTTACCGGTGGGGTTCGCGAGGATCCGGTAGCCGTCGTCGGCGAACGCTGCCGGGACGATCGGGGCAATTACATGGTCTCGCAGGTCGGGCAGGAGAAGGGTTTCTATGTCGATGTCCGGCTTGTGCTGGGTGGATACCAGCACGGTTTCGAGTTTCACCGGGCGACCGTTCTCGTAGCCGAACGTGACCTGCGTCTTGCCGTCGGGACGCAGGTAGCCGAGGGTCCCGACCTTGCGAACCTGCGAGAGGCGCTGGGCGAGGCGGTGTGCGAGCCAGATCGGAAGAGGCATCAGGTCGTCGGTTTCGTCGCACGCGTAGCCGAACATCATCCCCTGGTCACCCGCGCCCTGCGAGTTGAGGATGTCCTCTCCGCTCGTCCCCGAGCGCACCTCCATGGCGTGGTCGACCCCTTGGGCAATGTCGGGCGACTGGGAGCCGATGGATACGGCGACCCCGCACGTCCGCCCGTCGAAACCGACGTCCGAGCTCGTGTAGCCGATCTCGGTGATTACGTCTCGGACGAGCTTCGGTATCTCCACGTACCCGTTCGTGGTGATCTCGCCTGCGACGACGACGAGACCCGTCGTCAGCAGCGTCTCGCACGCGACCCGCGACGCAGGGTCCTGGGTGAGCAGGGCGTCTAGCACCGCGTCCGAGATCTGGTCGGCCATCTTGTCGGGGTGGCCTTCGGTGACCGACTCCGAGGTGAAGGTCCAGCGGCTCATCACAGCTCCTTAGCTTCGAGGAGCATCGTGTGTGCTCCGGGTCAAGAGGTTAGGTTCCGGGTCACGAGGATACGCTCCGCTGCGTCAACGACGGCGACGGCTACCTTCTCCTTGGTCGTGAGGGGCACTTGGACGCTGCGGCCGTCCCGGTCGACGATTACGACAGCGTTGGTCGCGTGGCCGAAGCCGACTCCCGGCAACGCCACGTCGTTCGCGACGATCACGTCGGCGCCTTTGGAGCGCAGCTTGGACAGCGCCAACTCCTCCAGGGTGGGGCCGCCCGGGCGGACCGTCTCCGCGGCGAAACCGACGAGCAGCGGCCCTGGAGCGTTGTTGGCAAGTCGGGCCTGCGCGAGCCCGGCGAGGATGTCGGGGTTGGCTACTAGCTGGACGTCTGGCACCCCGGACCCTCTTTTGATCTTCTGATCGGAGCGCGCCGCTGGGCGAAAGTCCGCTACCGCAGCGGTCATCACCAAAAGGTCAGCCGAACTACCCGGCGCCCCCAGACGGGCCTCGACTGAAGCCAGCATCTCCATGGCCGTCTCCACCTCCACCACGTCGACCCCGGCGGGAGCGTCAAGCGAGGAGGCTACGGTGCTCACCAGGGTCACTGACGCTCCCCTGGCGGCGAGCTCCGCTGCGACCGCGTAGCCCTGCCGGCCGGAGGAGCGGTTCCCGATGTAGCGGACCGGGTCTATCGGCTCCCTCGTGCCTCCAGCAGTCACCACCGCCCGTACGCCGTCCAACGACCGCGACGAGCGAAGCAGCGTGGAGGCGGCGTCGACGATGTCGGCCGGGTCGGCCAGGCGGCCGGCCCCCAGGTCGCCCCCGGCGAGGCGTCCTACGCCGGGCTCGACGAAATGCACGCCCCGTCGTTTGAGCGTCGCGACGTTGTCGACGACCGCCGGGTGCTCCCACATCTCTGTGTGCATTGCCGGGCACATGAGCACAGGAGCTCGCGTTGCGAGAAGCGTAGCGCTCAGCAGGTCCGACGAGATCCCGGCGGCATAGGAGCCTATGATCCGCGCGGTGGCCGGCGCTACGACCACAAGGTCGGCAGACTGGCCGAGTCGGGTGTGCGGTATCGGCTCGGGGCCGCCCCACAACGAGGTTCTCACCGGTTCCGATGCGAGCGCGGAAAGCGTGGCTTCGCCTATGAAACGCTTGGCCGCGATGGTCATCACCGGTGAGACAGTGGCGCCGGCGTCCATGAGGCGGCGGCAGATCTCCGCCGCCTTGTAAGCAGCTATACCGCCGCTCACGCCTAGGACTATGCGGCGGCCAGCGAGATCCGCTCTTACGCCGGGCTCCCCGTTAGCGCTCAGCTGGCGTCGCCCGATTCGTCCGGACTGTCGTCGTAGACCGCAGCCTCTTGATCGTCCGCAGCGTCTTCGTACACTGCAGCCTCCCCGTAGAGCGCAACCTGCTCGTCATCGCCAAGCCCGGCGACCAGTGCAGGATCGATGCGGCTGTAGGTGATCTTGCCTACCGCAATCTCTTCCATCGCGATAGACAGAGGTTTGCGTGAAACCGACGTCACCTGCGGCGGGACGATCGAGCCGAGACCGGCACCAAGCTGGTTGAAGTAAGCGTTCACCTGACGGCCTCGCATCGCAGCGAGACTCACGAGGGTAAATTTGGAGTCGACCCGCTGAAGAAGCTCTTCGACAGGTGGCTCCATCATCGTGGCTGGGCGTTCGCTCAAGTTGTCTCCATCGGCTTGCGGTAGGACTCGATTATACCTGCCAGCTCCGCTGCGGCTCGGACCACGTCGTCGTTGACCACCACATGGTCCGCTAAGCGCCTCCCCACCAGCTCTTCGCTGCGACCTACTTTCAGGCGGCGAGCGACGTTCTCCTCGCTGTCGCCTCTGCCTCTCAGCCGTTCTTCTTGAACCGACGCCGAAGGTGCAACGACGAGGATCACGACAGCTTCAGGGTGGTTGGCGCGGATCTGCTGCGCCCCGTCCATCTCGATCTCGAGTAGCAGGTCAGCCTCTGTTGCCTCACGATCCATGTCCCCTTGCGGTCTGGGGGTGCCGTATAGGTGCCCGGTGCCCGCGAACTCGGTCCACTCGAGGAATCCTCCCTCAGCCACCTTGGCTTCGAACTCCGCTCGATCGACGAACACGTAGGCCTGCGGGTCCTCTCCAGGGCGGGGCGACCGGGTCGTCCACGAACGGGAGAGCCTTAGCCCGTCGACGAGCGTGACGAGGCGGTTCACTACTGTTCCCTTGCCTACCCCTCCAGGGCCGGACACCACGAAGATCATCGCTTCGCCGGACCCCCTGCGAGCACGAAGCCTTGAGCTCAGCCCAGAATCTCGAGGAGCTTCTTGCGCTGCTGGTCGCCGAGGCCCTGGACGCGCCTCGTCTCGCTCACGCCTAGCTCGTCGAGAACTCGCCGCGCCTTCACCTTGCCGAGCCCGGGAAGGGACTCGAGGACCGCCAGCACTTTCATCTTCCCGGCGATCTCGTCGGATCCGGCGCGTGCGAGAAGGTCGCTCACGCTCAGCGAGCCCATCTTGAGCTTCTCCTTTAGCTCAGCGCGTGCGCGCCGGGCTTGCGCTGCCTTCTCCAGGGCGGCTTGTCTCTGCTCGGGGGTGAGGGTAGGCGGTTGAGGCATGGCGCGCACCCTAGCGCGCCGGCGCCGTGCTTGCGCCGCCTTCAGAGGAAAAATGGGGCTGCAGCGACGCCAGTATCGACTCGGCTGCCGCCTGGCGGTCTTCGGCTGATGTGACCGCCCTTCCGATCACTAGAAGGTCGGCGCCGGCAGCCAGGGCCGCTGCGGGCGTAGCCGAACGCGCTTGGTCGTGCGAAGGGATGCCCGGCGGCCGCAGACCAGGGACGACGGTGATCAGTCTCGGTCCTATCTGCTTTGCTTCGGCAACGTCGGATGCTGCGCAGACCACTCCCGCGCAGCGCGCCTCGATCGCTACCGCGACCCGCTTCGCGAGGATGTGAGGCGGCGCGTCCGAGTCACTTGTGAGGACAGTTACAGCGAGGGCCGCCGGCGTCTCCAGACCGGCCCGCTCCGCGCCCTCTCGAAGTCCGTCGACGCCGGCGCGAAGGACCGCCGGTCCCGCGAAGGCGTGAAAGGTCAGGTAGGAGGTGCCGAGCGACCCGAGGACTCGCGCGGCCTTGCCGACGGTGTTCGGGATGTCAGCCATCTTGAGGTCGAGGAACACTTTGTATCCCTCGTCGACGAGCAAGGCCACGACGCTAGGCCCGGCGGCGCTGAACAACTCGAGCCCGACCTTTGCCACCCCGAACCACGGTCTGAGCTCTCGCGCCAATCGCCCGGCCTCGACAGCGTCGTCGACGTCGAGAGCCAAAGCCAGGTGGCTTCGAAGGTCAGGTTCCGCTGCCTCGGTCCCGTTCATGCGCTATTCCTTTCAGCTGATCGAGGTCTTTGATGTCATGTTCGTAGGCCCACTCGCGAAGTTCCCTGAGGACACGCGCCGGGGATGTCGGGTCGGCGAAGTTGGCGGTACCTACCTGCACTGCGTCGGCGCCGGCAGCAATCAGCTCCGCGGCCCCGGTTCCCGAAGATACACCACCCACCCCGACGATCGGCAGATCGGGCAACGCCGCCCTGCAGTCGAATACCGCTCTCACTGCGACAGGATGGATCGGCGGCCCAGACAGCCCTCCCCCTCCCCCGCCTAGCAGTGGGCGGCCGGTGGCGGGGTCGAGAGCGAGGCCCATGACGGTGTTGATCAAAGTGACGGCCGACGCCCCGGCGGCCTGCGCCGCGCCTGCCATCGCCGGTAGGTCCGTGACGTTCGGGCTGAGCTTCGCCCAGATCGGCAACGAACCTTGCAGGCCCTCGGCCACAGCTGAGATTGCGGCCGTGACACCCTCGCTGCTGTGCGCGAACATACGCCGCCTGTCTTCCACATTCGGACAGGAGATGTTCGCCTCGACAGCGACGACCCTCCGCGCGGCACCCCCAGTGTGGGCTTTGCCAACGGCTGCGGCGACGTCTCGGTAGGCGTCGGTCGTGAAACCCCAGATCGACACGACCACGAAAGCCCCGGTCGCTGCAAGCGCCGGCAGGTCCCGGCGCAACCATTCCTCTATTCCAGGGTTTTCGAGCCCGACGCTGTTCAGCATTCCCGCGCCCTTAGGAAGCAGCCTCGGCGCCGGGTTACCGGCCCAAGGCTCGGCGGAGATCGACTTGACCACCACTGCCCCAAGAGTCGCGAGGTCCAGGTAGTCTGCGAGCTCTCTACCGCGCCCGGAGGTCCCCGAGGCTGTCATCACCGGGTTGCGCAGCGCAACGGACCCCACGCTCGTCTCCAGGTCCGTCGACGCCGGTCGGGACGCCCCGGAGCGCGAGCGTTTCACGAGCTCTTCGGGGCTGCCTGCGGGCGCTGGTGGTACTCCTGGAGGCTTCGCACGCCGAGAGGCCTTCCCGAGCGCTCGGCAATGCCGCCCACGGCGGCTCGCGCTGCGGCAACCGTCGTTAGGCAAACGATCCGGTTCTTGCTCGCCGCGCGACGGATGTAGGCGCCATCGGCACGGGGACCCCTACCGCGAGGGGTGTTCACGACGAGGTCGATCTTCCCGTCCCGGATGAGTGACGCAGCGTCCGGTTGCGACGCATCAGGTTGCGAACCGTCCGTTTGCTCCGGGATGAGGGTCGCAGTGTCCGGCGCGTCGCCGACCTTACCCACCCGAACGGCCACCGGCACTCCAGCCTCCTCGAAGAAACCGGCGGTACCCTCGGTAGCGGCCAACTCGAAGCCGAGCTCGACGAAGCGGCGTGCCACCTCGACGCCTCCAGCCTTGTCCCGGTCTGCGAGCGAGAAGAACACTGTACCCGACGACACCAAACGGTCCCCTGCCGCATCCTGGCTCTTCGCGAAAGCCAAACCGAAGGTGCTGTCGATGCCCATCACTTCGCCGGTTGAGCGCATCTCGGGGCCGAGCAGCGTGTCTGCATCGGGGAAGCGAGCGAAGGGCAACACCGCCTCCTTCACCGACACGTGCCCACCGCTCAGAGCCTCCACGAGCAGTCCCTCGCTTCGCAGCTCGTCGAGGGTCGCTCCGGCCATGACCCGCGCCGCCACCTGCGCGAGCGGAACCCCCGTCGCCTTGGACACGAAAGGCACGGTTCGACTGGCGCGCGGGTTCGCCTCGATCACATAGACCTCGTCGCCGGCAGCGGCGGACTTCACGGCGAACTGCACGTTCAAAGGTCCGACGACCTCCAACGCATGGGCGATTGCGACCGTGAAGCCCTCGATCTTCTCCACCGTCGGAGCCGACAGCGTCGGCGGCGGTATCGCACAGGCGCTGTCACCGGAGTGAACGCCCGCCTCTTCCACGTGCTCCATCACAGCCCCGATCAGAACCGCCCCGGAGCCGTCGCGGACAGCGTCCACGTCGACCTCGATCGCGTCCTCCAAGAACCGGTCGACGAGCACTGGACGCGCAGCGGACAATCCGCCTTCGCGTCCGAGCGAACCGAAGATGGCCATCTCCTCCATGGCACGACGAAGGTCGTCGTCGCCGTAGACGATCTCCATCGCCCGGCCTCCGAGAACGTAGCTCGGCCGCACGAGCGCCGGGTAACCCACCCTCTCGACTATCTTAAGCGCCTCGTCCACGTTCGTCGCCGTCCCGCCGGCGGGCTGGGGAATGCCGAGGCGGCCGCATAGCTGGCTCCAACGCTCGCGGTCCTCGGCGAGATCAATCGACGCGGGCGGCGTCCCGAGCACAAGCTCCGGTGGCAGCAGAGATGCCAACTTGAGCGGCGTCTGGCCGCCGAGGGAGACGATGACGCCACGAACCTCGCCGGAAGCCGCTTCTACGTCGAGGACGTTTGATACGTCCTCCCATGTGACCGGTTCGAAGTAGAGCCGGTCGCTCGTGTCGTAGTCCGTCGAGACGGTCTCGGGGTTGCAGTTGACCATGACGGTCTCGAAGCCGGCGTCGTGGAGGGCGAAGCTCGCCTGCACGCAGCAGTAGTCGAACTCGACGCCCTGGCCGATGCGGTTCGGGCCCGAGCCGAGGATCACGATCTTCGGCCGGCTCGAAGTCGCCACCTCGTCGTCGTCCTCGTAGGTCGAGTAGTGATACGGCGTCGAGGCGTCGAACTCGGCGGCGCACGTGTCCACCGTCTTCATCGTCGC
>JAJZDJ010000159.1 GCA_021828685.1 Actinomycetes bacterium | reverse complement strand
GAGCGATGTTGGTGATGTCCGAACCCACCTCCTCCACGATGCCCATCGGTTCGTGGCCCAGGATATCGCCTGGCTGGAGGAAGGGCCCGAGCACCTCGTAGAGATGAAGGTCCGAACCGCAGATGCCACTGGATGTCACCTTTATGATCGCGTCGTTCGCTTCTTTGATGACGGGATCGGCAACCTCGTCGACGCGGATATCGCGTTTGGCGTGCCAGGTCACCGCCTTCGCTTGTCTGCCGATCCCGGCTGTGACTTCTGGAGATGCATGGTAGCTTTCGCTTTATCCGGCAAAACCTTCATCGCCTTGCCTTGCGCTTTGGAGGTGAAGCTCCCGGCGTTTAGTTTTGCCTTGCCTTCCATCAGGGCGTCGAAGCCTTGTCTAGCTACGAGGGCTGGGTCGTCTTTTTTCCCGGTACCGAGCTTGGTATCCTCGAGGCCTGCCCTTTCGAAGAATTGTGTGTCGGTTGGGCCGGGCATAAGAGCGGTGACGGTGACGCCACTGTCGTGTAGTTCGTCTGCCAATGCCTCGGCGAAAGACTGAACGAACGACTTCGACGCGTTGTAGAGCGCCTGGTACGGACCGGGGGCCTCTGACGCTATGGACGACGTGAACAGCACCTTTCCGTCTCTCGTCGCAGTCATGTCGGAGAGGACCCGCTTGGCGAGATGTACTGTCGACTCGACATTGAGACGGACCAAGCGCATCGCATCGTCGAGACTCTGATCACGCGCAAAGTCCCCCCCGAGGCCTACTCCTGCGTTGAGCGCCAGTGCAGCAACCGGCCGCCCATCCTCTCGAATCACACGGTAAAGCGACTCGACGCCGTCAAAGGTTGCAAGGTCAGTGCGGACCTCTTTTACGTTGGCGCCGGTGGTCGAGCGCAAGTCGGCAGCAGCGGACGACAGTTCGAGGCCGTCCGCTGCGGCGATCACGTCATAGCCGTTCTCGGCAAACTGGCGGGCAAGTTCCCGTCCAATACCGCTCGATGCGCCTGTCACCACGGCGAGAGGGGCGGGTAGAGCATCAATAGCCATTTCAGTCATGTCGGTTCCAATACGGTTGGAGGATGCCTATGGTCCTACCCAGCCACCCAAACGATAAGCACTAAGGATGTCCGGATAGGTGTGGGCGAAATGTTGCTCGGAAACCTCATTGAGGCAGTTCCCTTGCAAGCCGGCGAGCGTCGGCGACGGCGTGACCGGAGTCGTCGTTGTTGAAGTACGCGTACACGTCGATGCCCTGGGCCAGCCATTTGGACAGTCGTGATGAGTAAGACTTGAGCGCCTTTGAGCTGTATCCCCTGCCATAGGGTTGAGTCACTGCATCGGGCCCGTGGAAGCGGACGTAGGTCCAGTCCGTCGTCAGCTCCCAAGGTATGTCAGGCAGCAGATCGTGGAGACAGAGGGCCGCACGATGACGCCGCAGCACCTCGTAGGTATCCTCGCTGAGCCACGACGGCTCTCGAAACTCGATTGCCCAGCGCTTGTCTGCAGGTGCGGCGCTTAGGAAATCTTCTAGGCGACCCAGATTCTTTCGCCAGTGGGGTGGAAGCTGGACGAGGGTCGGGCCTTCTGCCGCCCCTAGGCGTCCGACGCGGTCGACGTGGTTCGCCAGCCAGCGGCCGGAGTCGGCGAGCTTCATGCGGTGGGACCCGAATGAACCCATCTTCAGTGAGTACACGAAGTTGGGCGGTGCTTGCGCCGCCCAAGTTTCAACTGTCGCAGGAGCCGGAAGCCGGTAGAAGGAGTTGTTGATCTCGACCGTGTTGAACAATCCGGAATAGAAATCGAACCATCGCCGTGTCGGCAACGTCTCCGGATACACCGGACCTCGCCAGTGTTTATACACCCATCCGGAACAGCCCACCCGGGCGACGCCGACCAGGGCGCTACTCCTCGGCGCGGTGCGGCGGTGCGGCTTCGCCGCCCGGTCTGCCTTCTTCGGCAGCTCTTCGGCCCGTTCGGCGTCGGCGCTCGTCGTCCTCGGCGTCAAGTTCGTCAGGGGTCTTCCCGTCTTCGACGGCTTCGTCCAGGATCTCTGCCTTTCGGGCGGCGCCCCTTCCAAATTTCGCATCCTGGGGGTCTGCGGAGGGCTGATCGGCCATGGTCGAGCTTTACCCGTACTTCCTGGCGGACAACCTGGCGAGCCTGAAGCCCGATGGAGCCCCCCTCTTCGGAAGACTGTGACCGTAATTGCACAATTTTCGTGCAATTACGGTCACAGTGTAGGTTCGGGGACAGTTAAGAAGCGACCGTGAGGCCGTTTTGGCCTGAATTGTGCCTCAGCCGGCCGGGGGAGCGTAGCGATAGAATGAGTGGAGACGCGCTCGTGGTTCTAAGGGTCGATCCGAAGGCAGGAGATTCTCGTGGCTCAAGCACCTGTGCCCGACCAAGTCAACCTGGTCGTTTCTGACATGAAAGCGACGGTTGCGTTTTACCGTCGGCTCGGCCTCACCATCGCCGACACCGACCCCGCATGGCAGGACCACCACCGCAGCGTGCGAGTTCCGGGTGGACTGGATATCGACTTCGACAGCACTAGCTTTGCGCGCCACTGGGATAAAGGTTGGTGTGGCGGGATGGGCGTACTTGGTTTCAAAGTCGAGGACAGAGAGCGCGTCGACGAGATTTTCGAGGACTTGACCACCGCCGGCTACACAGGCCAACAAGCCCCCTACGACGCATTCTGGGGTGCCCGGTATGCGGTCGTCGAGGACCCCGATGGCAATCCTGTGGGCATCATGAGTGCGATTGACGCCGATCGGAAGACTGACCCTGGGTTCCATTCAGGAGCGTGAATCCGTCACCAAGGAGCCGGTAGCGGGCCCGCGGTTTCCCGCCAGTTTCCCGCCACCTAGTCGAGTAGTCGTTCCACGACTCGAAGAGCCGTCAGAGGAGTCGAACCTCGCCCCTCGTATCCTTTAGTACAGACCGAGCCGCAGCGGCAATCGACGAAGCGTCGATCCCGGCTTCACGGAGCAGTTCGGCTGTCGTGCCTGAGCCGGGCATTACCCTCACGGCGAGATGAGCGACCGAGACGATCACACCGCTACCAGCGAGCGCCTCAAAGACCGCGCTGCCTACGCCTCCCTCGGGATGGTGGTCTTCGACGATCACCATCCGACCGGTGTGTCCTGCTGCCTCCGAGAGTGCTGCGACGTCGACAGGCTTGATCGAATACAGGTCGATGACCCTGGTGGCGACGCCTTCCTTGCCGAGGGTATCGGCGGCCTCGATGCATTGATGGACGGTAACGCCTGCCCCGATCAGGGCCACCTGATCGTCATCGCTTGAGCGTAACACTTTGGCACCCCCGATCTTGAAGTCCTCCGTCGTCGGGTAAAGCACCGGATAAGCGCCCCTCGTCGCTCTCAGGTAGACGACACCAGGTTGGTCAGCCATTAGCGATACCAGAGCAGCCGTACTCGTGGCATCGCTCGGATAGAGGACGGTGGAGCCGTGCACTGCCCGCATCATGGCGAGGTCCTCCAAGGCCATCTGCGACGGACCGTCAGCGCCGATCTCGACGCCGACGTGGGACCCGACGACGCGGATGTTGGCCTCCGAGATCGCCGCCATGCGCAAGAAGTCGTAGGCCCGGGTGAGGAAAGCTGCGAACGTCGAGGCGAAAGGCACGTAGCCCCTTACGCTTAGACCGACTGCGGTCGCGATCATTTGCTGCTCGGCGATGAACATCTCAAAGTAGCGGTCAGGGTACGCGCGAGCGAACTGGTCGGCGTATGTGGAATTGCTGACTTCACCGTCGAGTGCGACCACTTCTGGGCGTGCCCCTAAGGCTGCGAGGGTTTCTCCGTAGGCCTTGCGTGGAGCGACTTTGTCGCCGACCGTGAAGGCCGGCAGCGTGACCGCAGGCCGCTGGCCTTCTCCGGCGGGCCGGTCGCGGCCCGCCGCACGGTTGTCTCCGCCGGGGCGGTTGCGCCTGGTGGGTTCCGGGAGCGGCCCACGGACCCGCAGGTTTCGTGCGCCGCCTAGTTCGGCAATGGCCCGATCGGCCATGTCGGGCGGGAGCGCCTTTCCGTGCCAGCCTTCTAGGTTTTGCACTTCCGAGAATCCTTTGCCCTTTTCGGTTCGTGCGAGGATGACGCTCGGCTGGTCGCCTCCCATCGCCCCGGCTTCGCCGAGTGCAAGGTCAATGGCGGAGATGTCGTGGCCGTCGATCTGGTGAACCTTCGCGCCGAAACTCTCGGCACGTCGCGCATAAGTCGCGAGGTCCCATGACAGCTCTGTGGGACCGCGTTGGCCGAGCCGGTTCACGTCGACGATCGCAATCAAATTCGACAGGTGGTAGAAAGATGCTTTGTCGAGCGCCTCCCACATCGAGCCTTCGGCCATCTCGCCGTCGCCGCATAGCACCCAGGTTCGAAACGGGAGCCGATCGAGGTACTTGCCGGCGAGGGCTACGCCGACACCGTCGGGAAGTCCCTGCCCGAGTGAACCGGTGGCTACGTCGACCCAAGGCAGGCGGGGGGTAGGATGACCTTGGAGGCGTGAGCCGAACCGGCGGTACTGCGTGATCAGCTCCTCGTCGGAGACAACCCCGACGGCCTTGTACAGCGAGTAAAGCAGCGGCGACGCATGACCTTTCGAGAAGATCAGATGGTCGTTTGCGGCCTCCTTCGGATTGTCCCAGTCGTAGCGGAGATGCCGGGCAGCAAGCACTGCCAGCAGGTCGGCCGCCGACATGCTCGACGTAGGGTGGCCGGAGCCCGCTGAAGTGCTACACCGGATCGAGTCGACGCGAAGTTGCTGGGCGAACTCACGCAGATCTGCTGCAGTCGGTGCTGCGGGGAAGGGGGCAGTTGTACTACTCATACGCTCGCTATACCCGCCTCGGCGGCGCCTTAGCCGAACAACCGGTTCGTCCAGCTATGACGGCGAGACGTAGGGCGACTTGAGTCCGGCGCCCGTCAGGGGGACGAGGATCGAGTCCGGTCTCGCCTCACCTAACTTTCCGATCGCTGCGTAGGCGACTGCCGCCGTAGGTTCCACGTAGATTCCGAGACGTAAAAGGTCGGAGCGGCCACGCTGGATCTCCGCCTCGCTCACGGTCAGGACATCACCGCCGGATGCGTCTACGACCTCGAGCATCTGGGCTAGGCGGGGTGGCTCGGCGATCGCTATTCCCTCGGCTTCGGTCTTGCCGCTCTCGCCGACGACGACTCCCCGCGCCGACGCAAGCGGAGCACACCGCTCAGCCTGGACCGCATATAAGCGTGGAACCCGGCGAACCAGTCCGGCTGCAGCGAGCTCATCGAAGCCGATACTTGCTCCTATCAACAACGTGCCGTTCCCAGCCGGCAGCAGTATTGCGTCGGGCAGCGCC
Organism: Actinomycetes bacterium; assembly: GCA_021828685.1. Taxonomy (GTDB): domain Bacteria; phylum Actinomycetota; class Acidimicrobiia; order Acidimicrobiales; family Palsa-688; genus JAJZAM01. Next base: position 2,023 of record JAJZDJ010000159.1, on the reverse strand, counting down.
CCGTCGAGTTGTTCGAAGCACTCGAAGGCGAAAGTCTTGACCCCGTGATGGAAAAAAGGGCTGTATACGTGGCTTGCGTAGAACGCGCCGCTCTTCGTCACTCTCGCTATCGCCGCCTGGGCGGTCTCGGCGCGGTTGCCTTCAACCACGCGGACGTCGGCGCCGTACGCGTCGAGCTGCGAAACCTTGCTGGGGGAGGTCGTAGATGGAACAAACACCTCGGCGTGGATCCCTGCGCTCGCAGCGTAGGCAGCTATCGATGTGCCGGCATTGCCGCTACTGTCGGCCACGAGATGCTCGACACCGAGCCCTTTGGCGGCGCTGACGAGAAGCGCCGAGCCCCGGTCCTTGAACGACAGGGTCGGCATTGCGAAGTCCAGCTTGATCAGCACGCCCTCGTCGACTCGAACTACCGGCGTGCAGCCCTCTCCGAGTGTGACCTGCACCTCGTGATCGCCGGTGCCGACCAAGGGCAGCGCATGACGGTAGCGCCACAGCGACCACTGACGTGAGTCGACGCTGTCGAACGATGCGAAGGACGGCGCTTCGGCCAGGTCGAAGGCGCCGCCGCACGAGCATCGCCACGCGCCTTCGTGTAGTCCGTACGTCTGACCGCAGTCGTGACACTGGTACGACAGCATCCCCGAATGGTAACGGCCCTAGGATCAGGTTTGCTGCCAACCGGGGGCTCGAAGGAGGAGTTGTGGATCTAGAGATAGCGGGACGTGCCGCGTTGGTGACGGGCGCTTCTCAAGGCCTCGGCTTCGCGTCAGCTTTGGCGTTGGCGGCGGAAGGCGCGGACGTGGCGATCACCGGCCGCGACGCCGAGCGACTCTCTGGCGCCGCCGAGCGGATCAAGTCGGAGACGGGGCGCGTTGCCTTGGTGGTCCCAGGCGACATAACCGGTCGGCACGAGCCGGGCCTAGCTGTCCAAGCCACAGTGGAACGCTTCGGCCGGTTGGACATCCTGGTGGCGAACGCCGGGGGCCCGCCACCGAAAAGGGCGTTGGAGGTCACCACGGAGGACATCGACGCCGCCGTCAACGCGAACCTTGCCACGACGGTCCGCCTGGTCCAACAAGCGCTCCCACACCTTCGAGAGGCCGGCCAGGGCCGTGTCTGTGCGATCACGAGCCACTCCGTTCTGCAGCCGATACCCAGCCTCTCGCTCTCCAACCTCGCGAGAGCGGGTTTGTGGGGATGGGCGAAGACGGCAGCTAAGGAGCTCTCCGCCGACGGGGTCACGCTCAACCTGATCTGCCCCGGTAAGCACAAGACAGAGCGCCTCGCTGAGCTCGGAGTGTCCGGTCCGGCGGGCGATCCAGCCGACTTCGGCAAGGTCGTCGCGTTCCTTTGTTCGGGACCGGCGCGCTACATTTCGGCGACTACAATCGTGGTCGACGGTGGGGAGATTCTGGGTCTGTGACGACGTTCGGGCGAGGGCTCGTCGATTGATGGATCGACTTTGCTGAGAGTCTCAAGCTACCGGGACTGCCGGGACGCCTACCGCCACAGGGACCTGCGCCAGGCTTTATACGACGAAGGTGTGGCGTTGATGGGCGACGTCATCGTCAACCTGCACGGCGAGGCGCACCGGGACCGGCGTCGTTTGGAGAACAGACTCTTTCGCCGCGACGTGTTCATGTACTGGGAACGAGAGGTCATACCGGAGATAGCCGAACGCGTACTTGCGCCGGCTGTCGAGGCCGGTAGGGGTGACCTCGTCGTCCTGGCTCGACGGGCGATGCTCACTCTCGCCGTCCGCATTGCTGGTGTGGACCTTCAAGGGGGCGGCGACAGGGAGTTCGACGACCTCTTCGAGATCATGAGCCGTTTGAGCCAGGCGTCCACCGTCGCTCACGCAACTGGCAATAAAGCTGACATTATAGAAAGCGGTTTGCGGGCCCTCGACGAGTTCGACGAGCGCTTCTTGCAACCCTCCATACGCCGCCGAGTGTCGATGATCGAATCGGGTTCCGAGGAGATGCCGGCCGATGTGCTCTCGACGCTGCTACAGAACCAG
>JAJZDJ010000158.1 GCA_021828685.1 Actinomycetes bacterium | reverse complement strand
CTCTCGGAGGCACGAATGCCCAAGGCCGTCGGTATCGATCTTGGTACCACTAACTCAGTCGTCAGCGTGTTGGAGGCGGGCGAACCGGTGGTTATACCCAACGCGGAAGGCGCGCGTACCACCCCGTCTGTGGTCGGCTTCTCGAAGTCCGATGAGGTGCTGGTCGGCGAGGTCGCCAAGCGACAGGCGATAACGAACCCCGATCGGACGATCCGCTCGGTCAAGCGCCACATGGGCGACAACTCGTGGAAGATCGCGATCGGCTCGAAGAGCTACAACGCCCAGGAGATCTCGGCGCGTATCCTCCAGAAGCTCAAGCGGGACGCGGAAAGCTACCTCGGCGACACCGTCACCCAGGCGGTCATCACCGTTCCCGCGTACTTCGACGATGCGCAGCGCACCGCCACCAAGGAGGCCGGCCAGGTGGCAGGCCTCGAGGTCCTGCGTATAATCAACGAGCCGACCGCCGCTGCGCTCGCGTACGGCCTCGACAAGGAGGAAGAGCAGACCGTCCTCGTATTCGACCTGGGCGGCGGTACTTTCGACGTGTCGGTTCTCGACATCTCGGAGGGCATTTTCCAGGTCAAGTCGACTAGCGGGAACACGCATTTGGGGGGCGACGACTGGGACCAGAGGGTCATCGACTGGCTGGTCAAGTCGTTCAAGGACACCGACGGTGTCGACCTGTCCGTGGACAAGATGGCCATCCAACGCCTGAAGGAGGCGGCGGAGAAGGCGAAGATCGAGCTTTCTGCGGTTCAGGAGACCACGATCAACCTCCCGTTTGTCACCGCCACTGACACTGGACCGAAGCACCTGGACTTGAAGTTGACCCGCGCGAAGTTCCAGGAGCTGACGGCGGATCTCGTCGACGCGTGCCGGGGACCTTTCGAGCAGGCGATCGCCGACGCCGGGCTTACCAAGGACAAGATCGACCATGTCGTGCTGGTCGGCGGCTCGACACGTATGCCCGCGATACAGGACCTGGTTCAGTCCATGACAGGCCGGGAGCCGCACAAGGGCGTAAACCCCGACGAGGTTGTGGCAGTCGGCGCGGCTATCCAGGCGGGCGTTCTGAAGGGCGAGGTCAAAGACGTACTGCTGCTCGACGTGACACCGCTGTCGCTCGGGATCGAGACCAAGGGCGGCGTGATGACGAAGCTCATCGAGCGCAACACGACCATCCCGACGAAGCGCTCCGAGGTGTTCACCACCGCCGAGGACGGCCAGCCGTCAGTCGAAATCCATGTCCTGCAGGGCGAGCGGGAGATGGCGATGTACAACAAGACGCTCGGCAAGTTCCAGCTCGTCGACCTTCCGCCTGCCCCGAGAGGGATCCCGCAAATCGAGGTGACGTTCGACATCGACGCAAACGGGATCGTTCACGTTTCGGCGAAGGACCGTGCGACCGGTAAGGAGCAGTCGATGACCATCACCGGCCAGTCCTCGCTCGGCAAAGATGACATCAACCGGATGGTCAAAGACGCCGAGGCCCACGCCGCGGATGACCTGCGCCGCAAGGACGAGGCGGAGGCCCGCAACCAAGCGGACAGCCTCGTCTACCAAACGCAGAAGATGCTAAAAGACCAGGCTGCGTCGTTTACCGGCGAGCAGAAGTCGACTGTCGAGTCCGACCTCGCTTCGCTTCAAAGCGCCCTGTCAGGCGGCGATATCGAGGCGATCAAGTCCGCCACCGAGAAACTCGCCATGGGCGTCCAGGAGCTAGGCAAGCAGCTCTACGAGCAGGCTGCTGCTGCGAGCTCCGCTTCCGAGCAGGGTGCCGGCGCCGGTTCGTCGGCGTCTGGTGGGGCTTCGGCGTCTGGTGGCTCCGGTGGAGACGACGAAGTCGTCGACGCTGAGATTGTCGACGAGGGCAACGCGTCGTGAGCGGCACCGGAGCGGATGTCCCTACGGGCGCCGAGCCGGAACGCACCTCCCCCGTCGAGGGGGAGGCGGCCCCATCGGCGGTAGCGGAAGACCAGGTCGTCTCGGAAAGCGGCGAAGCACCCGAAGCCGCTGCGGGAAGCAGCGACGCGCCCGGCGGAGACTTGGATGCGACCGCCGGCATGGCGGCGGAGGTGGAGGTAGATGTCGTCTTCAGCGAGATAGCTGCCGTGATGAGCGAGCGCGACGAGTACCGTGACTCGCTCGTCCGTCTGCAGGCCGACTTCGAGAACTACAAAAAGCGCGTTTCAAAGCAGACAGACGACATGCGCGACCGGGCGGCGGAGTCGCTTGTCGAGAAACTGCTGCCGGTCCTCGACACGGCCGAGCTTGCGATCGCCCACGGGGGAGGCGAGGGTGTCGCTCAGCTGAGCGCGACCCTGTCCGGTGTCCTCGAACGAGAGGGACTCGAGCGTATCGACAAAGCAGGGGAGCCTTTCGACCCGAACTGTCACGACGCCGTTGCGCACGAGCCGGGCGACGGCGGCCAGGAGGTGGCCGAGGTGATGCGCTCCGGGTATCGCTGGAGAGGTCGGGTGCTGCGTCCTGCGATGGTGAAAGTGAGGGGATGAGCACAGGTGGCGCCCCAGCGTGAGTGGTTCGACAAGGACTACTACAAGGTGTTGGGGGTAGTAGAGAACGCCGCCCCCAAGGACATAGCCAAGGCTTATCGCAAGCTCGCCAAGCAGTACCACCCTGACGCGAACCCCGGCTCGGAGGAGCGCTTCAAGGAGGTGTCGGCCGCTTACGACGTCTTGGGTGACGAAGCCAAGCGCAAGGAGTACGACGAGGTGCGCCGGCAGGCCGCGGCCGGAAACCCTTTCGCGGGTATGGGAGGGACAGCCGGCCGGACCGGGGGCTTCAGCAGTGGTTTCAAAGTCGACGATCTCGGCGACCTGCTCGGCAACATCTTCGGCCGGACCGCCCGGACTACTGGGCATGCGGGTGGAGCTGACGGCACGGCGGGCCACAGCGCCGGCGCGCGTAACGGGGCCGACTTGGAGACGACTCTGCACCTCAGCTTCCTCGATGCGCTCAACGGTTTGACGACCACGGTCAACGTCACGTCTGAAGTTGTCTGTCACACCTGCACGGGCAGCGGTGCCGCCCCGGGGACCACTCCGAGCGTTTGCGCGCTGTGCGGAGGTCGCGGGGTGATCCAGGACAATCAGGGACTGTTCTCTTTTAGCCAGCCGTGCCAGGCGTGCTCGGGTACCGGCTTCAAGGTCGACAACCCGTGTCCCACGTGTCTCGGCGCCGGGGTCGAGTACGCGGCCCGCCAAGTCAAGGTGCGGATCCCTCCGGGTGTCACCGACGGCCAAAGGATCCGGATCAAAGGCCGGGGGGGTGCAGGCCGAGGGGGAGCCCCCGCCGGCAATCTGTACGTGGTCGTCCACGTCGAAGCGCACCCGCTCTTCAGTCGCCGCGGCAAGGACCTGGCAGTCAACGTGCCAGTTACTTTTTCCGAGGCGGCCCTCGGCGCTACGGTGACGGTCCCGACACTCGACCGGCCTGTCAGCCTCAAGGTTCCGCCCGGAACGCGTTCGGGGAGGACTTTCCGGGTCAAGGGCAAGGGTGTCCCCGCCGGAAATGGCACGAATCAGGGCGGCGACCTGCTGGTGACAGTAGAAGTGGCAGTTCCCCAGCAGCTGAGCGACGAGCAACGCAAGGTGCTCGAATCTCTCGGGTCTTTGATGGACGGCAGCAGTCTGCGCTCTGCCGCACTCGGGGTCGCCGACGCGGAAGGACGGTGAGGTTCGTGGCTGAGAGTTTCCCGACCCCCGTCGAGAGGGCCGCCCCCGATGCCCATCCGCTGGCTGCGCACCGGGCGGTGTACGTCATCTCGGTTGCAGCGCAGCTGGCCGGGATGCACCCCCAGACGCTGCGCGTCTACGAACGCAAGGGGCTCCTCGACCCGGCTAGGACCGAGGGCGGAAGCCGCCGCTACAGCGAGGCGGACATCACCCAGCTGCAGCGGATCCAGGAGCTGACAGGTATGGGTGTCAACATCGAAGGGGTGAAGCGGATCGTGGAGCTGGAAGCCGAACTGTCACAAGTGCGCTCCCAGCTCGCTTTCGCGAAGCTCGAGATGGAGGCGCTTCGAAGTGAGGCGTTAGCCGAGTTGGACCGGGCTCGCCTTCAGGCGGCCGAAGAGATTCAGCGCACCCACAGGCAGTACCGCCGCGACCTCGTCCCGGTCCGCAACCTTCCAGACATCTACCGACGCCCCCCGGAAAGGAGGAGCAGTGGCGCTTGACCCAAACCGTTGGACCCAGAAGACCCAGGAGGCGTTCCGGGCCGCCGGTGAGCTCGCAGCATCGCGCAACAATCCCGAGATAGCCCCCGAGCACCTGCTCGCTGCGATGCTCGGCCAGGAGGGCACCATAACACTGCCCGTCCTCGAGCGTGTCGGGGTGGCGCCGCTACACGTGCGCAACCGAAACGACGAGGCGCTCGCCAAACTGCCACGTTCTTACAGCTCGACGGGTCCGTCGGGGTCCGCGGGCAGAGAGCCCGGACTAGGCCGGGAGGCGGCGGCGATATTCGACAAGGCGACCGTCGAGCGCTCCTCGCTCGGAGACGAGTACCTGTCGGTGGAGCATCTCCTGCTGGCGATGGCCGACCGCCTCGGCGTTTCCGAGGAGGACCTGCTCGCAGCGTTGCGTTCCGTGAGGGGATCGCACAGGGTGACCAGCAACAACCCGGAGGACTCCTACCAGGCCCTGGAACGCTACGGCAGGGACCTGACAGCGGACGCCCGCGCAGCGAAGCTGGACCCGGTGATCGGCCGCGACGAGGAGATCCGACGCGTCATCCAGGTCCTGTCGCGGCGAACGAAGAACAACCCCGTCCTGATAGGCGAGCCGGGCGTCGGAAAGACGGCGATCGTGGAAGGCCTCGCTAACCGCATCGTCGACGACGACGTACCCGATAGCCTCAAGCACAAGCGGCTTATCGCTCTGGATCTATCTTCGATGGTCGCCGGGTCCAAGTACCGGGGGGAGTTCGAGGAACGCCTCAAAGCGGTCCTGAAGGAGATAACCGACTCCGACGGCGAGGTGATCACTTTTATCGACGAGATGCACACGATCGTCGGTGCCGGCGCTGCGGAAGGCGCGATGGACGCCGGGAACATGATCAAGCCGATGCTCGCAAGGGGTGAGCTGCGCCTAATCGGAGCGACGACGCTCGACGAGTACCGCAAGCACATCGAGAAGGACGCCGCGCTCGAACGCCGCTTCCAGCCGGTCATGGTCGGCGAGCCGACCGTAGAGGACACGATCGCGATTCTGCGTGGCCTGAAGGAGCGCTACCAGAACCATCACGGCGTCCGCATAGCCGACTCGGCGCTGGTAGCCGCCGCGGTGATGTCGAACCGCTATATCACGGCTCGTTTTCTCCCCGACAAGGCGATCGACCTGATCGACGAAGCCGCCAGCCGGTTGCGGATCGAGAAGGAGTCCAAACCGACCGAGATCGACGTCGTCGAGCGGCGGATGGCGCAGCTGCAGATAGAGAAGCTCGCTTTGGCGAAAGAGACCGACGAAGCGTCCATCGAGCGCCTCGGGCGCCTGGAGGAGGACCTGGCGAACCTCGCGGAGCGCGCCAACGCGCTCAACGCGCAGTGGCAACTCGAAAAGCAAGCGGCGGACGCGATCGCCGCGCTCGCCCAGGAGCTCGAGGACGCCAAGAGCGACGCCGAGCGCTGCACACGCGACGGGGATCTCGCGAAGGCCGCCGAGATCCAGTACGGCCGGATCCCCGACCTCCGCCGGAGATACGACGAGGCGGTGCGCCGTCAGTCGTCCGAGCAGGCAGGCCAGAAGATGCTCAAGCAGGAGGTGGACGAGCAGGACATCGCCTCCGTGGTCTCCAAGTGGACTGGCGTGCCGGTGCAGCGGATGCTCGAAGGCGAGGTGTCCAAGCTGGTCAAGATGGAGGAGTTGATCCACCGGCGCGTCGTCGGCCAGGACGAGGCAGTGGCAGCCGTGTCGAACGCGATCAGGCGCTCGAGGAGCGGCATGTCCGACCCGGACAGGCCGATCGGGAGCTTCCTGTTCCTCGGGCCGACCGGTGTGGGCAAGACCGAGCTGGCCCGCGCCCTCGCAGAGTTCGTCTTCGACGACGAGCGCGCGATGGTCCGCATCGACATGTCCGAGTACATGGAGAAGCACTCCGTCGCCCGCCTCGTCGGCGCTCCCCCCGGATACGTCGGCTACGACGAGGGGGGCCAGCTGACCGAGGCCGTCCGGCGCCGCCCGTACAGCGTGGTTCTGCTCGACGAGATCGAGAAGGCTCACTCGGACGTCTTCAACATCCTCCTGCAGGTCCTAGATGACGGGCGTCTAACGGACGGTCAGGGTCGCACCGTCGACTTCACGAACACGGTCGTGATCATGACGTCGAATCATCGAGGCGACCTTGGCGGAGTGTTCAAGCCGGAGTTCATCAACCGGATCGACGAGATCGTTTCCTTCTCGGAGCTGACCGAGAAGGACCTTGAGGCGGTCGTGGATATCCAGCTTCGAGGCTTCGAGCGGCGCCTCGCCGAGCGGCGCCTGACCCTGGTCGTCACCGACGGCGCGCGAGCGTGGCTGGCGGCCACCGGCTACGACCCGGCGTTCGGCGCGCGCCCTCTCAAGAGGCTCATCCAGCGCGAGATAGCCGATCCGCTGGCCCTGCTCCTGCTCGAAGGCCGCTACACCGACGGCGACACCGTCACGGTAGACAGGGTCGAAACGGACACGGGGCGTCTGGCTCTGAATTGATAGTCGGGCATCGGTCCTGAACAGATCCACGTCATTATGTACCACGCAAAAGTGGTACAGTGAGCTGTGCATAGTGAGAAGGCGATTGAGCAGCTAAACCGTTTGCTTGACAGTTCGGATCCAGAAACCACCAACACGTCGATGCGTCTACCACTCGCACTTCGAGACGCGGCGGCTGTCGCTGTGCGTGAGTTCGGTGTCGCATCTTCGACGACCTCGCTGACGGTGGCCGCGTTGAGGACGATGCTCGAAGCGGTCGCAGTGCAGGCGGTCCTCGACGCGCACTACAAAGTGCATCCGCAGGCACGTCCCGACCTGGCGGAGTTGGCAGTAGCGGCGGCCGAGTTGGACGGGCACCCCTTGGCCGGCCGACCCGAGCTGCTGCGGCAGGCCGCCGAGACGATCACCAAAACGCACCCGGACGCCGACGCGGATGACGTTTTGCTGTGGGCGGAAGCTTTGGCCAGTGTCACAGCATGAGCAGCGTCGTATTGCTGGACAACGAAGCTGTCCAAGCTCTGGGGATCGTCGAGCATCCCAAGCACCGCAGGGTGCTCAGCCATATCCAGGTTGTCACCCAAAGGAACCGCCGCGCCTCGCCGGTAGATATCCGAGTTCCAGCTGCAGTTCGGGTTGAGGCCGGCTGGGACCGTACCTCGGCTTCGTGGGCTCTCGCCAACCGCTTGCGGATCGGCGACGGGCT
>JAJZDJ010000157.1 GCA_021828685.1 Actinomycetes bacterium | reverse complement strand
TGGAGCTGGGCGACGAACTCCCTGACCTCGGCCGGTCCGACTTCGCGCCCCCGCGTCAGCTCTTTGAGGCGCTCGTAGGGCTCCGCTATGCCGTGGCGGCGCATGGCGGTCTGGATCGCCTCGCCGAGCACCTCCCAGTGGCAGTCCAGGTCGGCGGCCATGGTGTCGGCGTCCGGGGTTACTTTCGCAAAACCCCGCCGGGCCGACGTGATCGCCAAGCCAGAGTGGCCGACAGCAACCCCGACGTTGCGCAGCGCTGACGAGTCGGAGAGGTCGCGCTGCATGCGCGAGACCATCAGCTTGGAGGCGAGATGCTCGAGGAGCGCCGATGAGACGCCTGCGTTCGCTTCGGCGTTCTCGAAGTCGATCGGATTCACCTTGTGCGGCATCGTCGACGACCCGACTTCGCCGGCAACGACACGCTGGCGGAGGTAGGAGCGGCTCACGTACTCCCACATGTCCCGGCAGAAGTCGAGGAGGATCGAATTGAATCGCACGATGGTATGGAACAGTTCCGCGATCGTGTCGTGGGGCTCGATCTGGGTTGTGAGAGGGTTCCATTCCAACCCGAAGCTCTCGACGAAGCGTCGCGAGAGGCTGATCCAGTCCACCTCCGGGTATGCGGCGACGTGGGCGCCGAACGTGCCGACCGCACCGTTCCATTTCCCGGTCAACTCCAAGGAGCGCACGCGCTGCGCCTGGCGGGACCAGCGGTGGCAGAACACGGCGAGCTCCTTGCCGAGCGTCGTGGGAGACGCGGGCTGGCCGTGGGTGTGCGACAACATTGCAATCTCTGCGCAACCGGCCGCCACGGCCGCAACGTCGCCGATGAGCCGGTCGGCCTCCGCGAGCCAGGCTGTAGAGATGCCCTCGTGGAGCATCAGGGCGTGGGCCAGGTTGTTGACGTCCTCGGAGGTCGCAGCGAAATGAACGAACTCTCTTTGCGCTTCGCTCCAGCCGAGGGCGGCGAGCTTGGCCTTCAACAGGTACTCGACCGCCTTCACGTCGTGGTTGGTTCGCCCCTCGATGCCCTTCACTTCGGCTACGTCGTCGGGTCCGAAGTCGTCGACCCAGGCGTTTAGGACCGCCGCCGTGTCATCGTCCAAGGGTCCCAGCTCGCCGATCGCCGGGTCGGATGCGAGGGCGAGGAGCCATTGCACCTCGACTTTGAAGCGCTGGCGGATAAGCCCTTCCTCTGAGAATGCCTCGGCGTATGGCGCCATCTGGGGGCGGTATCGGCCGTCGAGCGGCGAGAGAGCCGACGGGTTCGGCGATGCTGACGGGCGATCGCCGGGCGACATATGAGCCGAGCCTAGACGAGACGTCCTGACGCTGAAGCAGAGATGAAGACCGAGCGACTTCGCCAAGCCAGGTGATCGGACTGGACGACGGGTGCCACCTCGACCACCATGGTCGTGTGCGTGGATCCGGGCGACCCTTCGACCAGGACGAGCCGCCGTCGGACAGCGTCGCGCCGAGGGCCACGTCGAAGCGCCAGCCACCCGCGAAGGCAATCTTCGATCAAGACTCCCAATCCGAAGTGCCAGCGGCTCCGAGCGTCGCGGAACGACCCCGACCAGCAGCGAGGCCGGCGCGGGAGCCCGACGGAAGCCGCGACGCGATCCGTATCAGCAGCCAGGCTCGCCCAGCGCCCCCGCCCGCCGCGCCGCCAGCGGCCAGCGAACCTCCAATGGCATCGCCGCCGCAAAGGCAACAAGTACGCGTCGGCCCACCACCCCTCCCACCCTCCGCCAACCCCGCCGCCAAGCCCGCCGCCAGACCAGCGGCCAAGGCGCGCTCGGATAGCCGGCCCGCCAGGCGGTCGTCGACGGGTAAGGCCACCGCCGTGCTCGCCGCAGGAACGCTCGCTTCGCGCCTGACAGGTTTCGCGAGGGTGCTAGCGATCGGGTACGTGCTCGGCGTCAGCCCGCTCTCCGACGCGTTCAACTACGCGAACGGAATCCCGAACATCATCTACGACCTGCTCCTTGGGGGCATCCTGGCAGCGACGTTGATCCCCGTCTTCGTCGACCAGCTTGCCGCTGGCGACTCCCGGGAGACCTCGCACTCGGTTTCGGCTGTCCTGACGGCGATCTCCGCTGGACTCGTCGCGGCCAGCGCAGCCTTGTGGGTGCTCGCCCCGTACATCATCGACTTCTACCTTGTCCTGGAGCACGGCAGGGCGGCGGGGGCCGAGCGCGCGCTTGCGACGCGGCTGTTGCGCTATTTCGCGCCGCAGGTCTTTTTCCTAGGCGCAACCGTAGCCAGTACAGCGGTCCTCAACACGCGGCGACGCTTCGCCGCTGCCGCCTTCTCCCCCGTCGTCAACAACGTGGTCGCGATCGCCGCCCTGATCGCAACGAAAATCGTCGCCGGCTCGATACTCGCCCCCGCAGCCATCGGCTCGACGTCGTCCCTCGACGCATTTACCGCCGACTCGAAGGCGATAACCATCCTCGGCGTCGGGACCACTCTCGGCTACGCCGTGCAACTTTTGTTGCAGCTTCCGAGCATGCACCGTCTCGGACTCAAACTGCGGCCGGTGTGGGATCCACGCCACCCTGCCGTGCGGCGCGTCGCAGCGCTGTCGGGATGGATCGTCGGTGTCGTCCTCACAAACCAGGCGTCCCTCGCCTTGGTGCTCATCCTTGCGGGGCGCACGAAGGGCGGGGTCACTGCGTACCAGTTCGCGTACCAGTTCTTCCAGCTGCCGAACGCACTGGTCGCCGTGTCGGTCGCGTCAGCGATCATGCCCGACCTGGCGCAGCGTTGGAGCTCAGGGGCGACCATCGGATTCGAGCGCCAGTTCGTGACAGGGCTGCGCGTCACCCTCGCAATCTTGATCCCGCTCTGCATCGTCTACCTGGTGGTAGCCCAGCCGCTCGTCTCGCTGGCGATCCACCACGGGGCCGTGACCGGATCCGGTACCCGGCTGGTCACCTCGACGCTCGTAGCATTCGTGGTCGGCCTGCCCGGTTTCGCCGCCTTCTTCTTGCTGATGAGGGTCTACCAGGCCATGCAGGACGCGCGAGGAATGTTCCGCATCTACGTCATCGAGAACGTGCTGACCGTGGTCGCCGCTTTCGGGCTCAACGTCGTGCTCGGCGTGCCGGGGCTGGCCCTGGCATGGGTGGTCCCCTACAGCGTCGCCTCCGTCTGGGCGGTCGTGGACCTGAAACGGCGCGCAGGGACTTTCGGCGGCTGGCTCACGGTGCGCGCACTCGTCCGGATTGCGATCGCCTCGGCGATAGCAGGCGGCGGAGCTTTCGCTGTCGGGCTCGCCTTCGCCGGCAATCAAAGCGACCCGCTCCTCGCCCTGCGCGTCGCCGCGCAGGTGATGGTGGCCATCGGGATCTTTATCTATGTCGGGTCCAAGCTGCACGTGCGCGAGCTGGCGCTCATCACACGCCCGCTGCGCCGCCTAGGCCTGCCGGGGTTCGCTTTCTCGCAGCGCTGAGCGACCGACCTGGCTTGCCGCCGCCTCGACGGCGAGACGGTCGACCATGTCGTTCATGGGGTCCCCAGAGTGTCCTTTCACCCAGCGGAACCGGACCCGGCCCAGCTCGGCCCGGTACGCCTCGACTAGCGGCTCCCAGAGGTCACGGTTCGCGACGGGCTTTTTCTGGCTGTTCAACCATCCCCGGGCGATCCAGCCCTGCCACCACCTGTCGCGAAAGCAGTTGACCACATAAGTCGAGTCGCTCACCACGACAAGGGGTCCGGAAAAAAATGCGACCGCGTCGACGACCGCCGTCAACTCCATTCGCTGGTTCGTCGTGTGACGGTCCGCCCCGCTTCGATACTGCGTCGATCCGACCGCCCACGCCCACCCTCCCGGCCCGGGGTTTCCCGAGCAGGCCCCGTCCGTGTAGACGACGGTGGCATCCGAATCAGACGTGTCTGGCATCGCTACAGCTTGCCCGCTCTAGCTGGCTCGCTGCGAAAGGCGGACCCCGACACTGTCCGATCGGCACCTTGGTAACCGTCAAGCTCGCGCCAGCGCGAGTATGGAGTGTGATCTTCGACGGTTTCTCACACCAGCTTCCCGACATCGATCCCGTGGAGACGTCCGAGTGGATCGACTCCTTCGACGCCATCGTCGACGCACGAGGCAAGAACCGGGCCCGTTTTCTGCTCATGAAGCTCCTCGAGCGGGCTCGCGCGAACCAGGTCGGCTTCCCTGCGACAGTCTCGACTCCGTACGTCAACACGATCCCGCCTGACCAGGAACCGTGGTTCCCCGGCGACGAGCACATCGAGAGGCGTATCCGGGCGTATATCCGCTGGAACGCGGCGATCATGGTCGTGCGGGCGAACCACCTGGCGGAGGGTATCGGCGGCCACCTCGCCACGTTCGCCTCCTCGGCGAGCCTTTACGAGGTCGGCTTCAACCATTTCTTCCGCGGGAAGGGCAACGGGCAGGCCGGTGACCAGGTCTACTTCCAGGGCCATGCCGCTCCCGGTATCTACGCGAGGGCTTTCCTGGAGGGTCGCCTGAGCGAAGGACAGTTGGAGCATTTTCGGATGGAGCTGCAAGGGCGCCGTCCGACGGCGCAGGGCGAGCCGGGTCCGGGCGGCCTGTCGTCTTACCCACATCCGCGCCTGATGCCCGACTTCTGGGAGTTCCCGACCGTCTCGATGGGTATCGGCCCGCTCAACGCCATCTACCAGGCCCACTTCAACCGCTACCTGCACAACCGCCGTATCGTCGACACCTCCGCGAGCCGGGTGTGGTGCTACCTGGGCGACGGCGAATGCGACGAACCCGAGACCCTCGGCGCTCTATCGCTGGCGGGCAGGGAACAGCTCGACAACTTGATCTTCGTCGTCAACTGCAACCTTCAGCGCCTCGACGGCCCTGTGCGCGGTAACGGCAAGATCATCCAGGAGCTCGAAGCGACGTTCAGGGGCGCCGGCTGGAACGTGCTCAAGGTCGTGTGGGGTTCCAAGTGGGACGACCTGCTCGCCCGCGACGTCGACGGGGCCCTGCTCAACAAGATGAACACGACCGTCGACGGGGAGTTCCAGAAGTACGCTACCGAGGACGGCGCCTACATCCGAGAGCATTTCTTCGGCCCGGACCCGCGGCTCCGATCTCTCGTCGAGCACCTCTCCGACGAAGACCTGCTGAACCTGCCCCGTGGCGGGCACGACTACCGCAAGCTTTATGCGGCCTACAAGGCTGCGACGGAGACCACCGGCCAGCCGACCGTCATCCTCGCCAAGACGATCAAAGGTTGGACGCTCGGCCCCGAGATCGAGGCACGCAACTCGACCCATCAGATCAAGAAGATGAACGCAGCACAGCTGAAGCTGCTCCGCGACCGGCTGTACCTGCAGGAGGAGATACCCGACTCGGCGCTCGAAGGCGGCGAGCCGCCGTTCTTCCGCCCGTCAGCGGACTCGGTCGAGTACCGCTACATGGTCGAGCGCCGCCAGGCACTGAACGGGTCGCTACCGCACCGCACCGTCAGGTCCAAGCCTCTGCCAGCCCCCGAACCCAAGGCCCTAGCCGAGTTCGACAGCGGGTCAGGCTCGCGCGCCGTGTCGACGACGATGGCCTTCGCCGTGATGATACGCAACCTGCTGCGCGACGAAGGTATCGGCAAGCGGATCGTGCCGATCATTCCCGACGAGGCGCGCACGTTCGGCATGGACGGACTTTTCAAGGAGGTGGGGATCTACGCTCCGTTCGGCCAGCTTTACGACCCGGTCGACTCCAAGCTGATGCTTTCCTACACCGAACGAGTCGACGGTCAGATCCTCGAGGAGGGCATAAGCGAGGCCGGCGGGATGGCCGACCTGACTGCAGCCGGGACTGCGTACGCGACGTGGGGTCAGGCGATGATCCCATTTTTCATCTTCTACTCCATGTTCGGGTTCCAACGCGTAGGCGACCTCGTGTGGGCGTTCGGGGACATGCGCGGCCGTGGTTTCATGCTCGGAGGCACGGCCGGAAGGACGACGCTGCTGGGCGAGGGCCTGCAGCACGACGACGGCCATTCGTTGCTTCTCGCCTCGACCGTGCCGAACCTGCGGGCCTACGACCCCGCGTTCGCGTACGAGGTGGCGTCGATCATCAGCGACGGGATCCCGAGGATGTACGGCGAGGACGCCGAGGACGTGTTCTACTACATCACCCTCTACAACGAGAACTACGCGATGCCGGCGAAACCGGAGGGCGTCGACGAGGGAATCATCCGTGGCCTGTACCGCTTCGCCGACGCCCCGGAAGGCCCGTCGCGCAAAGCGACCATCCTATTTTCGGGCACTGCCTGCCAGGCTGCGCTCGAGGCGCAGCGCCTGCTCGCCGCCGACCACGACGTCGCTGCCGAGCTGTGGTCCGCGACGAGCTACAAGGCTCTACGCGAGGACGCCCTGTCGGTCGAGCGCTGGAACCGCCTGCACCCGACGATGACCCCCCGGCGGGGATACGTGACAGAGGTCCTCGAAGCCGCATCAGGGCCTATCGTGGCCGTCACGGACTTCATGAAGGCGGTCCCCGACCAGATAGCCCGTTGGGTGCCCGGACACTTCATACCGCTCGGCACCGACGGCTTCGGTCGCTCCGACACCCGTGAGGCCCTCCGACGGCACTTCGAGACCGACGCCGCCAACGTCGTCGTCGCCGTGCTGGACGGTCTGGCTGCGGTCGGGGAGGCCAAATCCGAGGAGGTCGAGTCCGCGATAGAGCTGTACGGTATAGACGCCGAGGCCCCCGACCCGCGGACGCTGTAGCCCACCGACGCTGTAGCCCGCGGACGCTGTAGCCCGTAGGCGCCACGGGCCTACGCCACGCGCAAAGTACGAAACTCACCAGCGGCGAAGCCTGCAGACCGCGTTACAGGTTGCGTTACAGGTTGCGTTACAGGCCGTGGGGCGTCGAGGGCAACGAACATTGCGAGGGGGCCAACTAAAGACTGTGACCGGAATTGCACAAGTTCGGTACAATTACGGTCACAGTCTTGCCGCCAGATGAGCTGGCTCGGCGCCCCGTCGATCAAACCGGTTCTTTTCGCCGGCGAATCCGTGGTTCGCAGCTGACGCGCTCGGTCTTGGAACAGACCTATACCGTCGCGTGATCCGCTGGCCGTGATACTGCATTACGATTGCGGAGCGATGCTGCACCTAAGTCAGGACGACGAGGCCGACGAACTGATCTCGAAGGACCCGTTGGCCCTTTTGATCGGGATGGTCCTTGACCAGCAGATCCCTCTCGAGCGGGCGTTCTTCGCTCCCCTCGAACTGAGCCGCCGACTCGGACACGACCTAGACGCAGGGCAGATCGCCGGCATGGACCCTGAGCGACTCGCCGAGGTGTTCTCGGCCCGACCTGCGCTTCACCGTTTTCCTGCTGCCAACTCGCGGCGGGTGCAGGAGCTCTGCCGGATCGTGGTTGATGACTATCACGGCGACGCGG
>JAJZDJ010000156.1 GCA_021828685.1 Actinomycetes bacterium | reverse complement strand
TTGACTCGCAGTGCGTGTCGTCGGGTAAGGTGCCTATGTAGTTTTCGGGCGGTGGCGCAGTTTGGTAGCGCACCAGACTGGGGGTCTGGGGGTCGCGGGTTCAAGTCCCGCCCGCCCGACGCACGCAACGGTCAGCCGACGCAGAGCGGCCGCGCCGGTAGAATCGTCGTAGTGAGCGACGCATCCGAGGGGCAGGCTGCGAGCAGGCCACGAGGCAAGTCCAAACGGGGTTACTTCTTGCCGGGGGTTATCGCGCTCGCAGCCCTCCTGGCGATTGCGACCGCCTTCGGCGGCGGCGATCTCTACCACCAGCCTCCAAGTTCGCTAGCGGGGCCCGATGTCGCGTCGCAGATAGCCCTCGCCATCCAAGCCGAGAAGAACATCGTCTCAGCACCGTCGGTGACGTGTCCTGCTAACGAACCGGTCCGAGCCGGCCTCGTCTTCTACTGCGTCGAGACGCCGAGCGGCAACGGGCCGCCCGTCACGGTAACAGTCCGCGAGACCGATCAGAGGGGGAACCTTTCGTGGACGCTTCCCTCAAGTCGATGATCCCCGAAGCGGTCCCGGAGCCTGACGGCGATCTCAGCGCGGTGCTCACCGTCCCCAACCTGATCACGACGCTGCGCCTCGCCAGCGTCGGCCTGTTTCTGTGGCTCATGCTGCGGCCCGATCGTGCAGGTTGGTACCCGGCCGGTCTCCTGCTCGGCGGCCTCGGCGTAACCGACGGGGTGGACGGTTTCGTAGCCCGACGCTTCCACCAGGTTTCGACCCTCGGCAAAATCCTCGACCCTGTCGCGGACCGGGTGCTTCTCACCGCCGCGGGCGTTTCGACGATCGCGCTGGGTGCCGTGCCGCTCTGGGTGGGACTTGTCGTCGTGGGTCGCGAAGTTCTCGTATCGAGCGCTTTCCTAGTGCTTGCCGCTCTCGGGGGAAGGCGCATGGATGTGAGCAAGGCCGGTAAGGCGGCGACGTTCGCGACGATGTGCGCGTTCCCCCTGTTCCTCGCCGGCCATGCCAAGGACGACTGGAGGTCGCTGGCCGAGACCCTCGCCTGGGTGTTCGTTGTGCCGGCCATGATTGTCGGCTGGTATGCGGTGGTCACCTATTTCCGACCGGCGCTCTCCGAGCTCAGCGTCGGGCGCCGGGATCGTGCGGCGCGTCGCGCTTCGAGCGGGGAGACTCCGTGAAGGCGGTGATCATGGCGGGCGGGGAGGGAACGCGGCTACGTCCGCTCACCTCCAACCAGCCCAAGCCGATGATGCCGATCGCGAACCGTCCGATGATGGAGCACATCGTCGAGCTTCTCAAACGCCACGGAATCGACGAGATCGTCGTCACTGTCGCCTTCCAGGCGAACGCCATCCGCACCTACTTCGGCAACGGCACCGAGTTCGGGGTGCGGATGGTGTACGCAACGGAGGAGTCGCCGCTCGGCACGGCCGGATCGGTACGCAACGCCATGGACGAGCTCGACGAAGCGTTCCTGGTCATATCCGGAGACGTCGTCACCGACATCGACCTCGGCTCGCTCGTCGAGTTCCACAGGAAAAAGGCGGCCGTCGCGACGATCGCACTCAAATCCATGCCCGACCCTCTAGAGTTCGGCATCGTCATCGCCGACGCGGAGGGGAACGTAGAGCGGTTCCTGGAGAAACCGACGTGGGGTCAGGTTTTCTCCGACACAATCAACACGGGCATATACGTACTCGAACCGTCGGTGTTCGACTTCATCGACGCGGGTACGCCTGTCGACTTCTCCGCCGACGTCTTCCCGAGGCTGCTCGACAACGGAAAAACCCTCGTCGGCTGCGTCGTCGACGGCTACTGGGAGGACGTCGGCACGCTGGAGGCCTACGTCAAAGCACACCAGGATGTTCTCGACGGTCAAGTCGGCATTTCCGTTGCCGGCTTCAAGGTCCGAGACGGGGTTTGGCTCGGTGAAGGCTCGGAGATAGACCCCGCAGCGAGAGTCTCAGGGCCCGCCGTCATCGGCACCAACTGCCACGTCGAGGCGGGGGCACGCCTCGGCGAGTACAGCGTCCTCGGCTCGAACGTTCGTGTCGGCGCCGACAGTGTCGTCGAGCGCTCCGTTGTCCACGACAACGTGTACCTCGGCCAAGGCGTCCGACTTCGCGGCGCCGTAGTGGGACGCTCGAGCGACCTGCGGCGCGGCGCACGCCTCGAGGAGGGGGTGGTGATCGGCGACGAGTGTTTCATCGGGGAGCACGCAGTCATCAACCCCGGCGTCAAGGTGTACCCGTTCAAGACCGTCGAGCACGGCGCGCTCGTCAACTCGTCGATCGTGTGGGAGTCGAGGGGAGCCCGCCACCTTTTCGGCCGGCACGGCGTCGAGGGTCTCGCGAACGTGGACGTCTCCCCCGAGCTTGCGGTGCGCCTCGCCATGGCGTTCGGAACGACGATGAAGAAGGGTTCGACGGTCGTCGCGTCCCGCGACACGAGCAGGGCGGCCCGGGTTCTCAAGCGGGCCGTCATGGTAGGCCTGAACGCGTCGGGTATCGACGTCGCCGACCTCGAGGTAGCGACCGTGCCGATAACCCGGTTCGCGGTGCGAAGCGAGCAGGCTGCGGCGGGGGTGTCGGTGCGGCTCATGCGCGACGACCCGCAATCGGTCGTGATCCGTTTCTTCGACGCCAGCGGCATCGACATCTCCGAGGCGACGCAGAAGAAGGTCGAGAGGCTCTTTTACCGGGAGGACTACAGGCGCTCACTCGCCGGAGAGATCGGCGAGCTGCGATTCCCCAATCGCACCGCCGAGTTCTACACGGCGCGCCTCATGGACAGCGTGGACGTCGACAAGCTTCGCTCTGCACGCTTCAAGGTCGTCCTCGACTACGCGTTCGGCGCGGCGAGCTTCGTCATGCCGAACGTGCTGTCCAAGCTCAACGCCGACGTCCTTTCCGTCAACCCTTACGCATCGACACGTCAGTCGCTCAGCTTCGACCGTTGGGATCACGCGGCGCGCGTGTCGGAGCTCGTCCGCGCATCGGGAGCCCATCTGGGCGCCGTGATCGACCCCGACGGCGAGCTGATCACCTTCGTCGACGACGCCGGTCACGTGCTAAGCGACGACGAGGCGCTGATGTCCCTCCTGACGCTTGTAGTGCGCGACGACGTCCGTCGTGGGCGCAATCCGACGACGGTGGCACTGCCCGTGTCGGTGAGCCGTCACGCAGAGGAGATCTGTCAAAGCGTCGACGCCGAGCTCGTCTGGACGAAGCTGTCGACGCCGTCTTTGATGGAGACGGCGTCGAGTCCGCAGGTGCGCTTCGCGGCCAACCAGGAGGGTGGATACATCTTCCCGGGGTTCCTGCCGGCCTACGATTCGCTGGCTGCGCTAGTCGAGACGCTCGGGCTGCTGGCCGGAGCGGAGACGAAACTGTCGAAGGTGGTGGCCTCGCTTCCCGTCGCTCGCATGGCGCACGAATCCGTCGTCACTCCCTGGGAACGGAAGGGAATCGTGATGCGGACGGTCATGGAATGGGAGAAGGATCGCCAGGTGGTCCTCGTCGACGGCGTCAAGGCGCTCTACGACGACGGGTGGGCACTGGTTCTTCCCGACCCCGACGAGCCACTCACCCACGTTTGGGCGGAGGCCTCCAACGACGACGAGGCAACGGCGAGGGCGCAGGACTACGCGCGCCGGATCCGCGCTATCGCGAGGTCCTGAACACTCCATCCGTATCGGCGCGGCAGGGACCTTCGCCTTTACAGTATCTTTAGGGTTCATGAACGTGCCGGAGAATCTGCGCTACACATCGGATCACGAATGGGCCCGAGCTGACTCCGACGGCGTACGTATCGGTATAACGGACTACGCCCAGGACTCCCTCGGTGACGTCGTGTTCGTCCAGCTGCCGAGCCCCGGAACCCATGTGAGCGCCGGTGAGTCGATTGCCGAGGTCGAATCGACGAAATCCGTTTCCGACATTTACGCACCGCTCGACGGCACGGTCACCCTGATCAACTCGGATCTGGCGGACTCGCCGGAGCGGCTCAACGAGGATCCCTACGGCGAAGGCTGGCTTTGCGTGATCGCACCTGACGGGGAGCCGGGCATAGCTTCGCTGCTCGACGCCGACGGATACCGCAGTCTTATCGAGGGTTAGCCGGTGCTAGTTTGAGCTTGGTCTTCTGCAACCACTGCGGGCACCGCAATCCGGAGGGTTCGAACTTCTGCTCGTCCTGCGGTCATGTGCTCGAAAGGCCGGCTGTGTCGGACGACCCGACGACTATGACCTTCACGCCCGTCGAGGCGGCAGGGGAGGTCGCCGACGAGGAGGTCAAGTTCGTCGTCGACGACGAGCAGACCGCTTCGGGCATCCTCGTGGTCAAGCGCGGTCCAAACGCAGGATCACGGTTCTGGCTTGAGGAGGGAGTTACCACCGTCGGGCGCAATCCTTCGAGCACGATCTTTCTCGACGATGTGACCGTCTCTCGACAGCACGCCGAGATCAGGCGCGAACGTGACAGCTTCGTCGTCTCCGACGTGAGCTCACTCAACGGTACTTACGTCAACAGGCAGCGTATCGACACGGCGGCTCTTCACTCAGGCGACGAGCTTCAGGTCGGGAAGTTCCGACTCGTCTTTCTCCACGAGGCGGCAGAGGGGTGACGAGCGTGAACAGCCGATCGCATCTTTCGATAGGGGAAGTACTTTCGCTGTTGCGCCAGGAGTTCCCCGACGTCACGATCTCGAAGATCCGTTTTCTGGAGAGCCAGGGACTCGTCGACCCTGAGCGTACGCCTTCGGGTTATCGCAAGTTCTACGATGGCGACGTCGAGCGGCTGAGGTGGATCCTCCGCCAGCAGAGGGAACATTTTCTCCCGTTGAAGGTCATCAAAGGGCGCCTCGACTCGTCTGGTTCGCTTTCCGACGACGAAGATTCGGCGCCCGCTGGTGCCGGCGAGGCCGACGACTCCGCTGGCGACTCCGCTGGCGACTCCGCTGGCGACCCCGCTGGCGACCCCGCCGAGAGCCCAGTTGGCGAGAGTCCCGTCGGCGGAAACCATGTCGGCGACAGTTCTTCCGACGGGGCTGCCGCTACTTCTGCTGGCGAGCAGTCGCCGTCCTCGCCCGCGTCCGGTCGGTCGGAGGCCGTGCGGCCCGCAATCTTCGCTGGGCTTGTCCGCGGAGACACGCGTAAACCCGATGCTGCGGTCTCTCCGCCAGCCGCAACACCGGCCGGCGCGGACGACGAGCAGCAGGATTCCTACACCGCCGCGGAGCTTGCCGTCGCTGCTGGCTGCAGTCCCAAGTTGATCGCGGATCTTACGCAGTTCGGGCTGGTAGGCCCGCTCGGGCAGGTGGGCGGGACGCCCTATTACGATCGCTGCTGTCTCGAAATATGTCGCGCCGCCAACCGCTTCGCTGCCTTCGGCGTGGAGCCGCGTCACCTGCGGGGCTGGCGCACGGCAGCCGAGCGGGAGGTCGAAATTTTCTCGCAGTTGGTGGTGCCGCTCCTTCGTCAGCGCAACCCGAAGGGCCGGAGCGAAGCGGACGAGGCGCTAGGCGAATTGGCGGCTGCGGGTGCGGAACTTCGAGCTGCGTTCGTCCGAAAGGCGATCACCTCCATCCGCTGAACTCTGCCGGGGAACTAACCTTGGTCGTATGGTCGAAATGAAGCTCGACGCGTTGAGGGTCGAAATCCCTAGCAACAACCCGATCCTGCTGCTTCAGGAAAAGGCGGGGTCGAAGCGGACGTTGGTCATCTATATCGGCCCCGCCGAAGCGCAGGCGATCGCCTTCGCCCAGCAGTCGATCTCGACTCCTCGCCCGATGACCCATGACCTGATCGTCGACTTGATGGAGGCTTTGGGGGCGACACTCGACTACGTCGTCGTCACGGCGCTTCGCGAGCGCACGTTCTACGCCGAGTTGCACCTGGTCACAACGTCGGGGCGCCGCCAGGTGTCAGCCCGACCCTCGGACGCAGTTGCGATCGCAGTGCGGGCCAACTGTCCGATCTTCGCGGAGGAGGACCTGATAGATGCGGAGGGCGTAGTTCTCTCCACCGGCGACGAGAGCACCGGCGACGCAGATCTGGTGTCGGAGTTTCGGAGTTTCATCGAGGGTATCCGCCCCGAGGACTTCGGCTGAGCAAGAAGTCGTTGGCGAGCCACAGTTGCGGCGACCGCCGACTTCGGCCACACTTTGCGATAGGGACAACACTGATGTGACTTTCTCGTATCCTATGGAGGTGTGCTCAATGCGGTCGGGAGACGTCGGGGCTGGAGCGGGGGAGACCCGTCTGGGATATAGAGGTCCGCAGGTCTGTTCGATAGTCGGAATCACATACCGCCAGCTCGACTACTGGGCGCGGACCGGCCTCTTGGAGCCGTCGGTGAGCCGGGCGCGGGGGAGCGGATCTCAAAGGCTGTACTCCTACTCCGACCTGCTCCAGCTCAAAGTGATCAAGCGCCTGGTCGACGCAGGAGTGTCGCTGCATTCGACGCGCAAGGCGATCGAGTGCCTGCGAGGAGCTGGAGGTGACGTCGGCAGCGCCAACCTCGTCATCGACGGCGCTACCTCCGTTCTGGCGTGGAGCGGCCAGGAGATCGTCGACCTTTTGAAGGGCGGCCAAACGGTCCTCAACATCGTGCCGCTCGGTGGCGTCGTGAGCGAGCTCGAGGCGGCGGTCACCGGGTTGACCGATCGTGCAGCGCGCGCGGCGGGTCCAGGCGCGGCCGGGCCGGGCTTGCCGGGCTTGCCGGGCGACGAAGACATCCGGGGTGCGGCCGCCGTCTGACCCCGAGGAGGTAGCAGTACCCGGCGTCGACGTCTAGGATCGGCGCGGTGAGTTCGCCTATCGAGTCGCTGCGCCGGTCTCCGCTCGACGGGGCGCACCGCGCTTCGCAGGCGAAGATGGTCCCCTTCGGCGGCTGGGAGATGCCGCTCGCGTACCCTGGGGGAACACTTGCAGAGCACATGGCGTGCCGGAGCGACGCGGCCGCATTCGACGTCAGCCACCTCGGTACGGTTCGCGTGGAAGGCCCGGACGCCAAGGCAGCCTTGCAAGCCGCTTTCACGAACGATCTCGACAAGATCTCTCCCGGGCGGGCGCAGTACACCCACCTGCTCGACGACGCCGACGGCAGCGTCTTGGACGACATCATCGTTTGGTGGGTCGATCAGGAGCGATTCGACGTGATGCCCAACGCGTCGAACACCGCCCGGGTGCGCCGGGCGATCGGCGGGACTGACGTCACCTCCGAGCGGGCGGTCATCGCGTTGGCTGGTCCGTCAGCGCGCCGGAAACTAGCGACGGTATCGCCCGAGGCGGCGGGCGTCGGACGGTTCCGCGTCGCACCTTTTGTATGGCGCAACGTGCACTGCCTTG
Organism: Actinomycetes bacterium; assembly: GCA_021828685.1. Classification (GTDB taxonomy): domain Bacteria; phylum Actinomycetota; class Acidimicrobiia; order Acidimicrobiales; family Palsa-688; genus JAJZAM01. The sequence continues at coordinate 168 of JAJZDJ010000156.1, read as the reverse complement.
CCGCGGGAACCGGCTACACCGGCGAGGACGGGGTCGAATGCTCGATCCCTGCCAGCGCAGCCCCAGACTTCTGGGAGTCCGTTTGCGTCGCCGGATTCCGCCCGGCCGGGCTCGGAGCGCGAGATACGCTGCGCCTGGAGGCTGCGCTGCCACTTCACGGCCACGAGC
>JAJZDJ010000155.1 GCA_021828685.1 Actinomycetes bacterium | reverse complement strand
GGCCATCACAACGTACAGCCTGTCGCCCCATTCTCCCTTGACGACCAGCGGGTCCGATCGACAAATGACGAGCCACGGAACCCCGATCCAGCGAGCTACGGCGACGATACCCGCCACGATCGCACCTTCCGCTCCAAGGAGCGCAAAGAAGGACACGTAGAACACCCAGACGCCTGTCGTAGCTTTGACTTTACGAGTCGCGACCTTGTTGGCCCCTTCCACCAGCACCCTTCTTGCTCCGGCGCGTGACACTGGGACCACGCCCTGCGACCATCAGAGCGAAAGCGTATTGGGTAGCGGCGCGCGATAGTGGGGAGGGGAACGCGCGCCGATCGCCGAGGGATGCGCGTTCAGGGTGCCTTGATTGCACGCGAATGGCTCATGGGAGTTTTGGGGCTGCAGCAGAATGCGGAGACGATGTGTGACTGCGGGGGGATAACGGACCGGGTCGCTGTGCTTCGAGCGGGCCTGTGTTTGGTCCTTCGAGGTCGAGGCGGACTCGTCGCACGTGGCGTTGGCTTTGACAGACCTTGATGTTCGCCGTCACCGGCGGAGCCGGGGAGATTTAGCCGAGTATTTCGAGCGTGCGGGACAGCGGGGGTTGGTGGTCGGCTGGCTCTATCTGCTCGTTGTAGCGGTAGTTGTGGTCCTGGGTGTGTCAGGGGTATTGGCTCGAGGAAGGGTGGCTCACAGCTTCGCCTTCCATCCAGGGCTGCAGGACGCATTGAACAAGATCGACAACATATTGGCTGTCGCAGGGGCGGTGTTGGTCCTCGCGACTTTGGTTGTGGTGGGACTGGTCAAGGTAGCTGGTAGTCGCCGCCCAAGAATCGCTCAGATAGATTCGTGGTCCAGTCGGGAGTTCACGGATCTCGGAAAGCGGAGACGTTCCGCGTTGCGGGGTGTGCTGGTGACGGTCTTCGCCGGTGGAATTCCGGTGGTCGCTTCTGCGGGAGTGTGCCTGGCGGTGTTGACAACCGCTATCGGAACGGAAGTCAGTTCCGGGCCTAATCGGCCGATCGTGGCGGCATTGGACCGTCTAGCCCCAGGAAGCGAGATGGTGGTGGGCTACTCGTACGCGATGCCGATGGTCGAAGACGCGGTGTCGCTCCCGTTGGTATCGAGGATCGAGGCAGTGGCGTCCGGGCGGGGCGTGACATCGCATGTCCTGCGTCTCGATCTCGGATCCCTGCGTAGAGGCCGGCAGCAGTTCGACATCCTAGGCGTTGGAGTCTCGGAGCCGGCCGGGTCGCCCCTGGCATGGTCGCCATCCGAGGGATGCGGTTCTGTTCCGGTTGGAGTCGACCGTGCGGCAGGGATCGCTGCGGGCACGGCGGTGCTTATCGACGGGAGCCCGGCCCGGGTGGTGGCTGTGATGTCGGGCTTGTCGGCCACAAACCGTATCGGGGTGGTGATGGACCAGGCGGCGATGGCATCATGTTTGGGACAGGACCCGTCGGCGCCGGTGCAGGCGGTAGTGCTCGACACGACCGCCGTCGCTGCTGGGTCGATTCTGGCAGCAGCGCAACCGGGCGGCGAGCCTGCCGTGGTCGTGAGCCGGGCACGGTATCTCGCCAACAGCGAGAAGTTCTGGACATCCAACGTGAAGCCGATAACCAACATCCTGGCGTTGGTGTCAGGTCTGGTCGCGTTGATAGCGATGGCCGGTGCGGTCAACTGGCGGCTCCTTCGCAACAGGAGGGAGTACGCGTCGAAGATTGCAGCAGGGGTAAGCGTCGGCATCTTACGCTCGACGGAGTTGCTGCGCGCCGCCAAGGACGGCCTTGTCGCTTCGATCATCGGTACGACACTTGCGTTGGTAGTCGTCCCGCTGACCAACATGACCGAGCCGGGTTTTGACGCCGGCGTGTCGGAGAAAGACGTCCTCGTGGGTTGCGCCGTCGGCCTCATCGGCTGCCTGGGAGGGGCTTTGCTTCGTACCGCCCGCCTCGATCGCAGCGTGGACGTCGCTGAAAGCACGAGGATATGAGCCGCCGCGCCAAGGCACCTTCGTCGCCAGCAGATGTGCCGCGAGGCGTAGCGTCATTCCGCGGCCCGGTAGCGGAGTTGGCCAAGGTCCGCAAGACCGTCAACGGCACGACGATCCTAAACGACGTGTCGTTGGGTGTTCATGCAGGTGAGGTCGTGCTGATACGAGGCGCGAGCGGGTCGGGTAAGTCGTCGGCCTTGCGGCTGCTCGCCGGGATCGACACGCCAGATTCGGGCACGGTGCGCCTTCTTGGCGAAGACCTTTCCGAGACCGCCCCGCGCGCCCGGGCGAGGCTGATACGTGACCGTGTGGGCATAGGCTTCCAAGATCCGCTTTTAGATAACGCCCTGCCGGTCATAGAGAACCTCTACGGGCTCGCCCGGGTAAACGGTCATTTCAGCGAACACCGCCGGGCAGACCGGGAACGTCTCGCGTGGCTTGCCGAGACGCTACGGGTCAGCCACAAGCTTCACGGACTGACAGCCGTGCTGTCAGGTGGGGAGAAACTGCGCCTTGCTTTGGGACGTGCTTTGATGGCACGCCCGGAAGTACTGCTTTTGGATGAGCCGACCCACATGGTGGACTCCCCCGGCAAGAAGGCCCTCTACGAATCGCTTACTCAGATAGTCGCCTCCGAGTCGGTCACCGTAATTATCGTCAGCCATGACGACGAAGCCCGCGCCTTCGCGCAGCGCGAGATCGTCTTCGATCAGGGCAGAGCATCATCGTCTTAGCGGCGCGCTTGCGCGCTTGCGCTCCTGCGAATCAGCAAATCGCCGTGGTCTGTGCTGGTTGTTGCGCGTTATAGGTGGGTTGTTCGCGCATCTTGACCCGTTGGCCAGCCTATGTGTGGTGTTATGTCCGTTGTGTCTTGTCGTGTCGCCCTTGGCGAAGCTTAGAGTTAGGAGCTGCGCTTGTCTTTTAACGATGCAGATGTCAATAGTATGGATGTTGTCAGTGTCGACAGTTTCGGCTCTGGTTGCTATCCGCTGGGCGAGATCGTAACTTCGCGCCTAGTCGACTATCGCGAGGTAGGCGGGGATCCGCAGTTGGCTCCGGGGTCGGTGAGTATTGTCGAGGTGGCGGACCCGTTCGTGTCGCGGTGGCCCCTCCAAGACCAGCAGCGCTACGAGACGCTGGAGGTAGCCGCCGACGACTTGGCTCGTGCCCGGCGTGCCGGTGGCTTGTGGCAACGCAAGCCGGGCGGCGCCTACACCGAACACGACGGGACGCTCACAGCGAAGACCGACTCGCAGTGGGGTGACCCAGTCGCATCCTCGTACTGGCTGAAGGAGCTCGGCTCCGATGCGATGGCCGCTTGGATGAGGCTTATTCCGTCAGCGCGCGCGTTGTTGCACCTGGCGGATCCGTGGGGTGACGAGAGCGTGGTGGATGTAGATGGCGGAACTGTTCGTGTCGACGACGCTGCGCGTTTGGGCTGGTCCATGTCGATTGATGCGATCGGAATCCGGAGTAGGGCCGCCGTGATGGCGGATCTTGTCGCGCGTCGGGCGGTCCAGGTTGGTTCGCCAGGCGGTGCCGGGCTTCGATGGTTGTCCGTGGCGTGCGGTACTGCCCTACCTGCGTTCCAGGCGGCCTGCGCGGCGGGCATCGCCCCCGACATGCTGCTCATAGACATCGACCGGGACGCACTCGGTATGGCGGTCAGTCTGGCCGGCAGCGTCGGGTTCGCTGGTCGTTTGTCGACTAAACGGACGAACATATTCAGGCGGTCGTCTATGGATGAGCTGCACCGGGAACTGCTCGTCTCTGGCGGGTTGGTCAAAATGATCGACATGCTGGGGATCTTCGAGTACACCGGCCCCAATCTCGGCGTAGACCCCGTCGGGTTCTTGCAAAGCGTATGGGAATGTCTGGCGCCGGGCGGTTACCTGGTGACAGGGCAGATGAGAGCCGACCGTCCGCGGCCTGACTTCACCACAGGAGTTGTCCAATGGCCCTACGTAGAGTTACGGACGCCCGACGAGTTCATGGCGATCATAGAAGCGGCGGGCATCGACCGTAACCGAGTCGAGCTACATCTACCCGAAGACGGGGTGTACATGATCGCCGGGATCACCAAATGACCGCACCTGCAGATGGTGCGCGACCGCTCCAGCGTCGCTCGCGAGGAAGCCTCGAGACTGGAGCATCTAAGCGAGATGGAGTTCGTGAGCCGGTCGGTCGCCTTGCGACGCTCGGGATCGCCACCGGACCTTTGGAGGTTCTCGCTTCCACAACGACTCCATACGAGTGTGCCCGTAATTGCACCGTGGGTGTGCAATTCCGCTCACAGTTCGATGAAGCAGGATGAAACAGGATGAAACAGGCAGTATTGCCGGTGGCCCACAGGGACGGTCGGCCACGAACGGTATCGGGGTGGTGATGGACAGGCGGCGATGGCGTCGCGCTTGGAGCAGGACAGTTTGTTTCCGGTGCGAGCAGCAGTTCCCGACACGAGAGCACCGGGTGCCAAGTCGAACTGTTCCTACCCGCCGACGGGGTGTATGTGTTCGCCGGGATCACCAAAAAGGCTGCGCAGCATCGGCTCGTTCTAGGCAGTCGCATGGGCTGTCGATCCTTCAGCGCCTAACTGTGACCGGAATTGCACAAATTCCGTGCAATTCCGGTCACAGTTAGGACCCCACGGAGAATCCTGACCGCTGGGTGCAGCCTTCGGTGAAAGCTGTACCTCGGGGTGGCCGAACCCTCGGTTGTGAGCAGGTGTGAGCAGGTGTGAGCAGGCATAAGCAGGTGTAAGCAGGTGTAAGCACGGAGCGCCGCCTGAGCGCCGCCTGAGCGAAGCCAAATCCAACCAGCCGCAACCCGGTTGTTCTACCAGATTGCGCCCAAAGGTTCCCGGTAAGAAGCAACAAGCAGCGTCGACCGGGTTAGGTCGCTCGTCGTTCTTGACCGTGGACCAGCGTGATGGTCGGCTAGATTCGGGGGGGTGGTGCGCCCCCTTATCGCAGTCCTCGTCGGCCTTTTCACCTGCCAGATCGCCATCTTCTTGACGACGGTGTTTCTCCATCGGACCCTTTCGCACAAGGCGATCACGATGTCGCCGGGGATGCGCTTCGTGTGTCGCCTGCTCACCTGGATGTCGACCGGGATACGACCCCGTGAGTGGGTGGGAGTGCACCGCAGGCATCACGCGTACACAGATATACAAGGCGACCCGCACTCCCCTGTTCTAGAGGGGTACTGGAAAGTGCAGCTCGCGAACGTCGCGTTGTACCGCCGGACTGCCGCCGACGGGGTCACCGTAGAACGCTACGCGAAGGATCTAGCCCCGGACCGCTGGGACAAGGCGCTCTTCGACCGGTCGCTCGTCGGACTCGCGTTAGGGATCGGATTGGTGTTTCTCGTGTTCTGGGGGAACTGGGAAATGACCTTGATAGTGATCGGCGTTCACACCGTCAGCTATCTATTGCTCAACTCAGCGGTCAACGCAGTCGGGCACGCCTCGGGCAAGCGGCCTTACACGGGACTCGCTACAAACAACCAATGGCTTGCGTGGCTGACCGGCGGGGAAGGCCTGCACAGTAACCACCATGCTGCGCCGACCTCGGCAAGGCTGTCGTTCGCCACTCGTGAGATCGACCCCGGGTGGTGGTTGATCGCTCTGAGTCGCAGGCTGCGCTGGCTTGAAGTCCGCCATACCGCTCCTCGCCTCGCCCGTGGGGCGACACGCGAACCTCAGGCGGCCTGAGCTCCGAGGCACCGCGCGCCGGGTAGCGAAGATGACTCGCTCCTTGCGCTTGGCCTATAGCGGCCCGGAGTAGGGTTGACTCCATGACAGAAAGCTCAGCCGAAGCACTCGGCGTGGAGGTCATCCGGGGCCTTGCGATGGATGCACCTCAGAGGGCTAACGCCGGTCATCCGGGTACCGCGATGGCGCTCGCTCCCCTCGCCCACGTGCTGTGGACGAGGATCATGCGCTACGACCCGGAGGACCCGGGTTGGGCGGACCGGGACCGTTTCGTGCTGTCCTGCGGGCACGCGTGCATCCTGCTCTACACGATGCTCTATCTGACCGGCTACGGCCTCGAGCTGGAGGACCTGAAGAGCTTCCGCCAGCTTCACAGCCTCACCCCCGGCCACCCCGAGGTTCACCACACACGCGGCGTCGAGGTCACGACCGGGCCGCTCGGCCAGGGTTTCGCAAACGGGGTCGGCATGGGCATTGCAGAGCGGATCCTTCGCTCGCGTTTCGGAGCAGACCTCGTCGACCATCACACTTTCGTGGTGTGCAGCGACGGCGATCTGATGGAGGGAATCAGCCACGAGGCGGCGTCGCTCGCAGGCCATCTCGGCCTAGGGCGGCTCGTATACGTCTACGACGACAACCACATCACCATCGACGGACCGACCGAGATCTCGCTCAACGACGACCCCGTCAAGCGTTTCGAGGCCTACGGCTGGCACGTCGAGAACCTCGGCGAGCAGGCCAACGACCTCGACGCGCTCGAAGGCGGGTTGCGCCGGGCGATGGCCGAGGAATCCCGCCCGAGCCTGCTGGTGCTCCGCAGCCACATCGGCTACCCGTCGCCGAACATGACCGATACCTCGAAGGCGCACGGGAGCCCGCTCGGGGCGGCCGAGGTCGAAGCGACGAAGAAAGTCATGGGGCTCCCGGCCGACCAGGACTTCTACGTCCCGTCCGAAGTCCTCGAGTACTACCGGGAGGCCGGCCGGCGCGGCCGAGACGTCCGCAAAGCGTGGCAGGGACGCCTCGACGGCTGGGACGGGGACCGCCAGGCGTGGGACGCGGCGTGGGGCCGGCGCGGCGAGCCCGGTTGGCAGTCGGCGCTTCCGACTTGGGAACCGGGGGTGTCGGTGGCGACCCGGAACTCCGTCAAGGCTGCGCTCAACGCGGTCGCCCCAGCGGTGCCCGGGCTGGTGTCGGGCGGCGCGGATCTCACCGGTAACACCGGCACGCAGCTGGAGGGCGAGCCGCGCCAAAGCGTGGAGCACCCCGAAGGCAAAGCGGTCGCCTATGGCGTGCGCGAGCACGGCATGGGGGGCGCCATGAACGGTATGGCTCATCACGGCGGGGTCATCCCGATCGGCGGGACGTTCTTCACCTTCAGCGACTACATGCGCGGATCCGTCCGCCTCGCCGCGCTCTCCGAAGCGAAGGTCATCTACTTCTGGACCCATGACTCGGTCGGCCTCGGCGAGGACGGGCCCACACACCAGCCGGTGGAGCAGCTCGCGTCGATCCGGGCGATCCCAGGGCTGCGGGTGATACGACCGGCGGACGCGAACGAGTCAGCCCAGGCGCTTCGCGTTGCTATAGAGCGCGACGGCCCGACGGCGCTCATCCTCAGCCGCCAGGACCTGCCCGTGCTTGCAGGCACTCGCGAATCGGCTGCTCTTGTCGAAAGGGGCGCCTACATCCTGTCGGACCACGGCGCAGACCATGCAGACCATGCCGACCATGCCCACCATGCCGACCACGGCGCAGACCCCGCGGACCCCGACGACGACCCGGACGTCGTGCTCATCGGGACCGGCTCAGAGGTTTCGCTGTGCGTGGACGCCGCGAAGATCCT
>JAJZDJ010000154.1 GCA_021828685.1 Actinomycetes bacterium | reverse complement strand
CATAATGGCGCTCGGCCTGACGGCGGTGATCGCAGTCGTGGTCCGACTCCGTGGATCCGGCGGGACACCACCCCAGCACGGCGGATGGCGCGAGATACCGACCGACGACTTGGCCTGAGGGCACACCCGACAGGTGCGTATCGCTGTAGTTGGGGCCGGAGCTGTAGGTAGCCGGATCGTAGAATTTCTAGTCGGATCCGACGACGTGGAGTCCGTCGTCGTCGTCGGGGACCCGAGCGGCCACAGGCAGAAGGGCGGTTCGTTCCACTTCGACGGTGATCGAAGCGGCCCGAGGTTCGCGCCGACGGGAAAAGTAGAGTTCGCCGACGTCGGGGAAGCGGCCGAGCTCGGCGTCGATGTAACCGTCGTCACAGCGCCGGAACTCTTGGAGCACTTCGTCCATCTTTCTCCGGCAGAGTCGGGGCACGTCGTAACCCCCGTCGACGAACCGGACTTACTTCGCCGCACGATGGCGATGGACGACCACGCCCGACAAAGCGGGCGCAGCGTGGCGCTCGGGACCGCAATGGCGCCGGGCTTGTCGTGTGTCCTCGCGCGCTACCTGTGCGGCGATGGAGGAAGCAACTACCTGGGCGGATTCGACGTAGTGGAAGAACTTCACGTAGCGAGCGCCGGCACCGGTGGCCCGACGTGCGCCAGGCGTCACCATAGCGCGCTGGCCGCGATCTCCGTGGACTGGCAGGAAGGCTCGTGGAGACGCCGTCCGGGCGGCTCAGGCCGCGAGCTTGTCTGGTTCCCTGGGCCGGTCGGAGGCGCGGACTGCTACCGGGCTCACCTCGCCGACCCGATGCTCCTCGCGCCCGCCTTTCCATCGGCGAGACGAATCACCGCAAGGATAGAAGCGACCCGGCGGGACCGCCTGACCTCCCCGCTTCCTATGCTTCGCAAGCCACATCCGGAGGGTCTCACTGGTGCTGTGCGTGTCGAAATGAGAGGCTTCGTCGGTCGTGAAGCTGTGACCCGGATCGTCGGGTCCGCGGGCAGGCCTGCCGTGATAGCCGCTGCTGTGTGCACGGTTGCCGCCAGGTGGGCTGCGCAAGGGCGCCTTGCGCGAACAGGAGTTGGCGGACTTGCAGAAATGGTGAACGACCCGGCCGGGTTCGCGCGGGACTTAGCCGACTACGGCGTGACTATTTCGGGGTTCGTCGGGGGCGACGTCTGAGGGCGGCGACGTCTGAGGGCGGCGACGTCTGAGGGGGCGACGTCTGAGGGCGGGGCCGCGAGCCGGGTCTCCGTCGTCTAGGGGCGGCGGAAACGTTGGTTCCAGCGCTTCTTCCAGTCAAGGGGGTCTATGACCGGGGTCGCCGATACCGCACGGTTCAACAAACGCAACGCAGCAGTGGCTCGAAAGTCGTCGGACCTCGCCGAAACAAGCGAAGCGTAGAAGTTGCGAGCCTCCACGAGAGTCGACCTGTCAGCGTCCGCGCTTGCGGAGAGAACCTGGGGGTCGGCCTGGCCTGCCTGCGCCATCCGGTCTGCCTCAAGCACCACGGCCTTGACAGGCGACCGTAAAACGTCGAAGCGGCCGGGATCACGTGCCGACAGGTGACCGGTGCTTTCGTTCGACGACGCCGACGAAGACCCTTCACGAGACGTGGACGGCCTGGACGTTGCGGGTTCATCGGCTGCGGTCATCGACATGATGTCCACCACAATACGGTGACTTGGCACCTCCCGCCGTCAGGGCCTCAGGCGAAGCGCGGAACTGGAAGCCGCGAGATTCCGCTGAAGCCGTGCATGCCCCACTGGGCGAGATGGCGCCATGCAACCTGCTCGCCGCTCATGGCACCGTCTATCAGGTTCATGAGGAAGCCGTCGCCGGGAGCAACGGTCGTCGTTACCTGTCCAGTGCCGTTGCCGATGCCTCCGCAGATATCGACACGCCAGAAGTCTTCCGCTAGATGCTGCGAGATACGCACAGTCACGGACCGTTGCGCTTCGAGGGTCACGACTTGCTCGGCTATCAGTTGTTCGTCCGACACGACGCTCTCCTGTCTCGTCGGTCAGCTTCGCTGACGTCGGAGACTCTAGCCAGCCTGCCGGCACCCTCTTGACCACAGGCGGTGCTCACCGGCATCGGCGACGTTCAGCTCCCCTTCTCGGCTCGACTGGCACACCATTCCCAGAGGGCCTCCCCTTCGCTTAGCGCCTGAAGGCGTCCGGGGCGGGTCCCGGGGCGGTAATACTCGCCTCGCCGGCGCCGGTCGTGCCAGAAGCCGGGTTGCGGCACGTCGCCGCCTGCGAGTGCTTCGCCGACCAGCCAGACGATCGTGTCGGCGCCCTGGGCGGGACTGCGAAGGAGCGGTCCGAGGCGGCTCATTCCGGCGAGCGCGCCCTGCAAGCCTTCCGTGTTCACCCACCCCGGGTGAGCGCTGTAGCTCGACACGACCGGACCGAGGCGGCGCTGCCACTCGGCTGCGAGCACCACCTGCGCCCGCTTGGCTCGCGCATAAGCGACAGTCCCCCGGTATTCCGACGGGCCCATCTCCAGTCGGGCCAAGTCGAATCTTTCCGTGTACATCCCGCCAGATGACACCGTGACCAGAACCGACCTCGCCGGGCGCAGGTGGGCTACGAGAAGCTCGGTGAGGCGAAAAGGGGCGATCACGTGGGTGGCGACAGTGAGCTCGGTCCCATCGGGGGTCTGGCGGTAGTCGCCGAAGAGGGCCCCGGCGTTATGGACGATCCCGTCTAGCACCGACACTTCCGCGACCACGCGCTCGACCAGGTCTTCAACCTGGGAAGCGACGACAAGGTCAGCGACCACAAGGCGCGCTTTACCGCCGGCCGACTCCACGCTCCTGGCTGTTTCGGCGAGGCGCTGCTCGCTGCGGCCGGTGATCCACAGCTCGGCTCCGAGCTTGCCGAGGCCTAGCGCTATCGCACGGCCGATGCCCGACGACGCCCCGGTGACTACGACCGTTCGCCCGTCAAGTCGGCGTGGCTCGTCCCACCTTTCGCTTCGGCTTCTCACGTCGAAGCCGATCCGGGTGAAGCTCCCGACGATCGAGGCCTCCAATACGGCGTCGGCGGCCGAGGTGAGGAGCCGACCGGCGCTTTGCATGAACGCAACGCTACCGATTAGCGCGGTAGTTTCGGTCGGGTGGTTGATACCAGGCGCGCAGCGGGTGCCGCCACGGTACCGCCGCAGGTTCAAGCAGGCCCTGGAGTAGGGGGTGGAGGGGGTCGGGACCGCAGAGCGCTGCACCTGCGAGCGAGGCCGGGCCATCGCCGCAGGGCCCGCCACCCTGTCTTGAAGCGGATAGCGTTGGCGGGAGCAGTCGGGGTGCTTCTCGTGGCCATCCTCGTGGGAGTCCTCTTCGCCGTGACCCCGTCGGCGACGAGCGCACCGTCGAAAGTCGCGGCAATCCTCGCTTCGCACCACGCACCGAGCGACAACGGAGTCGTGGCACAAAAGGTCGGCGAGGCGGTGCTGGCGACCGAGGACAGCAGGTTCTACAGTGACCCTGCCCTCGACCCGCAAGGAACGCTCCGAGCCGCATGGGGTTTCGTGACCGCCAACCCCAACCTCGGTGGGGCGACGATCGAGGTCCAGCTTGCGAAGCTCCTCTACACGCCCGGCCGCTCCTCCCCCGCGGCCCTCGCCGAGCAGGTCGCCATGGCCTTCAAGCTCGACAACGACTTCACCAAACATCAGATCCTGGCGATGTACCTGAACGCCGCATACTTCGGGGACGGCTCCTACGGAATCACGACCGCTGCATTGCACTACTTCGGAAAGTCAGCGGCCGAGCTGACCTGGGGTCAAGCTGCACTCCTCGCCGGCCTCCTGCAGGCCCCCTCCGCCTACGATCCCCACACCCATCTCTCGGCGGCGCTCGCAAGGCGCAGCCACGTGTTCGCACGCCTGGTTGCCGTCGGGAGTCTCACGGCCGCCCAGGCCCAGGCCGATGCCGCAGCCCCCCTAGACCCAGCGATCACGTTCAGCGGGTAGCACCCCGACCACGCCGACCCCACGTGATCCACGCTTCCGTGCAGTACCCTTGGCTTGACGTGAGCAGCCCGATCCGATCCGGCCGGTTCACCTACGGCACGTTGGAACTCGACGAGGGCACCGGTGTCATGCGGTGTCACTACAGCCTCGACGACATCGAGCTGGTCGAGACCGTGGACGTCGGGCCCGGCCACGAGTGGACACCAGCCGCATATGAGGCGGCCAGAATCGTCGCCCTCCTCGCAGGTGTGTCGTACTACAAGGCGGGTGCGCCATCGGTGATCGACCTCGGCGACATGGGCGTACGGGAAGGGGAGCGGGAGTTCATCCGCGACTTCTACATCCAAGGCCTCGGTGAGTTCGCCTACCGTAACGGGCTTGACCTCACCGACTTGCGGATCGTCGGCGGTGTACCCATCACGCGCAACGTTGCCCAGGCGACCGGGGACCGTCAAGGGGACCCAAGTCGGCTCCTCGTCCCTTTCGGAGGCGGCGTCGACTCAATCGTCACCGTCGAATGCCTGCGCGAAGCGCGATACGACATGGAGCTGTTCGTAGTCAACCGCCGCGGGGTCCCCCGATTCGAGGCGATCGAACGCGCCGCAGCGGTGACCGGCCTAGACGTGCGACGAGCGCAGCGGGAGATCGACCCCTGGATCCTCTCGCCACCCGAGGGGGCGTCACCCTTCAACGGTCACGTCCCTGTAACGGGCATCGTCTCGGCGCTGGCCGTCTTGTGCGCCGTCCTCGACGGTCGAAGCGCGGTCGTCATGTCCAACGAGTGGTCGGCCAGCAAACCGACCCTGGTAGCCGACGGCGTGGCGGTCAACCACCAGTACTCGAAAAGCGATGCGTTCGAGTCGTCCCTGCGGGCGGTTCTCAAGTCGGCGCTGGGCGACGAACCGGACTTCTTCTCGCTGCTCAGGGCGTCGAGCGAACTGTGGGTTGCGCGGCGGTTCGCGCAAATGACGCGCTATCACCGGGTATTTCGCTCCTGCAACCGAGCGTTCCACCTCGACCCGGCGCTCCGAGCCGACAAGTGGTGCGGTCGCTGCGACAAGTGCTGCTTCATCGACTTGATCCTCGCCCCGTTCATGGACCGAGACGCTCTCGCCGACATCTTCGGGGCGGCCGAGCCGCTGGAACAGATCGACCTGATGGAGCGCTTCGAGGCGTTGATAGGGACAGGAAAAAATTTCAAGCCGTTCGAGTGCGTCGGGGACGTCGACGAATGTCGTGTCGCAGTGAAGCTCGCCTCCGTGCGTCCCGACCGGACAGGCAACAAAATCCTGGCGGCGTTGACGGAACATCTCGGACCTTGGCGGGGAGCTGGATCCAGCGATTCGGCGACATTTTTCCGTCCGATCGGTACTCACAACATTCCCGATGATCTCGCCGCCTCTGCGCTGGTCTGATCTGCCGGGACTCCGGGTTGGCGTCTGGGGCGCCGGGGCTGAGGGTCGTGCCACTCTTCGCCGCCTTGGACGCCTCGGGGTGCAGCCTGCTGCTGTCGTGGACGACAACCCCGCCGAGCCGTGGATCGTAGGGACGTCTCAGGGTGGGACGGAACTGCTTTCGCGCTGCGACGTGGTGATCAAGTCCCCTGGGATATCCCGCTACGGCGAGATGTCGATAGCGTTGGAGGCGGGAGGGGTGGCCGTCGTCGGGGGGATGGGGCTCTGGTTGGAAGAGGTCGGGCCGGGCCGGGTCATCGGGATCACGGGCACCAAGGGCAAGTCGACGACGACCTCGGTGGCGGCGCATCTTGCAGCCGGACTGGGCAGAACCTGCTTCGTCGGGGGGAATCTCGGCACTGCGCCGTGGGACCCTGAACCCCCTGGGGGCTTGCCCCACAATCCGCCCGACCCCGACCTGTGGCCCGACCCCGACCTGTGGATCGTGGAGATATCGAGCTATCAGGCGACAGACCTGTGGTCGTCACCGGCGGTCGTGGCGGTAACGTCGCTTCACCCCGATCACCTCGACTGGCACGGGTCTCTCGACGCGTACTACTCCGACAAGCTCTCGCTGTGCGGGCGTCCGGGGGCGAGAATCACCGTCGCCAACGGAACCGACGAGCGATTGAGGCAAAGGGCCGGGAGCCTCGCCCCGGGGCCGCGCTGGGTCCTACCACCCGACGACGGTGTCGGGGTAGTGGGCGGTGGCGTGGGCGGCGGGGGCGGTGGCGTGGGCGGCAGCGGGGCGTCCTCACAGGCAGGATGGGTGGGCCGCCTCGGCCTGAGAGGACGTCACAATGTCGTTAACGCGCTGATCGCGGCCGCCTGCCTCGAGGAGATGGGCATTTCGGAAGCGTCGGACCCTGACCGACTGGTCGAAGCGGCGAGCGGTTTCCAGCCACTCCCGCACCGCCTGCAGACCGTTGCAGTCATCGGCGGGGTGGAGTACGTCGACGATTCGCTTTCGACCAACGTCCTTCCGACCATCGCTGCCGCCGAGGTGTTCGCCGGCAGGCCGCTGGCGCTCATCGCCGGGGGCTTCGACCGTGACATCGACTACCGTCCGCTTGCTGCGCACCTCGCCGGACGCGACCAACCATCGATCGTCCTTACCGTCCCGGACAACGGCGAGCGCATCCGCCGCGAGGTTCTCGCTTGCGGCGGGGAAGTGGTCGCTTGTGCCGACGTCGCGGAAGCCGTTCTCGCCGCGTCAAGGTGGGCATGCCCGGGAGCCGTCGTCCTACTGTCCCCGGCAGCTGCCAGCTACGGCCGCTTCAGCGATTACCGCCACCGCGGCGACGTCTTTCGTGCGGCGGTGGAAGCCCTGCACGAAACAGCCTCGTAGCTCCCGATTAGTCCGCGCTCAGTCGGCGATTAGTCCGAATTTGCATCCCTTCACTTCGTTGCGCCCCTCCATGGCCGTCAAATTTGGTCAGGATCTTCGGAGATCGTGACACGCCTGACCATTTGAAGCGTTTTTTCGCACTTTTTGGTACACGATCTTCGCTCCCAAAAGATCGTGTACCAGCCCTCGCTCAGGAAACACACTTTTTGGTACAAAGGTTTTCCAACTCCAAGATCCTGACCAAATTTGACGGTTTCCGGCTTCCTCGGCGGGCCCCCTTAAAGCCTTGCAGGACCCGCAACTGCGGTCGAGCTTCGGCGGACTCTAAGCGGCTGCGCCGACGAGGGAGGCTGCTACCTCCGGCTTTCGCAGCTTCCAGATAAACGAATCGTAGAAAAAGTGCAGGGCACCGATGCTCAGCACGACCACCAGGAGCACCCTGGACGGAACGAGGTAGTACAACACGAAGAAGAGCGCCGAGACCAAGACCGCGTATGCGGCGAAGAAACGAACACGCCCACCGGGTCGCCGGGCGACATCGCCTAGTGGTCCCTCGTGTCGGGCCTCGCCGGCGATCGAACGATTTACGATGACCAGGTACTCGATCGAGTGGGATCCGACAAAACCCACCAGACCCGCTACCGGATCTACCAGCGCCACTGCGAACAAAGCTCCGGTAGATGCGACGTACAGCCACTTACCGGGATTGGCTGCAGAGCTACGAGCCTCTCCGGCAACCCACCTTGCGGCGAGATAGACGGACGCGACGACGATGAGCGGCAGGGCGATGGTTGCCTCGGTAGACATCCTAGAGAGGAGTCT
>JAJZDJ010000153.1 GCA_021828685.1 Actinomycetes bacterium | reverse complement strand
GTCTGCACGGCCACTCGTTTCGCGCGGAACTTC
Organism: Actinomycetes bacterium; assembly: GCA_021828685.1. GTDB lineage: Bacteria > Actinomycetota > Acidimicrobiia > Acidimicrobiales > Palsa-688 > JAJZAM01. The sequence goes on along the minus strand of JAJZDJ010000153.1, from coordinate 7,589 downwards.
GCGTCGCCGGACCCGTCGACCCGGTGCTCGGCTGGGTCGTCGACTTCGCGGACCTAAAGACGGCGTTTGCCCCGCTCCTCGACCAACTCGACCACCGCTATCTAAACGACGTGGACGGCCTCGACAACCCCACCAGCGAGAACCTCGCCAAATGGATCTGGGATCGCTTCTCCAAAATACTAGCGCCACCGTTGCGCCTCAGCGAGGTCGTGGTGCGCGAAACCTGCACGGCGGGCTGCTCGTACCGGGGGCCGGCCTAGCCCGCCGCCGAGCCCCGCGTTGCCCGGCACCCAGCTCCAATCGTGCGCGACCGGTGCGGCGCTGTTAGGGTCGAACTGTGACCTTTGACACCCGAGTTACATTGACGGGGCCGTGGCGCAAGCCTGCCCAGATGCTCGCAGAGCAAAGCTACGACGGCCATTCGAGCATCCACGACGCGTCGACGGCAACCTCCCTAGGTTTGACGGGAGCACCGATTGAAGCGCCAACCCACTTCAGCCAGTTCGACCCGCTCTGCAATCTGGTTTGGGGTCAGAGCTGGTTCGAGCGGGGATGCATCAGCTGCCACTTTCAGACGATGGTCGTCGAAGGCGAGGAGGTGCAGGCGACCCTTTGTGTTGAGGGGGCCGGTATGGCGGAGATCGAGGCGCACAAGGCGGACGGGACGCCTGTGCTCAAAGGAACTGCGTCAGTCGGACCGTCACATTCGGCGACTGAACTCGCGAAGCGCCTCGAAGCGTTCGCCGACCCGGGCGAACTGTTCGTCGTGGACCAGCTGTCGGTGGGGATGGCCGAGGACAGCGGTCGGGCGATGGTGGACTTCGATAGCGGGAATGGGGACGGGTACCCGTTCTCGCTTTCCGACAAGCTGCGCAGGATAACCGAGGCGCACCCCTGGTATACGAGCGAGGGAAGCGCCGAGTCCCCGTGGGGAGCCCCGGTGCTACCGATGGAGATGATCAGCGTCCTCGCCCACAAGCAAGGTGGCCGCTGGCCGGTACGCCGCCCGTCGCTCGGCCTGTTCCTCGATCTCGAGGTCCGACTCGTCAATGGTCCAGTCTTCGCCGGGCGGGAGTATCAGCTTCGCAAGGAGATCGTGGGGCTCGGCCAGAGCCGAAGGACCGAGTCGTATTGGACCCGGACCACTTTGAGCGATCCGGCGACAGGGACCGTTGCGGCGGAGGTGCTTTTGCATAGTGGAGTGTTCAAGCAGTCCTACCCGGGTTATCCTCTAGGAAACACCGGGGGCCCCTCCCCGGCTTGAGCCGTTGTGCCGACCGAACGTCTTTTTTTCCAGGTCGGATTCCAGAGGAGGAAAAAAGGTGCCGTTGTACGAGTACATCTGCCGCACATGTGACACCCACTTCGAGGCACGACGTCCGATGGACAGCTCCGAAGCGCCTCTATCCTGCCCGGACGGCCACACCGAAACCGCGAGGGTCCTGTCCGTGTTCGCATCAGTGGGCCGAAGCGCCGGGAGCTCGCCCGCTCCCCAAGGTCCGCCGGCGGGCGGCTGCGGGGCGGGTTGCGCCTGCGCGAGCTGAACCCGCTCAGAGCTGTCAGGTCAGCTTTCGACAACGACAGACGACACGTACCAGCCGCCCGGCGCTGACGTGACAGTCAACTGGTAGAGCGACAGGGTGGGCGACGCCCCGCCGTATGGACCGTACGAGCACACGATCGGGGCGATCTGCGAGCAGCCCCGCAGGATCACCGTCTGGCCGCTGTATGAGGAAGCGAAAAGGGCGCTTACGGCTGCCGGGGTCGCAACCGTACCCGCTTTCGAGCGGTCGCCTGCCTTCCAGGCGTCGATCAACGTCGAGGTTGCGCCGAGCACGGACGCGGAGAGGTTGGCAGGTAGGGCCGTCGTGGTAGGAGCCGGCGCAGTCGTAGTGGTGGATGTCGATGCCGTCGAGCTCGGGGTAACCGGCGCGCGCTCCGTGGTTGGCGAAGTCGCGGGAGGGTTCGTCGTCGCGCTGGCGGTGACCCGGCCGGCGGAACTGCAGCCCGCTGCGAGCAGGGACGACGAACACACGACGGCCGCCAGACGTCCAGCCGCCCGCTGAGTCGCCGGGCGTCCCCCCTTTCGCACTGCTATATCACGCCGGCACGGCGCAGCTCGGCGATCGAGGCCGCGTCGCGCCCGATCTCGCCGAGGATCTCCTCGCCGTGCTCCCCGAGCCTCGGAGCCAGGCGCGGTACTGCTATCGGCGTCGCCGAGAATCGAACCGGGTGACGGGCCTCGAGGAGGCGACCGATCGCAGGGTGGTGCCGGGTTCTGAGCACGCCGTTGTGGAGCACTTGAGCGTCGTGCTGGACCTGGTCGAGGTCGAGGACCGGGCCGAAAGCGACCTGTTCGGCTTCGAGCCGCGGTGCGAGGTCGCCGGTTGCCCACGACTCGAGCGCCGACGCCACCATCACGCCTATCTCCTCCCGGTTGGCACGCACCCCTGCCGCGTCGCAGTAGCGCGGGTCCGAGGTCCAGTCACTGTGGCCGAGCGCACGAAAGAGGCTGTGAAGCTCGTCGACGGTCGCCGTAAAGTAAACGATCTGCCCGTCGGCGGTCGAGCTGAGACGGTACACCTGCGCAAGGGTCGGCCTGGAATCGGCTTGCGCGTCGTCGAGCAATGCCTTCGACTGGTAACCGTCGGGAAAGAAGAAGGCGAGAGCGGTGTCGAGCATCGGCACCACCAGGTGCTGGCCTCCCGCCCCGCGTTCGCGGGCGAAAAGCGCAGCGCAAACCCCGCCTGCCGTCGTCAGAGCCGTGGCTTTGTCGCAGACGATCGTGCGTACGAGGTCCAAGAACGGGATCTCCGGGTTGCGCTGGACCGCGACGTGGCCGGTCAGGCCCTGGATGATCGGATCGTACACTCGCCGCTCGGCGTAAGGGCCGTCGGGCCCGTAGCCGCTGATCGAGGCGTAGATGATTCCGGGATTGACCGCGGCGAGGTCGTCGTAGCCGACGCCCAAGCGCTCGACGACCCCCGGACGCCAGTTCTGGATCAGGACGTCCGCGCCCCGGCAGAGGTCGAGAAACACGTCTCTGCCTGCCGGCTTGGTGACATCGAGGCGGATCGACCGTTTACCCCGGTTGCAGTTGGTGAAGAGGCCTGCCATGCCGTTGAGCTCCGCTGCGAGCGCGAAGCCCCTCGTCACGTCGCCGGCCATCGTCTCGACCTTGATCACGTCGGCGCCCTGCTCGGCCAACCACATTGCGGCCAAGGGTCCCGACACGACCGCCGAGAAGTCGACCACCCGCAGCCCGGACAGCGGGCCACCGCGGTCGCCAGCGGCTTTCGCTGCGGCCGGGACCGCCGACGTGGTCGACGATCGTCTCGCGCTGGAAGTATCCGCCACGTCGGTCAGTCGAATACCACCGTCTTGTGCCCGTACACGAGGACCCGGGCTGCCAGATGGAACCGCACAGCCCTGGCCAGCACCGCCGTCTCGAGGTCTCTTCCTTTGAGCACGAGATCCTCCACCGAGTCACGGTGCGAAACCGCAGTCACCCCCTGCTCGATGATCGGCCCCTCGTCGAGGTCCTCCGTCGCGTAGTGAGCGGTCGCCCCGATCAGCTTGACGCCGCGCTCGTGCGCTCGAGCATACGGACGCCCTCCCTTGAAGGCCGGAAGGAACGAGTGATGGATGTTGATGATCCGGTTCCTGAAAGTGTCGACGAAATCCTCCCCCAGGACTTGCATGTACCGGGCGAGTATAACGAGGTCCACCTGCTGCTCCGCGAGCAGCTTCAGGATTGTGCGTTCCTGGGTGGCCCTCGTGCCGTCCGTCACCGGTATCTCGTGGTATGCGACCCCGAAGTGACCGGCGGTGTCCGCATGGTCAGGCCAGTTGCTGACGACCGCCACGACGTCGCACGCGAGCTGACCTGCCCGCCACCGGGCGAGCAGGTCGTACAGGCAGTGCCCGTAGCGCGAGACGAAGATCGCCACTTTCGGGACCTCGTCGGAGAAGCTGAGCCGCCATGTCATCGAGCACGTCTGAGCAAGTGCGGCGAAACGATCTTCGAGCTCCGCACGCTTGTCGTTCATCGCCCCCAGCGAGAACTCGACGCGTTGGAAGAACACCCCCGCCTCTGCGTCGGTGTGCTGGTCTGCGTGCACGATGTTGCAGTCGAGTTGCCATACGAAGTCCGCGACGCGGGCGACGAGCCCCTTTTGGTCCGGGCAGCTGAGCAGCAGGCGCGCTGTCGGCGACGGTTCCACGAAGGCCATACCCTAGACCGAGCGGCGGGCTCGCGTGCGCCGGTCCTCAGGCGGCTTTCGTGGCCACCACGAAGACCCGTCTGAACCCGAGCAGGGTCTCACCGCTGCTCTCCTTCGGGTACGCGGACCGCAGCAGCGCCTTGTAGCGGCTCGTGAAGTCCGACGTGTCCGCGGGGTTCAGGCGCTCCAGGTAGGGCAGAAGCGCCGTACCCCGCACCCATTCGAATACCGGGTCGTCGCCTCGCAGCCGGTGGCAGTAGGTGGTTTCCCACACGTCGACGTCGCTCACAAGGTCGCGTAGCGACCTGTAGTAGTCGAGAGGATGGTGTGCCTCGACGGTCCCGGCGACGCCGGAAAGCTTTCCTCGCCACTGCGCCGACGCCGCCAACTCTGCGAGCATCGTGTGGCTGGGAGCGTCGAAGTTCCCGGGTACCTGGAAGGCCAGGGTCCCTCCGGGGCGCAGGGCGGCGACCCAGCTGGCGAAGAGGTCGGTGTGGCCGGGGACCCAGTGAAGCGCCGCGTTTGACAGCACCAGGTCCAAGCTCTCCGGGGCAGGCCTCCACGTTGCGATGTCTCCTGTGCGGTAGGTCACGTGTGGAGGACCCGCGTCTTCGTTGGTCGTGCCCAGGGCCTCGGGGGCCAGCGCCCGCTCGATCATCGCCTCCGAGCTGTCGATGCCGACGACCTGGGCTTCCGGCCAACGTGACGCTATCGCTACGGTCGACGTCCCCGGGCCGCACCCGAAGTCGACCGCGGACATCACCGGGACGGTCCGGACCCTGCCGAGTAGATCCCACAGGGGGCGTTCCCGTTCGTCCGAATAACGCAGGTACTGGTTAGGATCCCACTTCGACGGTGCGTATTTCAATAGAGTTGCAGTTTATGCTGGCTGGCGTAGCGTTCCCGTCGACACCCCTTCCTCATCCCCGGGACTGTTGAATGGCCGCTACGCACCCGCGTGACCTTCCTCTCGAAGAGGCGCGGGCCCTCGTCGAGCGGGCGGTCGACAAAGCGTCCCAGCTTGGACTTCGCGGCGGGATCGCCGTGGTGGGTGCGAGCGGGTCACTGGTCACTGCCTCACGCTTGGATGGGGGAGGGCCGGGCGGCATGGCGCGTGCCCGGTCGAAGGCCTGGATAGCGGCAACCCAGCAGATCCCCAGCTCCGAGCATCTTCAACGCATGACCTCGATAGCCCCGCCGGTAGCGGCGGGTTTCGCCGCCGTTTCCCCCGAAGCCGTCTTCCCGGGGGCAGGTGGTATTCCAATCGTTCGCGACGGTGTAGTAGTGGCGGGAATAGCGGCCTCGGGCGCCACGATAAGCCCGTTTTTTCCTGACGGCGTGGCACCGGAGCTGATGAGTGTTGCCGGCCGGCCGGCCAACCCCGAAGACCTGCTCATCGCGTACGCGTTGGGCGTCCCTTACGTCGGCCAGCACGGCGACGATTCCGCCCGCTGGGCGCTGCGCTTCGGCGACCTCGGTGTCGACGCAGAGGACAGCCTCGCCATGTCGGGTGCCCCCCCGGCGATGGATCAACCGGAGCTCATGTGGGCACGCGCCCTGGCGGATCGGGTTCTGGGCGAGGCGAGTTCTCGCAATCTGGCAGTTGCGGTCGCCGTCGTGGATCGCGGCGGCGACCCGATACAGCAGGACCGCTCCGACACGGCTCCCGCCGCTGCTCCTGCGGTCGCGCTTGCGACTGCGACCGCCGCCGCACTTTATGGCTGCGACAGCGCCGAGATTGCAGCCCGCTTCGCCGGAGCCGTCGACCAGATCGCCGCGCTGCACAGTCAGCCGCTGCTGTTCGCTCCCGGCGCGAGCGTCCTCCTCGACGGTAGTCGAGTAGTGGGAGCGGTAGGCGTCGGCGGCCCGCCACCCGACATCGCGGCGCAACTGGCCGGGGCCAACCGGTGAGCATCCGCCAGATTAAAGTCGCCGTAATTGGCTGCGGCGCGATTGGAAGCCTGTACGCCGCTCATCTCGCCCGTCTGCCAGACGTCGAAGTGTGGGCGGTCGATCCTTGGCGTGATCACATGGAAGCGATCGAGCGGGACGGCCTTACCGTAACCGGCGCCGCAGAGTTCAAGGTAACGCTTCACGCCCGGAGTGACGCCTCCGTCCTTCCCTCCTGCGATTTCGGCATCGTCGCGACGAAAGCTGTACACACCGCGGCGGCGATGAACGCTGCCAGCCACGCTTTGGTCGACGCTGCTGTCGTGAGTGTCCAGAACGGACTCGGAAACGAAGAAGTAATCGCAGGGTACCTCCCGCACGTGATACGCGGGAGCATCGTGACAGCGGGTACTGTCACGATGCCGGGGACAGTACGCTACGACGCGCCCGGAGACACCTACCTCGGGCCGTTCGAGCCAAGCCCGGCCGACCCCGCATCTATCGCCACCCTCGCAGACATGCTGACGGCCAGCGGGCTCGAAGCGCACGCTCTAAGCGACGCACGAGGTCCCCAGTGGACAAAGGTAGCTTTCAACGCGGCGACGAGCCCTCTCTCGGCTTTGACAGGTCTAACTGTGGGGCAGGTTTGCACGAACCCTGAACTGCGAACCCAGGTGGACCGGCTCGTCGAGGAGGCGCTGGCCGTCTGCGCTGCAGAAGGTATCCGCCTTACTCGCACCCCGGCCGAATCCATTCGAGAAGCGATCGACGAAGCTTTCTGGCACAAGCCGAGCATGCTCCAGGATGTGGCCGCCCGCCGTCCGACCGAAATCGACGTGATCAACGGCGGGGTCGCGTCGCAGGGCCGTCGCGTCGGTGTTCCGACTTTGCTGCACGATGCCATGGTGTCGCTCGTTCACGGTCTCGAGTCGTCGTGGGCCGCTAGGCCTGCCGGTACGAGATTGGCCGTCGACAGCGTTCCCGGCTGCTAGGCGATACCCGATACCCTCGTCCATTCACTCACTTCTAGAATTTACGGAGGTCGGCGTCTAATGCGCCTTGCAACTATTCGTACACCGTCAGGCACGCGCGCAGTTCGACTCGACGCCGAGCGCGCAGTAGAAACCGGCCATTCGGACGTAGGGGTCCTTCTCGCTAATCCCGATTGGCGTGCCACGGCCTCACGGGCGAGCGGGGCCTCTCACGAGCTCGCCGGCTTGGACTACGCCCCGGTTGTTCCCCGTCCCGGCAAAGTCATCTGCGTGGGAGTCAACTACAAGGCTCATATCAAGGAGATGGGCCGTGAAACGCCGAGCCATCCGACTCTCTTCGCCAAGTACGCGGAAGCTCTTATCGGAGCCAACGACGACATCGTGATCCCGTCAATCTCGGATGCCGTCGATTGGGAAGCTGAACTGGCTGTAATCGTCGGATCCCCCTTGCGCAACGTCGACGCGCAAGGCGCCGAGGAGGGGA
>JAJZDJ010000152.1 GCA_021828685.1 Actinomycetes bacterium | reverse complement strand
GCGACGGCCGGCCCCGCATATGGGACCCTGCTCAAGCTTCGACAGGTGTCGAGGCGACGACTATCGGGGTAATCGTCACGAACGCAAGGATCGACAAGCTCTACTGCCACAAGGTTGCGCAGTCCGGCCACGACGGATTGGCGCGGGCGCTCGACCCGGTTCACACCGCTGCTGACGGTGACGCGATCGTCGTTGCAGCGACGGGCGAAGTCGAGACAAATCTTCCGGTGCTGCAGTCGCTTGGAGCGTGGGTGACCGAGCGGGCCGTGGAAGATGCTCTAAGCAGTAACGGCGAGGTCGGCTGACCTGCGCTTTACGGAACCTGAGCAGCTCGCCGTTCGCTCAGGTTCGAGTTACGAGTGTGCCGGCCGCCTTGTCGTGAAGGGTCTGCTTTCGTCGGTCCCATAACGGCCACAAGATGTCGGCGATACCGCCAACGAACGTGATGGTAAGGACCCACATCACCGCCGCCCTGATAGCCGAGCGGCGGGCGTCGACGGGCCCTCCGGTGACCGCGTCAACTACGCGCGTCCTGACAGCCCGGTTGCCTATGGTTTGGCCTCCCCACCAGGCGATCAGTGCGAAGGCGTAGACGGCGGCGATGACGCTTTCGGGAAGGTTCGCGGAGACTCCGCTCATCCCCGCGGCAGCAACCAGAAGCACGACCGGTACGCCGACTATCAAACCGTCGACGATCGAAGCTCCCACGCGATGCCACCACGTGGCGAGTACATCTGAACCTAGGCCCGGAACGTCGAAACCTCCAGGGGTGAACCCCCCGGCCGGGTAGTTGCCGCCGGGGTAGCCGCCGCCCGGAAAACCGCCGCCGGGGTAGCCGCCCGGTGGGGGGGGAGGAGGAGGGTTGCTCATGGTCGGTCATGCCCTTTCCCGGACCGCTTCGAAGCGGTCGATGCGTTGTGCCTCCAAGCTACCCCACCGTCTCGACAAGCAGTGGCCGGCCGGGGTGAGGCACCCGTTGACGACCGGATCGCAGGGGTAGTTACCGTTTGTCACCGGCAGGGGTGGAGCACGTACGATTGGGGTGCATGGCGGAACTGTCGGAGATCGAGGCGAAAGCGAGCGTGTGCCAGCGCTGCCGGTTGGCCGGCGGCCGCCACACCGTCGTGTTCGGTGAGGGCGACCCTTCCGCCTCGCTGATGGTCGTCGGAGAAGGCCCCGGGCGCGACGAGGACCTTCAGGGTCGTCCTTTCGTAGGCCGCTCTGGGCGACTTCTTGACCGGCTGCTGTCGGAGGAAGCCGGTTTGAAACGCGGCGAGGTTTACATCGCAAACGTCGTCAAATGCCGCCCCCCCGACAACCGCGACCCACTCCCAGACGAGATCGCCGAGTGCCGCCCCTATCTCGACGCCCAGGTGGCGCTCGTCGCACCGGAAGTGGTGATAACCCTGGGTAACTTCGCATCCCGGACACTCCTCGATTCCGGGGTGGGGATCACGCGTCTTCGAGGCAAGACCTACCCTTGGCCTGGGGGTGGGCCTACCGTGGTAGTGCCGACCTTTCATCCTGCCGCCGCCCTGCGTGGTGGCGGAGAGGTCCTGGCAGCCATGCGAGCCGATTTCGTGAGGGCGCGTCAATCGCTCGGCCAGGCGCAAACAAGACAGGTCGGCGGGGCTTGACACCGCTCGAAGTCGGCTGCAACGACGCCGATGCCACACGCCGGCTCGGCTCACAGATCGCACGAATCGTCGAGCCGGGCGACGTGATCCTCCTGGAGGGCGACCTCGGAGCAGGCAAGACCACCTTCACTCAGGGAATGGCGGCGGCCCTCGGAGTGGACTCCGTTGTGACGAGCCCAACTTTTACCCTGATGAACATCTACCCGACGGCCGGCGGATTCGACCTCGTACACGTGGACGTCTACCGACTCGAACGACTCTCCGAGGTGGTGGACCTGGCGCTCGCGGAGATGCTCGACGACGGCGCTGTGGTCGTGGTCGAATGGGGGGAGCGGGCGGCCGCAGCACTCCCGGGAGGGCATCTGCTCGTGTCCCTTCGCCCCGGCGTCGACGAGAACCGCCGGATCGCACACGTCGAGGCGGTCGGATCGGCGTGGGAGGCCAGACTGGCTGGCCTGGACGCGCAACAGGTACCAAGCCCATGACGTTGACGATGGCGATATCGACTTCGACGCCGCAGGTGAGCGTCGCTCTCCGCAACGAGGACGGCATTCTTTCGTCGTTCTCGCTGCGAGTCGGACGCCGACACGCTGAGACGCTCGCCCCGGCGATACGCGCCTTGTGCGAGCTTTCCGGGGTCGAGGTGAGCTCTTTCAGCAGGATTGCAGTGGACGTGGGGCCTGGACTCTTCACCGGGCTGCGGGTCGGAATCGCGACAGCCAAGGCGCTCGGCGATGCGCTCTGCATTCCGGTCGTAGCGGCTGGTTCACTCGAAACTCTCGCATTCGCATGGCGCCACGATCCCCGCACCGTGGCGTCTGTCGTCGACGCCAGGCGGGGGGAGGTGTTCTGGTCGCTGCACCGCGCAGCGCCGGGAGGCGTCGAAACCATCCGAGCAGCCGAGGTCGCGTCGCCGTCGGATCTGGCAAAAGGCCTCGCCGCCACCTCGGGACCTGTCGTGGTCACAGGCGACGGGGCCCGTCGATACGAGTCGGAGCTGTCGTCGCTCGACGAGCGAATAGAACTAGCCCCCTCGCGCTTCGACTATCCGAGCGCTGAATGCCTCGCAGATATGACCGCTGAAGTGGAGGGAGTTGAGGCAGCTCTTGTCTCGGCGCGCTACATGCGGGATGCAGACGTCCGTATCGGATGGGATCAGCGCTGATGGCTACCGGGGAAACCGGGAGAGAAGGGCCCGTTCCAATCGAGGTGCACCTGGTCCTGATGAGGCGTCGTCATCTGCGTCGGGTCCTCGAGATCGAGCACAAGGCCTACCCGAACCCGTGGTCGCTCGGCCTGTTCTTGAGCGAGCTCGGCCAACGCCAGACACGCCACTACGTAGTGGCCCGTGTCGCGGGACGGGTAGTCGGATACGCCGGGCTGATGGTCGGCTACGAGGAGAGCCACGTGACGAACATTGCTGTCGATCCCGCGTGGCAGCGCCATCAGATCGGAACACGGCTGCTTATCAACCTGCACAGCGAAGCCCTTCGGCGCGCTACGAGGAACATGACGTTGGAGGTCCGGATGTCAAACACGGCGGCTCAGGCGATGTACCGGCGCTTCGGTTTCGAAACCGAGGGGATACGCAAGAGCTACTACTCCGAGAACGGCGAGGACGCTTTGGTGATGTGGGTTCACGACATCGACTCGGACATCTACCTGGAGCGCATAGGCCGTATTAGTAGCGCGGTCGGCGGGGTCACGATCGATTCCACCAGGCCGGGGCCGCAGTGACGGCGATTCTGGCGATAGAGACATCCTGCGACGAGACCGCAGCTGCAGTCGTCGTGGACGGCCGCAACGTCGCAAGCTCGGTCGTGTCAAGCCAGGTGGACCTGCACGCGGCGTTCGGCGGGGTGGTTCCCGAAGTGGCGGGGCGCGCCCACATCGACCTGTTGACGCCGGTGGTGGGCGAGGCGCTTTCCAGGGCCGGCATCGCCCGAGGGGACCTCGATGCGGTGGCTGCCACTATCGGGCCTGGGCTCATCGGTTCGCTGCTGGTCGGTGTGAGTGCTGCGAAGGCTTACTCGCTTGCGTGGGGGCTGCCTTTCGTCGGGGTCAACCACATGGAGGGGCACCTTCATGCTGCGTTCCTCGAGGATCCTGACATGGCGCTGCCGGCTGTAGTTCTTCTCGTGTCGGGTGGCCACACGATGATCGTCCACATGAGCGACGAGGGCCGCTACCGTCTTGTCGGCCAGACGATCGACGATGCAGCGGGCGAGGCTTTCGACAAGGTCGCTCGTTTTCTCGGGCTCGGCTACCCCGGCGGCCCGGTGATCGACAAGCTGTCGGCTACCGGCAACCCTGCGGCCGTTGCGTTCCCGAGGGGCCTTCGCGGTCAAGGCTTCGATTTCTCTTTCAGTGGCTTGAAGACGAGCGTCATCAACTACGTCCGCAAGAACCCCGACATCGATGTCAAGGACGTCGCAGCGAGCTTCCAGGCTGCCGTCGTAGACGTGCTAGTGGACAAGGTGCGCGCCGCCGCCGGCAAGCTGGACGCGAAGTCGATCTGCATAGGCGGGGGGGTCGCGGCCAACTCCGCTCTGCGGGCAGCGGTGGCCGAGGCTGCCGCGTCGGATGGCAGGGCCTGCTTTCTTCCGAGCCGCGCCATGTGCACCGACAACGCTGCGATGGTCGGGGCGACCGCCTGGTACCGCCTGCGAACCGACGGGCCGACGCCGCTAGACGTCGCCGCGAACCCGAACCTGAGGCTGCGCTTCGAGGTCTGAGAGAGGATTCTCTGAGAAAACTCGTCCAGGGGGGTGAAAGCTGGTTGAACTAGCGCGGCGGGCCCGCTAGTCTTAGCACTCGTAACCCGAGAGTGCTAACAACCTATGGAGGCGCACTGATATGAGTCTGCAGCCACTCGACGACCGGATCGTCGTACGCCCGAGCGAAGCCGAGGAGAGGACCGCGTCCGGTCTTGTCATCCCCGACACCGCAAAAGAGAAGCCACAGCAGGGCGAAGTCCTCGCTGTAGGTCCCGGCCGGCGCGCCGAGAGCAGCGGGGAGCTGATCCCGCTCGACATCAAGGTGGGCGACAAGGTCGTCTACTCCAAGTACGGCGGGACCGAGATCACCATCGACGGCGAAGACCTCCTGATCTTGACGAGCCGGGACGTCCTGGCGAAGGTGAGCTAAATGGCTAAACAACTCAAGTTCGACGACAAGGCCCGCCGCGGCCTCGAGGCTGGGGTCAACCAGCTGGCCGATACTGTCAAGGTAACCCTCGGTCCCAAGGGCCGTAACGTGGTCATCGAGAAGAAGTTCGGCGCCCCGACCATCACCAACGACGGCGTGACCATCGCCCGCGAGGTGGAGCTCGAGGACCCGTTCGAAAATATGGGGGCCCAGCTGGTCAAAGAGGTCGCGACCAAGACGAACGACGTGGCCGGCGACGGCACCACGACCGCAACTGTTCTCGCCCAGGCTCTCATCCACGAGGGCCTACGCAACGTGACTGCTGGCGCCAACCCGATGTCGCTCAAGCGCGGCATCGAAAAGGCTGTCGTCGCAGCGGTCGCCGCGATCAACGCGCAGGCCAAGGAGATCGACGGCAGGTCCGAGATCGCCCAGGTGGCTTCCATCTCGGCTGCGGACACCTCTATCGGCGAAGTCCTCGCCGATGCGATCAGCAAGGTCGGCAAGGACGGCGTCGTGACAGTCGAGGAGTCCAACACCTTCGGCCTCGAGCTCGACTTCACCGAGGGCATGCAGTTCGACAAGGGCTACCTCTCGCCGTACTTCGTTACTGACGCAGAGCGCCAGGAGGCGGTCCTGGAGGATCCTTTCATCCTCATCGCCAACTCCAAGATCAGCGCAGTGCACGACCTGGTTCCTGTCCTCGAGAAGGTCATGCAGGCAGGCAAGCCGCTTCTGATCATCGCCGAGGACGTCGAAGGCGAAGCCCTTGCGACTCTCGTCGTCAACAAGATCAGGGGCACTTTCACCTCGGTGGCTGTCAAGGCTCCTGGCTTCGGCGACCGCCGTAAGGCGATGCTCGGCGACATGGCGACCCTCACCGGTGGCCAGGTCATCTCCGAGGAGGTGGGTCTCAAACTCGAGAACACCACGCTCGACCTGCTCGGCCGGGCCCGCAAGGTGGTCATCGACAAGGACAACACCACCATCGTCGAAGGCGGCGGTTCGGAAACCGACGTCAAGGGCCGCATCGCCCAGATCAAGCGCGAGATCGACGACACCGACTCCGACTGGGACCGCGAGAAGCTCCAGGAGCGCTTGGCGAAGCTCTCCGGCGGTGTTGCCGTCGTCAAGGTGGGCGCCGCTACGGAAGTGGAGCTCAAGGAGAAGAAGCACCGCATCGAGGACGCCCTGTCTGCGACTCGCGCTGCTATCGAGGAGGGCATCGTTGCCGGTGGTGGGACTGCTCTGCTTCGCAGCCGCCCGGCTGTAGCGGAAGTCGTTGCCTCGCTTTCTGGCGACGAGGCTACCGGTGCTTCGATCGTCATGCGTGCGCTCGAGGAGCCCCTCAAGTGGATAGCGATCAATGCCGGCCTCGAGGGTTCGGTGATCGTCCAGCAGGCCGAGCGCGAAGTCGGCTCGATCGGACTCAATGCCGCTACAGGCGAGTTCGTCGACCTGGTCAAGGCCGGAGTAATCGACCCGGCCAAGGTGACGCGCTCTGCGTTGCAGAACGCGGCGTCTATAGCGGCGTTGCTGCTCACCACTGAGGCACTCGTAGCCGACAAGCCCGAGAAGAAGGGCCCTGCCATGCCCCCCGGTGGTGGCGGTGGCATGGGCGGTATGGGTGGCATGGGAGGAATGGGCTTCTAAGCCCAAACCAATCTCCGAATGACGCCAGCCTTTCTCGACCGGCGTATAGATGTACAACTGAGAAACGCAGGCCGGCTCCGCTTTTGGGGTCGGCCTGCTTTCGCAAAGGTGTCGAGCAGTTGAGAGGCGGCCCGCAATTGATCCCCCGGCCTGCGAACTGGCGGGTCGGTCCCGGGGCCGCTTGGGCTGACCCCGAGGGGCGGGTTCTTGACGCAATCAGCGTGGACTTTGTGCGGGCCGCTCTGGAAGATCGTGGCGAGCCGCCGGCGCTGCGCATCGAGGCGCCGGTCCGAGTGGCCGGCCAGAGCGACGGGAGCCAGCGTCGCCGCCCGGCCGCCGTAGCGTGCATCCTCTTCGACGAAGCTGACCAGGCTCACGTGGTACTGACGAGACGCTCAGCGAGGATGCGCTCGCACACCAGCCAGGTTGCATTTCCGGGCGGGAGGATCGATCCGGGCGAAACGGCGCTCGAAGCCGCGCTTCGGGAGGTTCGTGAGGAGGTCGGTATCCCCTCCTCGGACGTCGAGATCTTCGGGCAGCTGGCCACCACGACCACCGCTGTCGACGTTGCACCGATCACGCCGTTCGTTGGAAGCGTTCCGTCAAGGCCGCAGCTGATCGCAAGCCCCGCGGAGGTCGATCGGGCTTTCACCGTCCCGTTGGTCGAGCTGTTGCACCCTGAGGTCTACCGGGAAGAAATATGGACCCTGGACGGAGGCGGGGAACGCTCCATCGAGTTCTTCGAACTGTACGGAGACACGGTCTGGGGGGCGACTTCAAGGATGTTAAGCGAACTCTTGGGTCTCGTCGTGGGATACGCCAAGTCAACGTCACGGTGTCGGGGTAATCTGAACACGTGATTTTCTGTCCCCGCTGTGGCACGGTCGCAGGAGCGTCGAGCGACGCTGCTTGCGCCAGGTGCGGGACGGCCCTTGCCCGGCCCCAGGTGGAGCGGGCAGAGCCGCCAAACGTTCGTGCACCGACCAATCGCGGGGAGGCGATGCAGCGCGCTGCGGGGATCCAAGCGGTGTCCCTGCCGAAGGCGGCGACTTCCAGGCCTGCCAGCGCGGGGGTTGGCGTCGCACGGGTGGGTGTTGTGGGTGCGGGTGTTGCGGGTGCGGGTGTTGTGGGTGCGGGTGGGCAGAGCACAGAGGGGGCTACCTCAGGGTCGCCCGCTCGATCGGAACCTACGACGGATTATGATCCGGCGACGCCAGATCCCACATTGCCCGTCTGGGGGTTTCCGGTTGGGGATCCGCAGCGGGGCTTG
>JAJZDJ010000151.1 GCA_021828685.1 Actinomycetes bacterium | reverse complement strand
GCCAGACGACGTCATCGACGTCGGAAACTCGGGCACTGCCATCCGCCTGATGGTCGGCTGGGCGGCCGCTATCGAGGCTCTGACCGTGTTGAAAGGAGACCGGTCCATAGCCCGCCGACCGATGGGTCGCGTGGTCGAGCCGATCAGGTCGATGGGCGCGACTCTCGACGGGCGAGGAAACGGGAGCTTGCCGCCGCTGGTCGTGAGGGGCGGCCATCTGCACGGGATCGACTACGAGCTTCCCGTGCCGAGCGCTCAGGTCAAAGGTGCGATCCTGCTCGCGGGCGTCTCCGCCGAGGGTGAGACGACCGTGCGGGAGCGCCACCCGACGAGGGTGCACACCGAAGAGATGCTTCCCCTTTGGGGAGGGCAGGTTCGTGTTGGCGAAGGGTCAGTGACCGTCACGCCCGGGCCGTTGTCACCGTGCGACTTCGACGTTCCTGGGGACCCGTCGCAGGCGGCGTTCTGGATAGTCGCGGCGTGCATCACCCCCGGAAGCGACCTGACAGTGGAAGACGTGTACCTCGGGCCGCAGCGAGCCGGTTTTCTTGCGGTGCTCGAGCGGATGGGCGCGAACGTGGAGGTCGCCCGTTTCGACGATCGACGCCAGGTCGGCGACGTACGGGCTGCCTTCGGCCCGCTTCTCGCCACGCAGGTCGGCGGTGCCGAGATCCCCGGTCTCATCGACGAGATACCAGTGCTTGCGGTGGCTGCGGCGTTCGCAGAGGGGGCGACTGTCTTCTCCGACGCCGGCGAGCTGCGCCACAAGGAAAGCGACCGGGTGGAGTCGACGGTAGGAGCGTTGCGGACGCTCGGCGCTACAGCGGAGGGCCGGCCGGACGGCCTCTTCGTAGAAGGCAGTGCCGGCGCGTCGCTCAAAGGCGGAATCGTCGACTCCGAGGGCGACCACCGGGTGGCGATGTCGATGGCGGTCGCGTCGCTTCGCTCGGCGGCTCCTGTCACAATTGACGCCTGGGAGTCGGTGGCGACGAGTTACCCCGGCTTCGAGGAGGACTTTGCGATATGCACGTCGAATCCCACGTCGTAGCGCTGGACGGACCCGCCGGCTCGGGTAAGTCGACCGTCGCGCGAGCTGTCGCCTCAAGGTTGGGCTTCGATTACCTCGACACCGGGGCGATGTATCGTGCGGTCGCGTTCGAGGCGATCCGAAGGGGTGTCGACCCCCAAGACGCCGAGCGGGTGGGCGAGATAGCCAAACGCATGGACCTGGAGGTCGGCGAGCGTGTCGTGGTCAACGGGGCTGACGCCACCATCGAGATCCGCGGTCCCGAAGTGACCCGCGCTGTGAGCAGCGTCGCCGCTCACCCAATGGTCCGATCCGAGCTCGTGCTCAGGCAGCGGGAGTGGGCGACGGGAAGGGCGGGGGTCGTCATGGAGGGACGTGACATAGCGACGGTTGTGTTCCCCGGCGCGCAGGTGAAGGTCTTTCTCACGGCGAGCGAGGACGCTAGAGCCGACCGGCGCAGCAAGGAGATGCGCGACCGCGACTACAGCGACGTGGCGGCCGACATGGTCAGGCGCGACCGCGCGGACTCGACTCGAGCGGCTTCGCCGCTCAGCGCTGCTCCCGACGCGGTAGTGCTCGACACGACCGCGCTCAGCAGCGACGAGGTCGTCGACAAGGTGCTGGAGATCGCCAGATCCAAGTGGGGGGGCGTGCAGTGAAGAAGGCAGCGGAGAGGAATGCAGCGGAGAGGACTGCAGCGGTGAGGGAACGCCTCGCTCTCGTCTGGTATGCCTTCGCAAGGGGACTCGTCGAGGTGGTGTCGAGGCTTCTTTGGCGCGTCGAGGTCGTGGGCGCCGACAGGCTTCCTGCCAGCGGGGCGTACGTGATAGCCCCGGTGCACCGCTCGAACATCGACACGCTCCTCGCAGGGTGCCTCACGCACCGGCGGATCCGGTTCATGGGCAAGGACAGCCTCTGGAAGTACCGGTGGTCGGGGGCGTTGTTCAGCTCGCTCGGGGCTTTCCCTGTTCACCGTGGAGTGCCAGACCGTGACGCTCTGCGCCACTGCGAGGAGGCGGTCCGCTCGGGGGAGCCCGTGGTGCTCTTCCCCGAAGGCACCCGCCGGAGCGGGCTGCGTCTGCATCCGCTTTTCGAGGGAGCGGCTTTCGTCGCTGCGCGCGCCGGGGTGCCGATAGTCCCCGTCGGTATCGGGGGAAGTGAATGGGCGATGCCCAAAGGCAGCCGCGGCGTCAAGCTCGTGAAGGTCGTCGTGGTCGTGGGGGAGCCGATCCAGCCGCCGCCGCCAGGCGCGTCGGGGCGGGTGCCTAGGAGGGCGGTCTCGGAGCTGACCGCGGCGCTCGCTGTCGCGCTACAGGAATCCTTCGACGAGGCGCTCGTGCGGGCCGGTAGACGCTAGCAAGCTTTCAGCTCCTAGCGACGACGGACAGCTTTGCTAGCGCGGACGCCGCCGACGCAGACCTGTCGTCGGTAGGGACGGTCACCGTCGGGTCAGGCGCGAGCGCTCCGAGAGCAGTGAGGGTACCGAGACGGCGGAGCGTCTCGCGCAACTCTCGTGGGAGTGGGAAATATTCGTCCTCGTCGGTCTCGCGGACTTCCTCGACCCCGTCGACCGGTTCGAGAGTGGCGACGAGGGCTTCGACGAGCTCCTCGGGCGCGGAAGCTCCGGCGATCACCCCGACCGTCCCGTAAAGGTCGTCGGGAAGCTCGGACGGGTCGTCGACGCGGACGACCTTCTCGCAGCCGGAACTTTGCGCGGTCCGCACGAGGGCGAGAGTGTTCGACGAGGTGCGCGACCCTACGACGACGACGCAGTCGCAGCGCCCGGCGATAGCTTTGAGGGCCCGCTGGCGGTTCGTCGTCGCGAAACAGAGGTCGGATGTGCCCGGCATCCACAAGTCGGGCCAGCGCTGCTTGGCGGCTTCCATGATCGTCTGCCACTCGTCGACGGCGAGGGTTGTCTGCGCCAGGAACGCCACGTCTCCAGGAGTGTCGGGGATCGCTGAGAGCTCCTCGACGCTTTCGACGCGCTTGACGGCGTCGGGTGCTACAGCTTCGGTGCCGATGGCCTCTTGGTGGCCTTTGTGGCCCACGTAGACGATGCTGTAGCCCTTGGAGGCACGCACTTTCACCTCGTGGTGGACCTTCTTCACGAGCGGACAGACTGCGTTGACGACGATCCCGCCGCGCCGGCGTGCCTCTTCGACCAGCTCGGGCGGCGAGCCGTGCGCCGAAAGCATGAGCGGCGCCCCCGGTGGGACCTCGGCGAGGTCGTCTACGAAGCGCACCCCGGCCGCCTCGAAGCGGCTCACGACCAGGTTGTTGTGGACGATCTCATGAAAACAGTAGACCGGAGGCTCGAACACGGTCGTCATCCACGCCAGCGATTTGATCGCCATCTCGACACCGGCGCAGAAGCCCCGCGGCCACGCGAGAAGGACCCGATCAACCCGATGCACTATCGCAGAGTACCGTGTCTGGGTTATGTCTTTGCCTGTCGTGGTGGCGGTCGCCTCCGATTCACCTGCTGCGCGGGCCGGGCTGCTTCCCGGAGACCAGATCCTGTCGATGGACGGCCAGGAGCCGCGCGACGTCATCGAGTACCAGCTGATCGCCGACCAGGAGGCTTTCGACATCGAGGTGCGTCGGGGCGGGATCGAGATGTCCGCCAGGGTGGAGCGCGAAGGATTCGAGCCGCTCGGCATCGAGGTCGATGCGGCACTTTTCGATCGTGTGCGAACGTGCGACAACCACTGCGCCTTCTGTTTTATCCATCAACTCCCCAAGGGGATGCGCAAGAGCCTGTATGTGCGCGACGACGACTACAGGCTTTCGTTCCTCTACGGGAACTTCACGACCCTCACCCGATTCAACGAGCTCGACCTCGATCGGGTCGTCTCGGAGGGTCTGTCGCCGCTGTGGGTGAGCATCCACGCCACTGATCCCGACGTTCGGGCTTCGATGCTGCGCAACCGTCGGGGGGCTACGAGCCTGCGCTGGCTCCGGGCTCTGCTCGACAACGGGGTGCGTGTCCACGGCCAGATCGTGGTGTGCCCGGGTGTCAACGACGGGGAGGTGCTGGAATCGTCCCTGGCCGGGATCATGGACTCCTACCCCGAGTTGGCGAGCGTTGCGTGCGTTCCGCTCGGCGTGAGCAGGTGGAACGTCGAGTCGACGATGAGGCCTCACACTATCGTTGAAGCCGCGGCGGTGGTCGATCTGGTGGAGGAGTGGCAGAGCCTGTTCGTCTCGGCGGTCGGCCACCCGATGGTCTTCGCGTCCGACGAGTACTACCTGCAGGCCGGTCGACCCCTGCCTGAGCTTGCTTCGTACGGCGACGTCGCCCAACACGAGAACGGCGTAGGTATGACCAGGCTCTTCGAGGCCCAGTTCCGCGGCACTGCCGGCGGCGAGGACGCCCGGCCGGGTGGGTTCTTCGCTTCGGTGGACGGGGCCCCGGCGAGTGGCTACCGAGCCCCTCGTCTCGGCGACGGCCGGGACGATGACACCGATTGGATGCCGATAGAGCTCCGCCCGCCGAAAGAGCTCCGCCCGCCGACAATCGGGCCGGCCGCGGTCAGTGTCCTCACCGGGGCGTACGCTGTAGAAGTGATACGCCCGCTGGTGGCGGCCGTCCGACCGGACGCCGAGGTGATCGGGGTGCGCAACGAGTACTTCGGAGGCAACATCTCCGTCGCCGGTCTTCTCACCGGCTCCGACGTGTCGAGGGTGCTGTCGGAGTCGCCGGAAGGCAGGCGCTATCTGCTGCCCGACGTCTGCCTGTCCGGCGGCATGTTCCTTGATGGGGTCGCCGTCGCCGACCTTCCCCGACCTGTCGAGGTCATCCGCACCGACGGGGCTGCACTGCGGCGCGCCCTGGCCGCGAGCCCGTCGTGATGCCGCTCGTCGCGGTGGTCGGACGGCCGAATGTCGGCAAGAGCACCCTGGTCAACCGTATCGTAGGCAGACGCGAGGCGATCGTCGAGGAACACCCCGGGGTGACCCGCGACCGCAAGTTCTTGGCGGCGGAATGGGCCGGACGGCCTTTCACGATCGTCGACACCGGTGGATGGCTGACGAGCGGATCGAGCCTGGACCGCCAGGTGTCGCGCCAGGCGGAGCGTGCGATCCGGGACTCCGACGCCGTACTGTTCGTCGTCGACGGGACAGTAGGTATCACCGACGACGACGCGAAAGTCGCTGCCCTGCTGCGCCGACTCGGCCGACCGGTGCTGCTCGTCGCGAACAAGGTGGACTCGTCGAATCGCGAGAGCGACGTCTGGGGCTTCACCAGGATCGGCCTCGGGGACCCGCACCCGATCAGCGCCCTGCACGGGCGCGGCACCGGGGACCTGCTCGATGCGCTGGTAGGCATGTTCGCGCCGCTCGAGGAGCCGGAGTCCGGGGGAGACACTGGCCCCGGCCCCGACGGGCCACCGAGCGTGGCGATCGTCGGAAGGCCGAACGTCGGCAAGTCGACGCTGTTCAACCGGTTGATCGGCGACGAGCGTTCGGTGGTTCACGACCTGGCCGGCACCACCAGGGACAGCATCGACACGTTGATATCCACACCTGACGGCGACATGGTGCTCGTCGACACGGCGGGCATGCGGCGCAGGAGCAAAGAGGCCGAAGGCGCCGAGTACTACTCGATGGTCCGGGCGCTGCAGTCGCTTGACCGGGCTCGATGCGCAGTCATGGTGATGGACGCATCCGAAGGCATCACTCGCCAGGACCAACGCCTCGCGGAGCGAGTCGACGCTGCCGGCGGCCCTGCCGTGCTGGTTCTCAACAAGTGGGATGTCTTGGACGCTTCCGGGCGCGCTGACATGCGCGCGGAGGTGGCCGACCGCCTCGCTTTCCTCGCTTACGCGCCTGTGCTCACCCTGAGCGCCAAGACCGGGCTCGGCGTACACAAGCTGCTCCCTGCGGTCCATAAAGCGATCGAGGCGTCATCCAAGAGGGTGCCGACCTCTGAATTGAACCGGGTTATAGCCGCCGCCCAGGCCGCCCACGCATCATCGGGCGGCAGGGTGCTCTACGCAACGCAGGGGACAGTTGATCCCCCGACTTTCACCTTGTTCGCAACCAAGACAATCCCCGGCCCGTACCTGCGATACCTGGAGCGGCGCCTGCGGGACCATTTCGACTTCGGCCCGACACCGCTCGTGTTCCGGGTTCGCAGACGCACTTCCTAAGACCGCCGATTCGCACAATCCGGTGACAGAAACCCCATCGGGGTCGCTGCGCAGGTAGCCTAGGTGGCATGCCCCCGAAGCCTTGGCTGGCGGTAGCCGCGATACTTTGTGTGGTCGCGGCCGCCTTGTGGGGCCGTGCGGCGGCTCGCCTCGCGCGCGCCGCCCGGCGCATCAAGGTCGAAACTTCGGCGTCGTCGAACGGCCGGGAAGCCCACGAGCTGGCCCGGGCCGCCTTCGACAAGGACCTTCACGCAACGCTGCTCTACGCGATCCTCGCCGTTGCCCTCGGGATCGGGGCCGAGTCGAAGTCGGCGTGGTTTTCGATCCCGCTTGCCGCTGTTGCTATCCCGGTGCTGATGACTGTCCGCTTCGCGCCCCGTTTTCTGGCGGAAGCTCGAACAGCCGAGGTGCGCGCCATGCTCGAGCGCCGGGCGGAGGAGGTGCTCGCCCAGGACCAGCTCGCTCCGAGGCGTTGGGCTGACCGTCTGGCCCCAGAAACCCTCCCCCAGGTCGAGGGATTCGAGCTCGGGCGGGTCTACGAGCCCGGCAGCGGCATGATGGCGGGTGACTTCTACGACGTGTTCTCGACGACGGGAGGACGCCTCGCGATCGTCATCGGCGACGTCGCTGGGCACGGGATCGACCCTTCGATCACGGCTTTTCAGGTCAAATACCTGCTCCGAACCTTTATCCGCCAGTTCCGTGACCCTGCGCAAGCTTTGGAGGAGCTCAACCGGGCACTTTCCGTAGGGAGCCGCCCGGAGGATCTCGTCTCGGTCTGCGTGGTAGTGCTCGACCCGGTAGCCGGAACGTTACGCCACGCGTCGGCGGGGCATCCGGCTACCTGGCTGTGGCAGGACTCGGAGATACACGCTCTTAGGGCTACCGGGCCACTTTTGACCTTGGATCCTGCGGGAACCTACTTTTCGAGGGAACGGCCCCTCCTTGCCGGCGACGTCATTCTCATGTACACAGACGGACTCGCCGAGGCGCGGTCGGGAGGTCAGATCTTCGGGGAGGACAGGATCGCGGCCGCTCTACGACGAGATCCCGGCCAGGACGCGTCGATCCTCTGCAAAGACCTTCTCGAAGCAGCCCGCGACTTCGCTTCCGGTCCTCTCGGCGACGACGTGGCGATCCTGGCGGTGAGGAGAGTTTGAGGAGAGAGGGAACCGTCGCAGCGGTGAGATTGCTCTCTGAGAGGCCCGCCCATGCCGTGGTGTGAGGACTGCAGCCACTTCTGGAACGCGAAGAACCTCGCCGAGAACGGAGCGTGCCCGACCTGCGGAACGGTCCTCGAGACGGGACCACGTAAAGTCCCGTGGCATTTCAAGGCCTTGCTCGTAGGCCTCGCCGGCTACTTGATCTACCGGATCTATTGGTTCGCGGAGTGGCTCCCGAAGCACGTTTGACTCGCAGTGCGTGTCGTCGGGTAAGGTGCCTATGTAGTTTTCGGGCGGTGGCGCAGTTTGGTAGCGCACCAGACTGGGGGTCTGGGGGTCGCGGGTTCAAGTCCCGCCCGCCCGACGCACGCA
>JAJZDJ010000150.1 GCA_021828685.1 Actinomycetes bacterium | reverse complement strand
GAGATGTTTGGCGGCGCGTGGGCGTGGACGTCGTCGGCGTACCTTCCCTACCCCGGGTTCCGCCCCGCAGCAGGGGCGGTCGGGGAGTACAACGGGAAGTTCATGGTCAACCAGCAGGTGCTTCGAGGCGGAAGCGCCGCCACCCCACTCGGACACATACGAGCGACGTACCGCAACTTCTATCCTCCACACGCCCGCTGGGCCTTCAGCGGCGTGCGCCTAGCGAAGGACGTGTGAGAGTCGTTGACCTATCCGAGCGCTGTAGGGCCGGGCGCGATCGACGCAAGGCGTGCCAGGTTGATAGAAGACGCCCGAATCGGGTTGTGTGCTCGAGTCAAGTCGATCCCTTCCGCATGGTTCTACGACGACCGGGGAAGCGGATTGTTCGACGAGATCACACGCCTCGCGGAGTACTACCCGACCCGGACGGAGCGGGCGATACTCGAGTGCAAGGCGGAAGATATCGTAGAGGTGTCAGGAGCCGACACCCTCGTCGAGCTTGGCTCGGGAACCTCTGAAAAGACCCGGGTACTCCTCGACGCGATGGCTGCAGCGAACGTGTTGGAGCGGGTGATCCTCTTCGATATCGCCGAAGACGTGCTCCGAAAGGCAGCATGCGACTTGCACTCCCTTTATCATGTCGAAGTCGAGGCGGTCGTCGGAGATCTCCGTGCCGACCTCGACAGTTTGGGCGGGGACGGGAACCGCCTGTGGGCATTCCTAGGCAGTACGATCGGCAATTTCACGCGGGAGGAACGTGGCCGGATGCTGGACCGGTTCGCCCGTGCGATGAGTGACGGCGACAGCCTTCTCATCGGTGTTGACCTCGTAAAAGACACGGCGCGCTTGATAGCTGCTTACGACGACTCCGGAGGAGTTACTGCGGAGTTCAACTTGAACATTCTCAACGTCTTGAACAAGGAGATGGGCGGAGACTTCGACCTGAGCAAATTTTCTCACCAGGCGTCGTGGAACGAAAGCGAGTCACGTATCGAAATGAGACTCCGATCACTTGACGCGCAAGTCGTTTCACTACCAGAGGTCGGCCTTGAGGTGTCGCTCGAGGGAGGCGAGGAGATCCTCACCGAGATATCGACGAAGTTCACAGCGGACGGGTTCTCCGACGAGCTCCGCGACGCAGGATTCGATGTCGCCGAGCGCTGGTTCGACGACGCGGGCGATTTCGCGGTGTTGCTTGCCCGGCACCGCGGTGAGCGACTCGGGAATGGCAGTACGCTACCGGCAGTCCTTCCCGTAGCAGTTCGCTGAACCGGACGCCCGGTGATCCGCGCTACGCAAAGGCAGCCTCTACGGATCGCTTACGCGGATGGCCCCGACGGAGCGCTGCCGCCGCCAGAGCAGGTTCTCGATGCGGCCGGCCGCGGACGCGGTGTTCGGGCGTGGGCATCAAACCCCGAGTCGATCGAACTCTTTCTCGGGTGGGTCGTGCGGGAGCCGCCCTGGATTGCAGGTGCCCTCGGTGCGGAGGTGCCGATCAAAATATCGACGTTCCTTGTCGGGGCCGGCACGAGGCGCGCAGTGGCGTCAGGAGTCGTCGACTATGTCCCGTTGCGCCTGTCGACGCTGTCACGGCTGTTCTCCGGCCGGCTGCGCCAAGACATTGTGGTTGTCGGCGCATGGGAGGACGGCGGCTCGTGGCGTCTGGCGGGAAGCCCCGGCTGGGCGCTCGCCGCTGTACGGGCCTCAGGCCGGGTCGTGGTGGAGCGTTGGCCGGGCAAGGCTCGCCCCGGTCAACCGCTCCTTCCCGAATGTGAGGTTCTCGGCGTGGTGGAGCGAGCTGAGCCAGCGGACCCGGCCCCTACGGTGCGCAGCGGGCCGGTGCAGCTTGCTATAGGCCGCCACGTAGCTGGCTTGATTCCGCCTCGTGCCACGCTTCAGTGGGGTCCAGGTGCGATCGGGGCGGCTGTCGTGTCGTGCTTGGACACGCCAGTTAGCGTGCATTCCGGGCTCGTCACAGACGAGCTCGCCGACCTTGAAGCCAGAGGCTTGCTAACGGGCCCCGCCCGGGCGGCCTACGTGTGGGGAGGGGAGCGCCTTTCGGCGATGATCGCCGGTGGCCGCCTCGAGCTCATCGAGGTCTCCGAGAGCCATGACCTCACCGCGGTGTCGTCCATCGAGCGTTTCGTCGCCGTAAACACCGCCGTGCAGGTCGGACTGGACGGTTCCGTCAACGTCGAGTCGGCCGGTGGGCGGATCGTCGCCGGGCCCGGCGGCCACCCCGACTTCGCTGTCGCGGCCTCTGCCTCTCGCGGAGGCCTATCCGTGGTCGCAATGGCGTCCACCGCCGGTGGACACTCGACGATTGTGGCGCGACCCGATGTCGTGTCGACGCCGCGCAGCGACGTAGATGTGGTCGTGACCGAGTACGGGGTTGCCGACCTACGAGGCTGTAGTGATTCCGAGCGGGCCGCCAGGATGATGTCGATTTGCCATCCCGATTACCGCAAAAGCTTGGAAAATGAGGGTTCATCTTCCCGCTAAGGCGACAAAAAGGTCAAGGTCGGCCAAGAGAGTGTCGAGAGTCACACGTATCCGGACCGAAGATCCGGCATAATCCACTGGTCCTTGGGGTTAACACTAGAGTCATGGCCCAAAGCACATCTTACGCCCCCGATCTTCTAGGACTGTATCTCGACGAGGCCGGAAGCTTTCCTTTGCTCACCAAGTCCGACGAGATGCGCCTTGGTCGGCTCATCCAAGAGGGACAGGCAGGCCGCGAGGCCCTCGCCGGTCACGCCCACCTTACGACCGCCGAGCGGCGCAAGCTCAACAAGGCCGTCCGCGAGGGCGAGGCTGCGAGCGCCGAGTTCATCAACGCGAACCTTCGCCTCGTCGTTTCTGTGGCACGCAAGTACCAGTGGTCCGGGTTACCCCTGAGCGATCTCATCCAGGAAGGGAACCTGGGACTCATCCATGCCGTGGAGAAATTCGACTGGCGCAAGGGTTTCAAGTTCTCGACGTACGCTACCTGGTGGATACGCCAGGCCATAGGTCGGGC
The DNA here is from genome assembly GCA_021828685.1 of Actinomycetes bacterium. GTDB lineage: Bacteria > Actinomycetota > Acidimicrobiia > Acidimicrobiales > Palsa-688 > JAJZAM01. The sequence continues at coordinate 4,759 of JAJZDJ010000150.1, read as the reverse complement.
TGTCGAGAACACGGCGCACACCGTGCGGATCCCGGCGCACATCGGTGACGAGATCAGGCGGGCGCGCCGCATCCAGGCCGAGATGGAAGTCAAGCTTGGACGGCCCGCAACGCTCGCCGAGCTTGCCGAGGCGATGGGCATCAGCGAATCGGGCATATCCGAGCTGTTCCGCTACGACAGTGACCCGATGAGCCTGGATGTGACTGTCGGCGAGGACGGCGACACGAGCCTCGGGGATCTGGTGGTCAACAGGACCGCAGAGTCGCCTTTCGAATCGGTAGCCTCGGGCTTGCTGCCTGACGAGGTCTCACGTTTCCTGGCTAAGCTTTCCGACGAGGAAAGCCAAGTCTTGACGTTGAGGTACGGCCTGGATCGTGGTGAGCCGCGCACGCAGGGCGAAGTCGGCGAGGAAATGCAGCTCACGGCAGAGCGTGTCCGTCGCATCGAGCGCGACGCGATCGGCAAGCTTCGCCGGCAGCTGTCGGGCACCCAGGCGTACGACCTTCTAGCTAGCTGAACCGAAGACGGTTAGCTGAACCCGTTCAGCTTTGCCCCTGCGCACGGGAGCTAGCGTGGGGATAGTGCAAGCCGCCCCCAGAGTACGAATAGCGCCGTCACCCACAGGGTATTTCCACGTCGGAACCGGGCGTACCGCGCTCTTCAACTGGATGTTCGCACGCCGAGAAGGGGGCACGTTCGTCCTTCGAATCGAAGACACCGACACTGCGCGCAACAGGCCCGAGCACGTCGAGGGCATACTGTCGTCTTTACGCTGGCTCGGACTCGACTGGGACGAGGGCCCGTACCTCCAATCAGAACGAGGGGAGTTGTATCGCGACGCGATATCGACGCTCGTCCAGAGCGGAGCGGTCTACGCCTGCGACTGCACCACAGCGCAGATACAACAACGTGCCCGCGAGCGCGGTGGCCCTCCCGGCTACGACGGGTTCTGTCGTGACCGAGGGCTCGATCCAGCGGAGTCACTGATGCTGCGCTTCAAGACGCCGAGAGAGGGAACCCTGCAGTTCACCGACCTCGTACGGGGAGATCCAACCTTTCCGCTCGCCGCGATCGAGGACTTCGGGGTCCGCAAGTCAAACGGGGAGCCCCTCTTTATCCTGGCGAACGTCGTCGACGACGCCGACATGGCGATAACGCACGTGGTGCGCGGCGAGGACCACACCTCGAACACTCCGAAGTATGCGTTGCTGTGGGAGGCGCTCGGCTACGGTGAGCTTCCCGTCTTCGCCCATCTGCCGCTTATCAACAACGCCCAGGGAAAGAAGCTGTCCAAGCGGCGTGACAAGGTGGCGGTCGAGGATTTTCGAGACGACGGCTACCTCGCCGAGGCGATGGTCAACTATCTGGCCCTGCTCGGCTGGTCTCCCGGCGACGATCGTGAGATCTTGGCGCTCGACGAGATGGTCGAGGCGTTCCGTCTCGAGGACGTGAAGTCGGCCCCCGCCATATTCGACGAGCGTAAGCTGGCTGCGGTCAACTCACACTACCTTCGCAATCTGCCCGAAGCTGATTTCGTCGAGCGTTCGCAGGAGTGGCTGCGTTCGCGCTGGGCTCCGTTGGCACCGCTCGTGCAAGAGCGGGTCAGGACGTTGGCCGAGGTCTACACGATGGCCGACTTCGCCTACCGAGGCGAACCGGTAGTGGACCTGGTCGAATGGCGCAAAGCCGTCCGCAAGAACGCGAAGTTCGGGGAGGTGCTCGAAGCCGCGATCGAAACCCTCGCGGTGGCTACGTGGGACGTCGAAGGAATCCATCAGGCGTTGAGCAGCGCTGGAGAAAAGGTCGGCGTCGCCAACCTGCGCGACGCGCAAGCTCCAGTCCGCCTCGCCGTCATGGGCCGGCCGGTCGGTCCTCCGCTGATGGAAGGGATCGAGCTTCTCGGGCGAGACAGGACTTTGAGCCGCCTTCGCGCCGGGCAGGTAAGGCTGCACGAGGAATCCCCGACCGGCTAAGATCGAAGCACCGCCTTCGGGGGTGGTGTAATCGGCAACACGACAGGTTCTGGCCCTGTTGTTGGGGGTTCGAGTCCTCCCCCCCGAGCAAACGCTAAGTGCTCATCGTCAAGCTGAAAGCAATTTGAGGAAACTTCGAGTGGCCGACAAAACCGACGGCAGGCGTTGGCCGGCCAGACCCGCTGGGATCGCGTACGGCGGGGATTACAACCCCGAGCAGTGGCCGGAGGAGCTTCGCAAAGAAGATCTGCGTCTCATGGCCGAGGCACGCGTCAACTTCCTGACGGTAGCGGTCTTCTCCTGGGCGCTCCTCGAACCGGCGCCCGGCGTCTTCGACTGGGGCTGGCTCGACCGCGTAATGGACGACCTGGCAGAAGCTGGGATCGCCGCCGACCTTGCGACTGCCACCGCCTCACCGCCACCGTGGTTCAGCAGTTCGAACCCCGAGACCCTGCCAGTCCGCGCTGACGGGACGAAGCTGTGGTGGGGATCACGCCAGGCGTTCTGTCCGTCGTCGCCTGTGTACCGCCAGGCGGCCGTGCGCTTGGTGGAGGCAATCGCGAACCGCTACGCGGCGCATCCCGCTTTGGCGATGTGGCACGTGCACAACGAGTACGGGTGCCATAACGCGGCCTGCTTTTGTGACACTTCCGCGGCTGCGTTCAGGGCTTGGCTGGAAGAACGCTATGGCGACCTCGCTTCGCTGAACGAAGTGTGGGGGACGGCTTTTTGGAGTCAACGCTACAGCTCGTGGGCGCAGATCATACCGCCCCGGACCACGGGGACTATTTCGAATCCCGGCCAGCAACTCGACTGGGCTCGCTTTTGCTCAGACGAACTTTTGGCTTGCTGCTTGGCGGAGATAGCTGTGCTTCGACGCGTGACGCCTGGCGTGCCGGTGACGACGAACATGATGTCACTGTTCAAACCGCTCGACTATCAGCATTGGGCCCGTCATCTCGACGTGATCTCAAACGACCATTACCGTCTCAATTTCCTGGAGCGCCCCGACACCGATCTTTCGCTGTCGGGGGATCTCATGCGTTCGCTTGCTGGCGGCCCGTGGTGGCTGATGGAGCACTCGCCGAGCGCCGTCAACTGGCAGCCCTACAACTTGGCGAAGGCCCCGGGTCAACTTGTCAGGGACAGCATCGTCCATGTCGCCCGAGGCGCTGACGCCGTCGGGTTCTTTCAGTGGCGGGCGAGCAAGGCCGGAGCGGAGAAATACCATTCGGGGATGGTGCCCCACGCCGGGGCCGATACGAAGGTCTGGCGTGAGGTGACTGCCCTCGGCGGCCATCTCGAAGCACTCTGCGAGGTTAAAGGCACCGTAGTGGAGGCACAGGTGGGGATCGTGCACACTTGGGAGTCGTGGTGGGCGGCCGAGCTAGGCGCGCATCCGAACGCTGCCCTCAACGTCGCAAGCCACATTCGGTCCTGGCATTGCGCCCTGTGGGACCTAAACGTTACGACAGACATCGTTTCCCCAGACGACGACTTGGGCCGGTACCGGCTCTTGATAGTTCCAAACCTGTACCTGATGCACGACGAACAGGCAGCGAAGCTGACAACTTATGTCGAGCGGGGCGGGACGTTGCTGGTGACATACTTCTCCGGCATCGTCGACGGCCGTGACCATGTCCGCCTCGGTGGTTACCCTGGCGCTCTTCGCGAACTGCTCGGAGTGTCGGTGGAGGAGTTCTACCCGTTAGCGCCAGGCGCTACTGTCCAACTGAGCGATTCGAGCGCCGGGTCTTTGTGGAGCGAGCTCGGACGCTCAGACGACGCCGAGGTCCTTGCTTATTTCGCCGAGGGTGCTGTCAGCGGATCGCCTGCGCTGACTCGCAGGCAGGTGGGAGCGGGGAGCGCCTTCTACCTAGCGACGCACCTGGGCGGGGAGCACCTCCATTCACTCGTTTCTCGTCTGCTAGACGAATCGGGAGTGGAGCCTGTCGTGCGAGCGCCGCGAGGCGTGGAAGCAGTGCGGCGATCGTCTGAGAAGGCGAGATATCTCTTTCTGGCGAACCACACCGATCAGGAGCAAAACGTCCCCGCCACCGGCTTCGACTTGCTTAGCGGCGCTCAGGCTTCAGGTCGGCTTGTTTTGGCGCCCGGCGGCGTAGCTGTGCTTCGCGAGGACCCTGCCGGCTAGGACGGGCACCGTCGTCCGAGTCACCGACAACATGGGAGTTAGAAGATGGCACAAGAACTGAAGGCAGGGTCACGGTGGGCCTCGGCTGCCGACGACACAGAGGTGATAGTCGTCAAACCGCCTGGCGTGGCGGGACTTACGCTCGAGTGTGGTGGCCACCCGATGGTCCCTTCGGGTACGGCCAAGCCCGCAGGGTTGGAGGTCGACCCTTCGTTGCTTGGTGGTACGGCGATCGGGAAGCGGTTCGCGCATGAAAGCGGGCTCGAGGTTCTTTGCACGAAGGCGGGGGCGGGGACCGTGGCAGTAGACGGGACGCCGCTTGCGCTCAAGGACGCGAAGCCGCTGCCCTCGTCCGACTGACTGACTGACTGACTGACTGACTGATCGACCGACTGACTGTCCGGCCCCCGGGCGGACGCCGTCACTGCCGGGGAGGGTGTAGCTGGCGGAGAGTGCGCAGCTGCTGGGGGGGCGTAGTGTGTGGGCACCAGAGAGCCGGCACCCAGCCGCTGCCGGGTTTCTTGCTGCTCGGCTATAGTCATTCCCCGCGTCACTTACGGCCCCATCGTCTAGTGGCCTAGGACACCACCCTCTCAAGGTGGAGGCACGGGTTCGAATCCCGTTGGGGCTACGC
>JAJZDJ010000149.1 GCA_021828685.1 Actinomycetes bacterium | reverse complement strand
AGTTTTCCCGGATTCCGGGGTCACAGGTCCGGGCGGCGGTCTGGGTCTACGACCTTTGCAGGGACGGCCGACCACACGGGATAGGCGCATGACGGTCCGGTCGGCCCTGTCCACGGGGAATATCCGCGGGCATGTCACCTGGCTGGCAGTGGCAGGATCACCCGTGAAGATCCGACGAGCGTTATCGTGAACCGATCGCGAGGGCCCCGAACAGTTGCAGCGGCGAGGAGCTCGAAGCCTTCAAACAGGACGACGGTGAGCCGCTTCTAGTCGTTGTCTGTCATGGCCGTCTGCCTCGCCATCGCCAAGAGCCTCGTCGGCCGGGCCTACGGTAATGATTTGACAGCGTGCTCCTGCTCCGGAGCGCCCGATCCGGTTGTCGGCGGTGAGCAGGGCGGTCTGATGTCGCTCAGCCGCCGCGACGTAAATGGCGTCGGCGTAACGCAGCGACCGCTCCGAGAGCTCCCAAGCTCGATGCACGTCACTCCAAGGGGTCCCCTCGATATCGATCTCGTAGGACTCGGCGTCGCCAAGAGCCTGTGGTAGGTCGGCAGATCTGAAAGGGTGGTCGGGCCGGTTGGCGGCAGCCCGCAAAGCGGACATGATCTCGAAGGCGAAGTGCCCCGGCGCGATTAACGGCTCGCTCGCCAGCTGGCCTGCTAGCGCGCTGCGAGCGGCGACACCTCGTCGTCCCGGGTCGCAAACGGCGTCGACGATCAGCGACGCGTCGACAATCATGGTGCGAAAGGGGGGATGAGAGGATCGGCCCAGTCAGCCCGCTCAGCGTCGAGCACGTCGAGGACTGCTTGGCGCTCTTCGTCGGACACGGCCGGTCGGCCCGCTAGCCGCTCAGCGGTTCGTTGTAGGGCGGCCCGCCGCCGCAGGTATGCCGCTTGGGTGTGCACGGCGTCGAGGAGGTAGCTCTGCAGTGACATGCCGTGCTCGATCGCCGCCGAGCGAAGCTCCTCGAGGTCGTCGGGCGGCACGTCTCGGATGAGAACATTCACCATACCTTGATGCTATCAAAAGCGCTTGCATCTATGCAAGCAGTCAGACTCAAGTTTCCCGGATTCCGGGGTCACAGGTCCCGTGTTGAGACGACGTCTCGTACGCTAAGATCACCGGTGGTGTCACAACACATCCGGCGTGCGCGTCTGGAGTCGGTCCTCGCGCGACGCCACGATGTCGACTTGATCGCCCTGGAGAGCCCGGCCGGGTTCGGGCGGACTGTCCTTATAGAGCAATGCGTGCCGGGTGCGGACGGCTACGACGCCGGGAGGGTCGACTTTTTCGTTAAATGCCGGCGGGAGCACGCCATTCCTGGCCGCTTGGCGGGAGACCTGCTTCGCCTCCTCGACGGCGAGGAACGCCCTGCTGGCAGGGGCCTCGGCGACGACCACATGCCAAGCGACGAGGAGGCCGTCGGGTTGGTGGAGGCTGCCGCGAAGCGTTTCGGGGTGAGCGTGGCCGTTGTCTTCGACGACGTGCAACTGGCGCGCCCGGGGGGATGGGGTTTCCTGTCCGCCTGGCTTGACCACCCCGACCGCCGAGCACATCTTGTGATGTCAGGGCGTGCGCTCCCCGACCTTGGCCTTGCGAGACTCGTCGCTTCGGGAAGGGCGATACACCTGGGCGCACCCGACCTGCACTTCGACGCCGCCGAGATCGACGAGTACGTCGCGCGCAACCGGATCGGACCGCTCGACGACGTGGAGGTCGCTAGTTGGCCTGCGCTCCTGGCGCTCGAGGCCTGCGGGACGGGCGGTCTCGTCCCTGGATATCTGGCGGGACAGGTCTTAGCGGACCTCGCGCCGGAAGTATCTACGGCGTTCTGTGCTGTCTCATATGTCGGAGGCTGCTCGACCGAGCGCCTGCCGTCGTTTCTGACACGGCTTTTTGCGGGAGAGGCAGATGACACCTCCGTGCTGCGAGGCGGCGATCTCGACGAGATCATCGCCCGCCTGGTTGACATGCCTCTCACCGTGTCGTCGGAGGGATTGTGGCCGCACCCGGTTTGGCGCGCTTCGAGCACGCGGTTGCTTTCGAAGGCGCGCCGGGAGGCGGCTATCAGGGCACGCCTGGCGGGCAAACCGTCGCCGGCGGCTCTTGTCGAGTTGGGTGACCTGGCGGTGCAGGGCGGCCTCGGCGATTCCCTCGCCGGCGTCGTGTGTGAAGCGCTCGAAGCCGAACCCCCGCGAGTGCCTTTGGCGTGCCTGAAGACGTGGATGGCGAGCGGGGTGCTCGACGAGACGGGCCCGCAGTTCGCTTGGCTCGCCGGAGTGGTAGCGGTACGCAGTGGCGATCCGCCGTTGCTGGCGTCCAGGCTCCTCGAGTCGGCGCGCTCGTCGTTTCGTTCGGTCGGTCATCTAGACGCCGAGCTGGGCGTGATCTTCAACCTGGGTACCGTCTACCGGCGGGCAGGCGACATCCGAGGACTCGGAGTACTTCTTGAGCGGGCCGAGGAGATCTGGTCCGAAACGGCGAAGGCGGAGGCACTCGCCCTCGTTTGCATCGGTAGAGCGGTCACAGCGCAACTCAAAGGCGATTCGCCGACGGCGGTCGCGGAGCTGGCTGCGATCCCGGCAGGGTCCCTCCAAGGGGACTGGCTTGCGCAGGTCGACATGATCCGCGGCACGAACCTCCTGCTGTCCGGTCACGTCGACGAGTCGATCAGGAGCCTCGAATCCGCGGCCACGTCGCCTACACCGGCGATCGCGTCGGTGGCCTACGACCTGCTCGCCTCGGCGCGCTGGGTTAAGGGACGCCGCGCCGAAGCCATTGCGGATGCACGTCGAGCTGTGTCGCTCGCCGCTCAGGACGGTTCGCGCCTAGCGGGGCTGCTCACACACGCGAATCTTGCTCTGATGCTCGCCGCTGACGGCGAGACGCTCGAAGCGACATCGCTTGCCGATCTTCCCGACTTGACCGGCGGTATGCCCGAAGGAGAGCCTTCGGCTCGGGTGATGATCGCCAAGGCCCTGCTGGCTATCGAGAGCGGAGACAACGAGAGGGCCCGCTCAGTCTTGAGCGTCGCCGGGCAGTGGTCTGCGCGGCCGGTCCTCAGCTCGCTTTGGGCCGCTTCGCTCGAGACCGCCCTACTCCCGGAGCGACGCGCCATCTGGGATGACCTTGCCCGGCGGACGCCGGGTTTCGCCGCCCCCGTCGAAGCTGGACGCCTAGCCGTACGATACCTCGACGCGGGCCGTCCCGTCCCGATAGCGCAAGGGACCTTCGTGCCCAGGTGCTGGTGCGAGCCATCAGCGCCTACCTTGGAGGTGCGTGTCCTCGGCTCGTTCGAGGTATGGCACGGCAGGTCGCGTTCGACCCACCAGGCGTGGAAGCGGGTGCGGGTGCGAGAACTCCTAGCCTACCTCGTCCTAGCCGAGGATCCTTCCAGGGCCAAGGCGGCGGCAGCCCTGTGGCCTGATCTCGACGAGCGCTCGGCGATGAACAACCTGCGTGTGACGCTCAGCTACCTTCTCGACGGTCTCGAACCGGACCGGTTACCCCATGCCAGGCCGAGCGTCCTGACCGAGGTGGACGGGAAGCTGCAACTTGGCGGGGCTGCGGCGCTGCGCGTCGACATTTGGGATGCTCGCAGCGCCATCGCCGCGATCCTCAATGCCGATGACACTGACGCTAGATCGATCCGCGCAGCTGGACGCCGACTCGTGGAAAGCTGGGGAGGGCCGCTAGTCTCAGACGCCTCGTTTGGCGATTGGATAGAGCCGAGCAGGTGGTATCTCAACCAGCAGGGCCTACGAGCTTGCCTCAAGGCGGCGACCGCTTCCCTGTCGGGCGGAGACCTACGCCAAGTCGAGCGGCTGAGCGAACTTGCGACAACTCTCGATCCGTGGTCCGACCGGGCCTACGAGCTTCTGGCCAGAGCCCAGCTCGCCGGCGGGGACCGGGATGCAGCCAGGCTCACGCTGACGCGACTCGTCGATGTCCTATCACAGGGCGGCTCCAACCCCGGAGCGGAGATCTATGCTCTCGCCCGGCGGTCCGGCCTGCGACTTGCGCCATGGCCTCCGAGGATCCCAAGTCGAAAGGCCTGACAGATGCGGGGGGAAGCGGACTTTGGGTTAGAGCGAGTCGTTCGGCCGCGTGTAGGCGAGCCAACCAGCCCGATGAGACAACCCGTCAGCTGCGCCGGCTGGCGACCAGCACCGGGATCCGCCGTTCGGTCTTGGTCTGGTACTCCCCGTAGGGAGGGTACGCGGCGACCGCACGCTCCCACCAGGCGTCGCGCTCCGCCCCGTCGACCTCTCGTACCGTAGCGTCGAAAGGCTCTGGCCCGTCTTGGATCATGCACGCCTCGGGATCGGCAGTGAGGTTGTGGTACCACTCGGGGTGGCTAGGGGCGCCGCCCTTGGAGGCGACAAGGGCGTACTCGCCGTCATGTTCGACGCGCATGAGGGCGAACTTGCGGATGTTGCCGGACTTGTTTCCCCGGGTTGTGACGATGACCACAGGCATCCCGGTGTCGCCAAGCGTGCTCGCCTCCCGGCCGCCGGAGCGCTCGTAGGCCTCCACCTGATCGCGGACCCACTGTGACGGACTCGGAACGTACTCTCCCGTTAATGTCATCGATCGAGCCTACCGGCGGATCGAAGTTTTCGGTCTTATGATCAACGCGGTGCCCACTCCGAGACAGGCGCCTTCGGACCCCGTAGGGCCTCAGTTTCGCCTCTCATCGGAGCCGGGCGAGGCGGCAGGCGTCAAAGGCGGACGCGTCGGGGCCGCCAGAGGAAAGGTCGTGGTAGGCGGCGGTGTCGCCCAGGTGCTCGTCGGGGCCGGGGTCGCAGCGTCCGCTGTCCTGCTCCGAGCACCGTACCTGGCTGGCGAATCGATCCGCTATGCGCTGGCTTCGGCTGTCCTGGCGGGTGTCGGAATCGCTTCCGGGCAGAAACTGAAATTGCCGAGGGGCGTCGAATGGTTGTGGCTGGCAGGCGTGGCCGCCCTCGGACTTGTGCTCTTCAACGTGGCGCTCGTCCGAGGTTCCGCAAGCGCTGCCCCGGCGGCTCTCGGAGTGGCGGTCGCGTGCGTCCCGCCGGTGCTGTCGCTCGCAGGTCCGCTGATGGAGCGCCGCCGCCCGTCCCCTCGGATCGTCGCAGCGGCCTGCCTGGTCACGGCTGGATCGGTCGCCGTAGTAGGTCTCGGCCACACAGGTATCGCCGGCATCGGCTGGGCGCTAGTCGTGTTCGCCTGCGAAGTCGCCTTCACGCTTCTCGCGGTACCCGTGCTCGGCCGGCATCGCGCGCTGGGAGTGTCCGTGCATGCCACCTGGATGGGAGCAGTTGTGTTCGGTGCGCTCGGCCTGATCTTCGAGGGACCCGGCGCTTTCGGGCATCTGCAGGCCGGCGAGTGGGAAGCGCTCGCGTACCTGGCGTTAGGCACGACTGTGACGGCGTTCCTGCTGTGGTACTCGTGCGTGTCGCATATCGGCGCCGCCAGGGCCGGACTTCTCACCGGCATGGCGCCCGTCGCAGCGGCCGTAACAGGCGTGATCTTGGGTGGCCCGACCCCGAGCGTCAGTGTGGTAGCGGGCATCGCCGTGGTCCTGGCGGGACTTGGCGTCGGCTTCGCGAGGTGAGGCGGGGAGTTTCGAGGGGGCGCTTTGGACTCATCCGACGACTCAGAGCAGGCGGCTGAGCACCTCGTCGGCCGCTGCCCAACCCGAAAGGACGGCGCCTTCCACCTTCGCCTCCCCGAAGGCGTCACCTGCAGCGACAAGCGGGTTGGGGCCGTCGACGAGCACCAGGCAACGCTGCTCGTGCGACGTCACGGGAGTGGCGTATCGCCAGCGCTGCAACTGCACATGTGGCGTTCCGCTAGCAGCCGAGTCGCCCAGGTACGGCCCGGCGGCGTCGAGCATCGTCGCGAGGATCTCCTCCTCGGGGCGGGCCCACACCGACTGAGACCAGGGCCCCCGCCCGTGGATGGTGACGGCCGGCACGGCGGAGATCCCTTTGACCTGGTTGTCGGCGACCCATGAGAGCGGCCCGTCGTCGATCTTGATGCCGCCGGGCGAAGGTAGCGAGGCGGGACCGTCGAGCACGACGAGGGCTGCCATCGACGGCTCGTATCGCAGGGTGCCGAGGTCGTGCAGGGCACGGGGAGCGGCGTCCACGCCGCTGAGCAGGTCGAGCGTTTGGGGCGCGGGAGGATTGAGTATGACGGCGTCGGCTCGACCGACGGGGCCGCCCGTAGTCTCCAGCATCCAGCCGGCTTGGTGGCGGCGGATTCCCGTGACTCGTGTCGACGTCGCGACTTCAATGCCTGCAGCCAAGTCTTTCGCCAGGGCGGTCATGCCTCCCGTTCCCGCGTAGCGCGGATGGCCGTCGGGACGGTCAGCGAAACCCTGACACCACTCGTATGCGACCGCCGTGTCGACCCAGGCGGACACGAGCGCCTTGAAGGTCGGGCTTCGCGCCGTGAAGAACTGCGCTCCGTGGTCGATCCGGGCTTCACCGACGCGTCGGGTCGCCAGCCTGCCGCCTAGCCCTCTACCTTTGTCGATGACCCGGACTTGTATGCCGTGGTCACGCAGGCGCCGCCCGGCGGCTAGGCCGGCCGCGCCCGCACCCACGATGACGACGCTCGACACTGGGCCCGATGGTAGTCGGCCGGTCGGCCAAGTTGCCCTGTTCGTCAAGGTGTGCGGACAGGCGCAGCGCCGACCTTTTTCCCAAAAGTACGGGTAGCTTCGGGGCGGGTGTCGTTGGTCTACGCTCTTAGCGGCGGTACGGACTGCTTCGACCGCCCCGAAACGTTGACTTTGGCCGCCCTCGCTTCCGTGTTCGCCTTGGTGTTCGTCGGCGAGCTGCCGGACAAGACGATGTTCGCGTCGCTGGTCATGGCTAGCCGAGGCCGGCCTGTCGCAGTTTGGTTCGGCGCGGCCGCCGCCTTCGTCGTGCACGTCGCGATAGCGGTAACCGTTGGTGTGGCGATATTCCATCTGTTCGGGCACCGGGTGGTCGAGGTAGTTGTGGCTGTGACGTTCATGGCCGGTGCCGTCCTGTCCTTCGTGTCGCGGAACACGGTCGACGATGAGCCGTCCGAAGCTAATCCAGATATCGGTTCGTCCGGGTCGGGCGCGGGCGCGGGCAGGGCGGGCCGGTTCGTGTCGACGCCGGCGATGCGGACAGCCTCGATGGCGGCGGGGGTGATCTTCGTCGCCGAATGGGGCGACCTCACCCAGATCATCATCGCCAACCTCGCAGCGCGCTACCACGATCCGATACCCGTTGCGGTTGCGTCGCTTGCCGCGTTGTGGGTGGTGGCGGCCCTTGCTGTTGCCAGCGGCAAAGGAATGTTGGCGGTCGTGTCGCCACGAAGCCTTCGCATAGTCGCTGCCGTCGTCCTCGCGGGCTTGGCTGCCTACACTGCGCTCGGCGCGGTGGGGTTGCGTGGGCCGGTAGCCTCGTCGCCGTCATGGAGCAATATCCCCCCCTCGCCGTCAACCGTTACCGCGACCGCCGCTGCGGGGATCTTCGAAGGGCAGATGTCGGCGCCACAGTCCGCCTCGCCGGTTGGATCGCAGCGAAAAGAGACCACGGCGGACTCTTATTCGTAGACCTTCGCGACTCGGGCGGCGTCGTAGCCGGCGGTGTGGTGCAGCTGGTCGCGCACCCGGGGGAGCCGGCTTTCGAGGTGCTCGAAGCGCTACGCCTCGAAAGCGTCGTGACGATCACCGGGACCGTGATCGCCAGAACGCCTGAGACCGTCAATCCCAGGCTCGCGACCGGCGAGGTGGAAGTAGCTGTCGCCGCCGC
>JAJZDJ010000148.1 GCA_021828685.1 Actinomycetes bacterium | reverse complement strand
GATTCGTCCTATTCGACGTGGACGGAACGCTCGTCCGGGCGGGGGAGGCCGGCCCAGCATCGTTTGACAGGGCCGTCGCCACTGTGCTCGGGGTAACCGTGACGGAGCGCCCCCACATGGCCGGAAAGACGGATCGCCAGATCATCGCCGAGTATCTCGAGTCCCTTGGCGTCGCCCGGACCGATCATCTGCTCTCTGCCCTACTGGACGCGCTCGCCGAGGCTCTGGCAGAAGCCGACCGCCGAGACGAGCTCCGCTCGGGCGGCTCGGTCCTGCCGGGAACCACGGAACTTTTGCAGCGCCTCGTCGAAGACGACCGGGTCGTCGTCAGCCTTCTGACAGGCAACATCGCGCCAAACGCGAGGCGCAAGATGGACGCCTTCGGCCTGGCCGGGTGGCTCGACTTCGAGGTCGGCGCCTACGGAAGCGACCACCACGACCGTAACTGCCTGGTGCCCGTCGCCCTCGGACGGCTCCGCGACCGCAACGACGTCACCCTCGACGGCTCCGACGTATGGGTGGTGGGCGACACGCCTCGTGACCTCGCTTGCGCTCAAGCTGCGGGCGTGCGCTGCCTCCTCGTAGCCACGGGCGGCTACACGTTCGGAGAGCTCGAGTCCCTCGGAGCCGACGCGACGATGGCGGACCTCTCCGACACCGACACCGTCGTGAAGGTCCTCACCGGCGACCTTTAAGACCCGCGACCTAAGACCCGCGACCCGCGACCCGCGACCCGCGACCCGCCCCCGCAACCCCGAGCTCAGGCGATTAGCGAAGCGCCCGCAGTGCCTCCACGTCCCCCGGGCTGAGTTGCCAGTCGCCGGCGACCGAGTTCGACCTGACCTGCTCGGGGCTCGTCGCCCCAGCGATAACCGACGAAACCACCGGCGACGCCAGAAGCCCGGCAAAAGCAAGTTCGAGCAGGCTATGGCTGCGCTTCTCTGCGAAGTCGGCGAGGGATTCGATCCTGTCCCACTGGCTCGCGGTGATGTCCCTGCCGTCCATTCGCGTCCCGCTGGGCCGCTGCTGGTCACGGCGGTACTTGCCGGTGAGCAGGCCGTTCGCGAGAGGAAAAAATGGCAACATCCCTACACCCGCCTGCTCGCACGCCGGCAGGAGCTCGCGCTCCGCGGACCGTTCGAGCAGGCTGTAGTGGTTCTGGGCTGACACGAAACGACTCCGGCTGTCGCGCCGGGCGACCCACTCGGCTTCGGTTACCTGCCAAGCAGCGAAATTCGAGGAGCCGACGTAGAGGACCTTCCCTTCCCGAACGAGCTCGTCGAGTGCGGCGAGAGTCTCTTCGATCGGCGTTATCCCGTCGGGGCGGTGCAGTTGGTACAGGTCGATGCGGTCCGTGCGGAGACGCCTCAAGCTGTCCTCGACAGCCCGTCGCACATACCATCGCGACGCCCGGGCGACGCCGGGTCCCTCTCCCATGTCGGAGCCGAACTTGGTGGCGAGCACGACCTCGTCGCGGTGTCCGGCCAGGGCCTCGCCGAGCAGGCTCTCGCTCCCGCCTTTGTCGCCGTAGGTGTTGGCGGTGTCGAGAAGCGTGATCCCGCAGTCGATGGCGGCGTTGACCACTGCTTTCGTCTCGTCGAGACGGAGCTTCGCGCCGAAGGACCCCCCGAAGTTGTTGCATCCCAGACCGACCGCGGAGACGGTGAGGCCGGAGCTGCCGAGCTGACGGTATCTCATGGCAGGTATCGTAGGGCGGATATGACGCTGGCCGGTCTACCTTCCCGGCGCCGAGGCACAGGGTTTCGTTGGATCACCATAGGCGTGGTCGCCACGGTTCTGATCCTGCTGATCGACGCTTCTCTCAAGTCGAGATCGACCGCCCCGGCCCGCCAACTGGCTACCGGAGCGTGGGTCGACCAGGTACTGCCCGTCATATCCGCCTCGACCGGCAACGGCGAGGTGCTGGCTTCCATCTGGTCAGGCGGCCTGTCGAGAAGCGGCCCTTCGATAGCGTCTACCGTCGAGAGCGTCGCCACCAAGTCGGCGGCCGAGTATGCGACGTTGAGCAAGCTCAGTCCCCCGAACAGTTTGGTTGGCTCCGCCGGCCTGCTGGAGGCGAGCCTCCTGGCGCGTAGCCAAGCCGCTTCCACAGTCGAGAAAGTCCTGCTCGCGACGCTAGGGGCGGCCGCCGGCCCTTCGAGCCAGGGGAATCCCGCTGATTCGACCGCATCGTCTCCTTCCGTCGAGGCGCCGTTGCTAGCCCAAGCAGCATCCGATATCGGCGTCGGGGATCAGGCCTACTCACTGTTCCGCTCGACTTTCCCCGCATCCGCAGGAGTAAGAATGCCTGCGTCGGTGTGGGGCGGCGACATGGCGCCGTACCAGTCGCAACCCGCTCAGGTGTTCCTGACGTCACTTCAAAGCGCTGTTTCGACGAGCCCGCTCTACCAGTTCAACATTTTTTCGCTGTCGACGAACCCTGCCCCGCTTACCACCAAAGGTTCGACATTGGCCTTGCCGGACGCCTCCTCGATCAGCGTGAACGTCGTAGTGGCGAACACCGGGAATCAGCCGGCATCCCATGTGACGGTCACCGCTACAATCTCGCCGGCGGGTCGCGGCTCGTCTACGGTCAGGGATTTCGTCAACCTGGCCGTCGGCCAGGCCTACACCATTAACCGCTTGGGGCCGCTGAACCCCCCGCTCGGCACGCCTGTCACTCTCACTCTCACTGTTACAGCCTCAACGAGCGCAACCAGCCCCACGACCACCACACCCAGTACCCCCACGACCACGACGTCGGGGTCCAACGCAAGCACGGGAAGCGGTACTGGTCCCGTCCCGACGGTCAAATCAGCGACCTCGTCGATCGTCTTCGAGATGCCTGCACCGCCCCCGCCTACAACGACGACCGTTCCGACTTCGACCTCGAAGGGTGCCACGTCGACAACGACGCCCGCTTCGACCACGACGCGCCCGGGCGGCTGAGGCCCTGCTTGTCCCTGAGGCCGTGCTTGTCCCTCGTGGAGTGTGGGCGACTGGCCGGAACCTATGGGCGACTGGCCGGAACCTATGGGCAGAGCCCTACTGGACCCTCCCGAACGCCATCGGGGTTCCATCGTGGCTGAGCGGCTCCACCCGTACGTCGGTCCCGGGGTAGTCGGCGGCGACGACTTCGCCGTTACCGACGTACATCGTCACGTGCCCGGGTTGCGCTCCCTGCCCGTTGTTGTAGAAAACGAGGTCCCCCGGCTGCAACTGCGACTCGCTTATGCGGGTCGTGTCGTAGTACTGCGACACGCTGTAGTGGGGGAGGCTCACACCGGCGGCCTCCCATGCGTACATGACTAGACCCGAGCAGTCGAAGTCCGCGGGGCCTGCGCCGGCCCACACGTACGGCTTGCCTACCTGCTCGAGGGCTACTTTCACCGCGATCTGCGCCGGGGTGGCCGCCTGCTGGCTCGGTTCGGCTGCGGTGCCGGACGAAGAAGCGGGAGCATTCGAGTTGGCGACCACGCTGGTTGTCGCCCCGCCGCTCGTGGCCGATACCACTTGCGCTGTCGCGGTCGCCGAGACGCGCAGGACCTGGCCGGGGTAGATCACGTTGGGGTCACTGATGTTGTTGAGCGATGCGAGCGCCTCGTAGGTGGTTGCGAACCGGGCTGCTATTGAACCGAGCGTGTCGCCAGAGACGACTGCGTAGGAGCCGGAGGGTGCGAGGGTGCCATGCTCGGAACTTCCTCCCGTGGCGGTTGCGGCCATCGAGGCAGCGTGCGCTGTGGTAGCGACGCGTAGCACCTGGCCCGGGTAGATCAGGTTGGGGTCGCTGATGCTGTTGAGCGATGCGAGGGCCTCGTAGGTGGTTGCGAACCTCGCAGCTATCGAAGCGAGGGTGTCGCCCGAGACGACGGTATAACTGCCGGCGCTGGCTGCCCCCACGCTGGCCACAGCTGCGACGCTCGCAGTCGAAGCTGTCGGTGCCGGCGTTGCTCCGGCGGCTGTCGCGCCGCCGAGTACGACGGCGGTGCTCACAGCGGTGACGCTCGCGGTGGTCGCAGCGAGAGCGACGGTCCTCCTCGAACCTTCCTCCAGCCTGAGCTGGGTGAAACGTAGGTTCGCTAGCCAGCGCTGACCGGTCGTGTCGCTCGGGGTGCGCCCTAACAGGATTGTCAGTGCAAAAACGAGCGGGGCGAGAAGCCACCCAGCCGCATTACACGCAATAAACCGCACGACGTCGACGACCGAAGCCATCCCCGCCCGGTCACCGTCCGTGCTCGTCGTCTCGCCCGGCAGGACGGTCATTGCCCCCGTGTCTTGCATTCGGTCCAAGTCGCCATCGAAAAGTCCGAAGTCCGACATTTCGGACTCCCAGCGCTTGAATTCCTGTTCGACGCTCCGCCGATCCGACCTCCGCACGGCCAACCCGTACAAGCCTGCGAGGAGAACGACTGCTGCGACGCTCGCCCATCCCGCCACGGAATCGGTGGTGATAGCAGCGAGTAACGCCCCAGCGGCGAGCGCCAGCAGCGCAAGGAAAACTCTCCGCCGGCGAACCGTTACCTGGCCGCCTGGTGCGAGGACGCGTTGTTGTTCGAGCATGGTCATGGAAAAAATGAACCCTCCTCGGGAAGCTCTGTCGCCACAGGCGGCCCGTACGGCCACCTAGGTTCCCTCCCGCAGCTTCGTTTGGTCCATACCCTAGCCGAGGAGCCCAGCCGCCACAAGGGGCTTTTGACTCTCGGTCGGTTTTAGATGTGAGAAGAGTGCCACGACCAGGCGGACGCGACTATGTCGTCGAGGCCGTGGCTGGCATTCCATCCGAGAACGTCGCGAGCCTTGGCGTTGTCCGCCCACAGGGCAATCGGGTCTCCTGGCCGGCGCGGAGACTCCTCGTTCGGCACTGGGCGCCCCGAAGCACGCTCAGCTGCGCTCAGGACCTCCCTCACCGAGGACCCGGTTCCTGTACCCAGGTTGATCGCCGTAGAGGCGTTGCCCCTGCGCAGGTAGTCGAGGGCCCGTAGGTGCGCGTCGGCGAGGTCGTCCACGTGGATGTAGTCACGAACAGCCGTACCGTCGGGCGTCGGGTAGTCGGTTCCGAAGATCTTCAACGGGGGCGCCGCTCCGAGAAGGGCCTTCATCGCGACCGGGACAAGGTTGAGCGACCACGTCCAGTCCTCGCCCAAAGTGCCGTCCATCGCCGCACCGGCAGCGTTGAAGTACCGCAGGCTGACCGACCTGACACCCAGGCAGCGGTCGTACCATGCGAGGATCCGCTCGACGAGAGCCTTGGATTCCCCGTAGGGGCTTTCCGGGTTGACCGGGGCGTCCTCTCCGACCGGTACCTTCGACGGGGTTCCGTACACGGCGCACGTCGATGAGAACACCACCTGCTCGACCCCTGCCTTCTGCGCAGTCTCGAAGAGCCTGGTGGAACCCCCGACGTTGTTCAAGAAGTAGCGGCCCGGCATTTCGAACGATTCCCCTGCGGCCTTGTATGCAGCGAAATGCACTATGGCATCAATGCGATGGTCGGCTACCACTTTCGAGACGAGGGCCTCGTCGGCGATGTCGCCCTGGACGAACGGTGTATCGCCGACTGCGGCGCGGCTCCCGAATTCGAGGGTGTCGAGCACTACCACATCCTCGCCTCGAGCGCGAAGAGCTTTCACCGTGTGGGATCCGATGTAGCCGGCGCCGCCGGTAACGAGGACAGTCATCGTTATATTCTGCCCGCTCAACCGCACGTCCGTTCCCCCGGCGTCTTCCGGGCGACCGGTTGGGTGGCCGTTGCCGCGCGAAGCTGTCCCCGATGTTCGTGACGAACCACGTGCTAGCGGGCGCCCTCATAGGAAGGGCCCTGCGCAGGCATCCCGTTGCAGCGTTCGGCGTCGGGGTGGTCTCGCACTTCGCCATGGATGCGTGCCCGCACTGGGGTATGGGCGACGACGAGCCGTTCTCCTGGGAGCGTTTCTACCCGATCGCACGCTGCGACGGCTGTCTCGGGCTTGTCGCGATGACAGCGGGTCTTGGCTTGGCGCCGGGTGCGAACAGGAAGGCGAGTCTGTCAGGGATGCTCGGCGCTGCGGTGGTCGACGCGGACAAGCCGATGCGCTACTTCTTCGGCTGGAATCCGTTCCCGGCGGCGGTGCAACGGCTGCACACCCGTGTCCAACGCCAAGCGCCGAACCGGATGGGTGTCGAGTTGGCCGTCGGAGCGGCGCTCGCCTCGACGGTCGTCATGCTGTCTCGTCGCGACCGGGCACGGGGCTAGAACCTTCCGGAATCCCATTCCGCCGCACGACGCGCATCGCATCAGACCTACCCGGCAAGCTCGTACCAGTCGTAGCGCGCGGTTTTTAGGTCGCTTAGTTGGCTGCGGCCGACCGCCTGGATGCAGTTGAGCCATGTGTAGTCGGCATGACCTGTCTCGAAGGTCGGCGTGACGTAGGCCGGACTCGAACCGACGCGCGTGGTTGCGTCGGTGCGGCCGCGGTACTGAATGACGATCAGTGCACCGTCGTGAGTTTCGACCAAAGCTCTTACGTCGATAGTTGCGACTCCAGCCGAGACGGTCACGTAGTCAGCGGCCTGCCCTACGAGTTGGGCACGGATCCGATCTCCGGTGAGGACCATGCCGGTGACCTGGGCGATCCAACGCTCACCGGCGGGACCCGCTCCGACTAGCTTTGCCCGCTCGATGGTGAGGTCGACGGTGCAGAGGGGCACAAGGCTGAGAGAGGCCGTCATCGCTGCGCGCAGAAGTGACGATCCCAGTCAAGGATTTCGCGAAGATACATCAACCGGGCCTCCTCGTCTTGTGCTGGAAGGGTGATGCTATCGACTCCGTCAGCGTCCATGCCATGTTGGACTTGCACGAGGCCTCGGCGCCATAACCTCACAGTTCATGGTCACCTCGAGAGGAACAGTGCCCCGCACCGATCGAAGCAGCCGTCGACGCCTTGAGATACTCGACTCCGCACGCCGCGTGTTTGAAGAGCGCGGATACCTAGAGGCGACGGTCGCGGACATTGTCGACGCGTTGGGAGTCGCCCGGGGAACCTTTTACACGTACTTTGCGTCCAAGGACGAGGTCCTCCAGGTGCTTGTCAACGACATGTCCGACGCCCTCTTCGACGCTGCCACGCACCCTGCCGAGCATCACGAGACGCCGTATCTCGCTCTCGAAGCGACGATCCGGCAGTTCGTTCACAGCTACCGGGAGTGGGCGGCGCTAATCCGGAACCTCGAACAAGCCCTCGCCTACAACAGCGACTTTCTCGCAGTGCGCCAGGAGATCCGGCGCCGGTTCAGCCAGCAGCTCGAGTCGGTGATCCGCCGTCATCAAGCCCGAGTGCCCGATCCCGACGGGCTGGACCCGAACACCGCCGCATACGCCCTCGGCGGGATGGTGGACGACTTCGTGCACGGGGCGTACCTCCTCACGAACTCCGAGCCAAGCGAGGCCGACATCGTGACCCTATCGATCATCTGGGCCCGCGCGGTTCTGCTCCCGGTGGAGCGGACGAGTCAGGCGGACCAGGCCCGCTCGTAGCAGCCGGATGACTGCTCCAAGCTTGGGGCTTGCGGGCCCCTTGTGCCTGCGTCCCGGTCCGGCGGTCGCCGCCTTTAGCGCACAGAAGTGTCCACCCATCCGGCTGCCGATGTAGCCGCAACCATCCCAGTCGAGGTTTGTGCCACGGGCCTATCGGCTAGCACCTAAACTATGCATGTTGCGCTCGTAGCCCAATGGATAGAGCGTCTGACTACGGATCAGAAGGTTGGGGGTTCGACTCCCTCCGAGCGCACTCAAGAAAGTCCAGGTCAG
>JAJZDJ010000147.1 GCA_021828685.1 Actinomycetes bacterium | reverse complement strand
GCGCGCGAGCTCCCCGAGAGCGCTGCCCGAAGCCAGCCGCTCCCAGCATCCGCTGTTGCCGCACGGGCACGCCGGCCCGTCGAGCGCCACCACCATGTGGCCGAACTCGCCGGCCATCCTGTTGACACCTTCGTAAAGCCGGCCGCCGAGGACTATCCCGCCTCCGATGCCGGTCCCGAGCGCCACCATCACCATGTCGGTCGTGGCGACGCCCGCACCCGCGCGGTACTCCCCCCACGAGGCTGCTGTAGCGTCGTTGCCTATCCACAACCGGCTGCCGGGCAGCAGCACCGCGAGCTCGCCGCCAAGTCGGGTGCCGACAGCCGCCTTCAGGTTGGGAGCGAACAGCAAGGTGCCAGCTGCGTCGACGAGCGCCGGGACGCCGACGCCAACCGACTCCGGCATTCCCCCACCGACAAGGCATGCGGCTGCCGCAACCTGGGCGACAAGGTCGCCGCCTCTTATCGGCTCCTTGAGCGACTCCAGCACCGTCCCGTCGCTGCCGACGCGTACCGCGAGAAGCTTCGTGCCGCCGACATCCACGCCGACCGCGGCGCCCGACGGCGCCGGCAGGGCCACCTCCAGGGAGTCTAAACCTCTAGTAGAGGTCAAGTACCACTGCCTCTGCTTCCACCGACTCGCGACAGCAGGCGGCGCATCCCTGCAAGCCATCGGTCGCGGTCTGCTACCTTCGCCTGCTCGTAGTCGTGCACCTGGGGATGCGGAAGGACTAAGAAGCGCCCGTCGCGAAGCGCCGCCAGCACCTCGTCGGCGACGACGGACGGTTCGATGATCTGGCCGCTCGCGTTGAGCTCGGCCTGGCTTGCCCCGTCTCCGCCCGTCACCATCGGCGTGCGAACCCCTTGGGGGCACAAGCAGTGCAAGGAGATGCCGCTGTCGCCGTAGTTGACTGCCAGCCACTCAGCGATCGCGACCGAAGCATGCTTTGTGACCGTGTAGGGCGCTGATTGCATCATCATCAGCAGGCCGGCCGCCGAGGCCGTGACCACCATCGCGCCCCTCCCCCGCTCCGCCATGCCGGGCAGCACCGCCCGCGCCGCGTACACGTGGGCCATAGCGTGCACACGCCAGGCAGCCTCCCACGACGCGTCGTCTCCGAGGCCGGGCCCGGTCGCCACGCCGGCGTTGGAGCAGTACACGTCGATCGGCCCAAGTTGAGCTTCGACGGACGCGACCATCGAAGCGACCGAGGAGGCGTCTCCGACGTCGCACGCCAGTCCGATCGCGCCGGGAATTCGCGAAGCGACCTGCTGCGCCGGGCCTTCATGCAGGTCCACCACGGCGACCCGAGCCCCTTCACCGCCGAGTCGGGCGGCCAGCTGCTCGCCTATGCCGCCCGCCCCTCCGGTCACCACCGCTACCGCGCCGTCAAGATCTATCGCTGTCATCGCCAACACTGTAGGCCCGCAAGCGTCAAGGACGCCTGGCTAGGCTTCGGACATGGACAACACGGTGAAATACCTGCTGGGCGAAGACAGGCTCCCGACGCACTGGTACAACGTGATCGCCGACCTGCCTTCGCCTCCCCCGCCTCCTCTGCACCCAGGCACGCACGAACCGGTGGGACCTGAAGCTCTCGCTCCTCTTTTTCCCATGGCCCTCATCGAGCAAGAGGTCACGTCGCAACGCTACGTCCCGATCCCCGAAGCGGTCCGCGACGTCTACCGGCTGTGGAGGCCGAGCCCGCTCTACCGGGCACGCCGCCTCGAAAAGGCGCTCGGCACTCCCGCCCACATCTACTACAAGTACGAGGGTGTGAGCCCGGCCGGCTCGCACAAGCCGAACACCGCCGTACCCCAGGCGTACTACAACGCTGCCGAAGGTGTCACAAAGCTCACCACCGAGACCGGCGCCGGGCAGTGGGGGTCTGCGCTCGCCTTCGCCTGCTCGTTGTTCGGACTCGAATGCGAGATATGGCAGGTGAGGGCCTCCTATGACCAAAAGCCGTACCGGCGGATGATGATGGAAACCTTCGGCGCAACGGTGCATCCGAGCCCGTCGGACTTGACCGACTCGGGGCGTGCCATCCTCGCCTCGCACCCCGACTCGCCGGGAAGTCTCGGTATCGCCATCAGCGAGGCCGTCGAGATGGCAGCAGCGGATCCCGCCGCGCGCTACGCCCTCGGCAGTGTCTTAAACCACGTCCTTTTGCACCAGACGATCATCGGCCAGGAGGCGGTCGCCCAGATGGAGATGGCGGGCGAAGCCCCCGATGTGATCATCGGCTGCACAGGCGGAGGATCCAACTTCGGCGGGCTCGCCTTCCCGTTCCTCGCCGAGAAGCTCGCCGGGCGGATGGACCCCGTCATACGTGCGGTCGAGCCGGCGTCGTGCCCGTCTCTGACGAAAGGCCGTTACGCCTACGACTTCGGCGACACGGCAGGCCTCACCCCGCTGCTCAAGATGCACACGCTCGGCCACGACTTCATCCCCGACCCGATCCACGCCGGCGGCCTGCGCTACCACGGCATGTCTCCTCTGATCTCGCACGTATACGAGCTCGGCATGATCGAGGCGGTCGCAAAGGCGCAGTCGGAGTGCTTCGCTGCGGGGGTCCGCTTCGCCCGCTCGGAGGGGATAGTCCCCGCCCCGGAGCCGACCCACGCTTTGGCTGAGACAATCGCGGAGGCGCAGCGCTGCACCGACAGCGGCGAGGCGAAAGTGATCCTGACCGCCTTGTGCGGCCACGGCCAGCTCGACCTTCCGTCTTATGGCCGCTACCTGGCCGGAGACCTCGTCGACCACGAGCTGAGCGAGGAGGCGGTGGCGGCGGCCATGGAGAATCTTCCTGTTGCCGGCTGAGGCCTCGCGCCGCCCGGGGCCTCGCGCCGGCTGGGGCCGCTCCTAAAAGGCTCCTCTTCCTAGAAAGGTGCTCCTTCGGGGTTGCCCGAACTTCGCAGCAGCACCCTCATAAGCACCTCGGCTGCCGGCCAGGCGTGGCTGCCTCCAAGCGCTGCGCGTAGCAACTCGTCGATGGTCGCTTGCGGGTCAACGCCAGGACAGTGCAGGCTCAACACCCCTTTTCCTTGACGTTCGAACTCTCCCCTCACCCCCGGCCCGAGCGCCGGCCGCTCGACCGAAAGGACCTCCCCCACCCCCGGCAGCTCGTCGACAAGTATGCGAACCCGGCGAAGAAGAGCGAACAGCATCGACAGCTCACCCTCGGAGCCTTGAAGTTGGCCGTCCGACGTGCCCGCCTCGAGGGAGCCGCCGGCAAGCACCGCTCTCCACATCACGCTGTCCGCGACGTCGGCGACGCTCGGAAAAATCCTGACTGCCAGCTCCGGGTCGACGCCCGCCTGCCCGGCCAGACGACGTACATCGCTGAAAGCGCCGCTCGGCCACGAAGCGCGCGCCACGCCGACGACCGTGTCGTAGAGAACCCGCCCAGCATCGTCGGCAGGACATCTCGGGTCGCTGTCGTAGCCCTCCTCGCTGAACGCCAGCGCCAGCGCCAGGATCGCCTCCCCGACCAGGCGCGCCGAGAAAGAGTCCGGTTCCACGTACAGGCGAAGCACCGCACCGTCGATCAGCGCGTGCATCAACGACACGAGCCCTCTCACGTCTAGCGGGGCTTTGGGACGCCGGCCGAGCAGCGACAACGTCGCCGCGAGTATCGGCGCAAGCTCGTCGGTAACCTTCGCGTAGAGCATCGCCCGGTCGGCGAGCAGCTCCCTTGCGACTGCAGCGTCCTTGTCGCTTAGCGCGACGGGGCCCTTCCATCGCTCGCTGGCGGTGATCGCCGCTGCGTGCAGCAGCCAACCGACCGGGCCGCCCGGCGCTTGGAACTGCGCCTCCACATTTGCCGCCATCGAAGCCACTATCGCTTCCTCGAAGCCGATCTCCGCCCTTAGAACCTCGTCGAACGCCCTCGCCATGTCGGTGAGCGACTCGTCGAATCCCGCCCACGACGGGTCTGCAGCCGCGCGGGAAACAGCCCGCAGGACAGGATCGGCGCTGGAGGGATCGGCCGAGCGGAACACCCGGTAGGCGGTGTCTTTCGGCACCCCGGCCGCCAAGCCGAGCGCAGAGGCGTTGAGAGCGGAGCGCAGCATGTCTATCGGAGCGTCTGTCATTTTGCCGAGGCCCGCAGCGACCATCTCTTCAATTTTGCGTTGCCTGTTCGAGTCGCGTCGGGTCACATCTCCGCCTCGATCAGCTCGCGACCCTGACCAAAGTGCGCACGTCGATGCCCGCCGGGATATCCACGCATACAACCGGTCCGCCCAGCGCGACTCGTAGGCCGTGGCCGGCCCGTACCACGGGTCTTGTCGCTGTGACATTTTCGGACCATGAGTCTCAAAATAATACAAACTGCTTCTGTCAGTCGGCTTGGCTGACAGTTACCGTTGGTGGTGTAGGAGCAGCAGAACTGGTCGCCGATTTCGGCTGCCACTTAAGCGAGGGAGCCACGAGATGACGAGACGACACGAGTTGTTGGCGCGCGGCCCGAAGCACGGTCGACTCGCTCGCCGAGTCTCGCTGGCGCTTGCGGCGGCGGTAGCACCGTTCGCCGTCGGGGTTGTCGCGCTCCCAGCGGCGTCGGCCTCGGCTACGGCTTCCAACTTCACGTGGTCCGGCGCTTCCGCGAGCTCGCCGAACTGGAGCGACTCGTCGAACTGGACCGGCGGCGTGGCACCCAGCGGCACCGTAGGCACTTTGACGTTCCCCAACCTCAGCGCCACGACAGACGGCAGCGGCACGTGCGACACACCGCTCACGTCGCCGCCTGCAACCCCGCCCTGCTACAACTCGACCGACGACGTCGCGGGCATCGACGCAGCCGGCTTGGATCTGACCGGAGGTCACTACACGATCTCAGGAGGCACAGGAAACAACAGCCTCATGGTCGGTTCAAGTGGGATAGCCGAGTTCTCACCTTCGTCCTCGACGTTTCCGACGTTCGACACGCTCAGCCTTCCGCTCGCTCTCGACTCCGACCAGACCTGGTCGATCACCGGCTCAAGTCTGAATGTTTCGGGAGGTGTGAGTGGCTCCTATCCGCTCGCTGTCGACTTGACCGGGGGCAGTACTGGGCCGGCGGCGCTCAGTCTGTCAGGAAGCGTCGCAACCAGTTCCTTCACGGTCACGGGTCCGGCCCTCGCTCAGGGGCAGTTCCCCTCGGCGAACGGTACGGTCGTGCTATCCCCCGGCACCCAACTGGACACATCCGGGTCGGTAACCTTGAACAATGTAGGCTTGGAAGGATCCGGGACGAGTAGCAGCGCCACGGAAATCGGCAATCTGACCGCCACCGGCTCGTCTGTAGAGGTGTTCCCGCCCTCGGTGCCCGGCAGTTCGGCGCCGGGCGTCCTGTCAGCCGCCTCGGCCACTTTCGACTCAGCGAGCAGCCTTAGCCTCGAAGTCGCAGGACCGGCCTCAGGCACGACGGCCACCGTGGGCACGGACAACTCCGAGCTCACCTCCTCGGGGACGGTAGCCCTTGGAGGCGCCCAGATCGACGTCGAAGCGGCGCCTGCCGCGACGACAACGTCGTCGACGACACCTCCTGCATGCTTCGTCCCGCAGGTGGGCACGGTCTACACGCTCGTATCGGCGCAGTCGATCACCGGAACTTTCAGCACGTTCGGCCCCAACGGCACTGGTAGCATAACTATCCCCAGCGGCGCGACAGTGCCGATCGGCGGAGCCGGCTGCGCTCCGGCCAACACGCCGACCGTAGCGCTACAAATCAACTACAACACTTCCTTCACTTCGACACCCAAAACGGTAACTGCCACTGCGGTGTCCGCAACGTCCACGACGGTCACCTCCCAGGGGGGCGGACCGGGAAGCGGACCGGTCGACTACGGAACGCAGCAGACCTACTCGGCAACAGTCACCGCATCCGGCGCCTCCGCCCCGACGACGGGTACGGTGGCATTCAGCGCGATCCCCGAGCCGATCGGCCCAACCGGCACGCCGGGAACACCGGTATCGCTGTGCAGCGCCACAACGCAAACGGGCAGCCCTTGGTCATGTGGGGCGAGCAATGCACCGGCCGGCAACGACCAGATCCTCGCGACATTCACGCCCAGTTCCGGGTCGAACTTCGGCGGGTCTAACGGATCCAGCTTCGAACAGGTCGTCTACACAACGTCGATGACAGCTGCAGTCAACGGTGCGGCCAGCGGCGCTGTCTCTGCCGGTCAGCCGGTCACCTTGAGCGCTACCGTCACCGACACCAGCCCCGGTACGTCTGCATTCCCAGACGGTCCGGTCGTCTTCACTGAAAGCCAGGCACCGCTTTGCACTGCGGAGCTGTTTCCGACGTCGAGCACGAACCAGTCGGTCGCATCGTGTACGGCCTTCGGAGCGCCAGCCGGATCCACCAAGGTCTACGCCGACTACGGCTCCGGAGAGCAGGATTTCCACTACGGTTCCGCGAACGCCGCCCTCGACTTCACAGGAACGCCGACCACGACGTCGCTCACGACTTCGGCCGGCACCACCGCCGTCACTGCAGGCAAGGACATCACCTACAGCGTTTCAGTCGCTCCGGCTTCGGGGAGCACCCCACCAGCGACCAATCCGTCGGGGACCGTCCAGATCGTCGGAGGTTACGTCGGGCTCCAAGTGCCGTTGTGTTCTATCACACTCAGTTCGACCGGGAGCGGATTGTGCTCGTCTAAGGAGGCGCCGATCGCTCCGATCGTATCGATCGTATCGACTACCTGCTCTTCGAGCTGCCTGCCGACCGGCATGCCCGTCTTCGCCGTGTACTCCGGGAACTCGACTTATGGCGGTTCTGTCGGATTGGCGGAGCTGACGCGGCCCAGCACACCTGCGAGTGGCGCGGCCTCGTTCGCGACCCTTGCTGTTTCCTCGTCCACCACCTTAGCTGGCGACTCGGTCACCTACAACGTGACTGTCAACGGTGACGACCTTGCAAGCAGCAGGCCAAGTACGGGCCCACCCGATAACCCGTCGGGGTCCGTCACGGTGAGCGTCGGATCGACTGTCCTCTGCACTGCGACGCTCGCATCGCTGTCGTCAAATGAGTTCGGGGCCGCCCAGGGGTCCTGTGCTGCGACGAACGCTCCTGCGGGCGATGACACCGTCGTCGCCGTCTACGGTGGAGACAGCCACTACGGGGCGTCGGCGGCCTACGCCGCGCTTGCGGTAAGCGCTCCCCCGGCAGGCACCACCACGTCCGCCTCGACGGGAACGGGTGTCAACCCGACTGCTACGACCACCGGCAACACCAACGGCGGCACAACCTCCGTGGACGCTTCCGCTACAGGGACTGGCTCCATCAACGTGGCGACCTATCCGAACGACCCGGTAGGCGTCTTTACTACAGGAGCCTCGTACTTCGACGTTTCGGCGACGTCGGGAAGCTCCTTCAGCCAGATCGTCTTCACGGTATGCGGGCTGTCGCCGACTGACGTCATTTCGTGGTGGGACCCTGCTACCGGTTCGTGGGCTGCTGTATCGAACGCGACTGCCGTGAGTTCATCCGGTTGCGCGACGGTTACGGTCAACTCGTCGTCGAGTCCTGACGTCGCGGAACTGACCGGAACCGTCTTCGCAGCAGCGCCGGCCTCGACGACGACAACGACGACGACCACGTCGACGGCCACCTTGGGCTACTGGCTAGCCGCCGCAGACGGAGGCATCTTCGCCTTCGGAGACGCCAACTTCTACGGCAGCATGGGAGGACAACACCTAAACGCCCCCATCGTCTCCATCACGCCAACCCCCGACGGCAAAGGCTACTGGCTAGCCGCCGCAGACGGAGGCATCTTCGCCTTCGGAGACGCCAACTACTACGGCAGCATGGGAGGACAACACCTAAACGCCCCCATCGTCTCCATCACCCCAACCCCCGACGGCAAAGGCTACTGGCTAGCCGCCGCAGACGGAGGCATCTTCGACTTCGGAAACGC
>JAJZDJ010000146.1 GCA_021828685.1 Actinomycetes bacterium | reverse complement strand
CGCGATTGAGAAGCGATGGCAGTAAGACCACCACGCCTACCCGAGCCGACACTTCCCAGGAGACCAAAGACCGTTCGCGGTCTCCCGCCGGGCAGGACTCACTCCTGCTCAGTGTCTAGGAACGGTTTCGTTTGGCGTCGGAGACGCTCATCAAGGTCCCAGTTTGAAGAGTCGTCGCACGGAAAGTGCGATAGCGTCGTGCGTCCCGCCCGAGTAGCTCAGTTGGTCAGAGCAGGCGCCTTGTAAGCGTCAGGTCATCGGTTCGAATCCGATCTCGGGCTCCTGACACGAAATATAACCCGCGTGAGGCGCGCTAGAGGTCGGGGCGTAGCCCCGAAGGTTGGGTCGATGTGGAGTTGGTCAGGCTGCCGGGGTCAGGGTGACGTGGTGGCCGAGCTTTTCGAGTTGGCGCACGAGTCGGCGGGTGTGGGTGGCGGTGTCGTCTCTGCGGGTGAACCAGTCGGCTCCGAGGTCGTCGTAGACGGCGTCGGGCTCGGCCAGGACGTGGTAGATCATGACGATCAGGCTGTGGGCGCAGGCGAAGATGGCCTTGCCTTCGGCCTTCTTGCCGAAACGGCGCTGGAAGCGGCGGAACTGGGCTTCGAGGTAGCTGTCGTTCTTGCGCACCCCAGCCCAGGCCGCTTCGCAGAGTGCCACTCGCAGGGCGGCGTTGCCTTTGCGGGCACGTCCGCTGCGGGACTTGCCGGCTGATCACACCCTGCTCGACTAGCCAGCGCCGCAGCGCCACCAAGCCAGCGTTGAAGGTCCGCAACTCCTTCACCGTCTGGACGCGACCCTGCTCCCCTGGAGTCCGGACCGCGGCCATCACCGTTTCCTTGTGAACGTCCAGGCCAGCGACGCGCTCGACGGTCACCTCCATACCATCACCCCCTGTAGCAGTTCCTCTCGATTCGGCCGAGATTCGAGGGTCGTTCAGCCGTCGCTGCTGACCGCTCCGACGCTCCCGACCGGCGTCGTCGCGACGAGGAAGGCTGCGGTTCACGCCGTCGAAGCGTCAGGTCTGTCGGCAGCTCACATTCCCACGACGGTCCTGGGGCCGACTCCTAGGTCCTGGGAGCCGTCAGGGGGTTTCCAGACGGCGTTGCACCGGGCCTCCCGGGTTCCCGACAGCACGCCTGAGGTGCCGTTCTGGTCGGAGTCAGCCCCCGAGGGGCGAGTTCTTGGACAGCCGTTATGCGCTGCGAACCCGCTCGGCTGCGCCGGTTATCGGGGCACTCGTAGCCCGCCAGGAATCGACCGAAGGAGCGCTCCGGCCGGCCCTTCACCCGTGGCCAGGTTCGGCTTCGCAAGTGGCGGGCTCAGGAGATCGATCCCTGAGGTACGACCCATTCGCAAGGCTGACCGGTGATGGCAGCGATGAGGTCGTAGTCGGCGTCGTAGTGGATCACCACGAGCCCGTGGCGCTCCGCGGTAGCGGCGATGAGCAGGTCCGGGAAACGCACGGCGCGGAGCTGGCCCCGCTCCGAGAGCGCGAACTGCACCTCGAGGGCGCGGTCCCAGATCTCGTCGGGCATCGGGAACAACTCATAGCCGAGCCTGCGGTCCCGGCTGATCTGGACGTAGTCGCGATGAGAACGCGCTGAGAATCGGACATCGAGCTCGATAATTCCGCACGTGCCGACCAGGCCGGCTTCGATCATGGGACCGAGGCGTCGAGCGACCGTCACTTCGCTCATGCGGGCGAGGGCGCTCTTATCAGCGAGGTGAGCGGCTACCGCCACGCTTCGCGGTACAGTTCCTCATCGCCCAAGGCCGACAGCTCACCGCTGATCAGACGGGCCAGATCGCGCCGACGAGCAGCGAGGGCCGCCACCTCCGCCAGCGCCCGGTTGACCGTCTCGACCTTGGTAGTCGTTCCCAATGCGGCGCTGGCCTCGCGCAGGGAACTCTCATCGATGTCCACGACCGTGCGCACCGCGAGGCGCCTCCTTGATATCAATCTCAACGACCCGATGATATCATCGTCGTTCACCTCGTGGTAGCAGTTTTGGTAGCAGTTCCTCCGCGTACGCACCTGTCCGGCGGACGGCGAAGTCCCTGGTCAGGCCGTTTGAGATGACATGGACGGACTCGTGCGGACGGGGTGCCGGGAACTTGTAAGCGTCAGGTCATCGGTTCGAATCCGATCTCGGGCTCGCCTGACCTGGCCTTTAGCTCGTTTGCGGCCGGGCGGCGGGAGCTTGGTCTCAGTTTTGGTCTCACTTGACGGACCGGGACAGACTCAGGAGCCCTGCTGCACACGCCCGAAGAGGGCCGACTCGATGCGGGCTGCGGCGACCGAGCGGCGGTCGGCGAGGATGTGGCTGTAGCGGGCGGACAGGTCAGTTCAGTTGAGAGTGTGCCGGCTGGTCAGTCGCCACCGCGGGTATCGCCGCCGAGGAGAGGGTCGGCGGAAGTGACGGCGTCGAGCCCGGCCTGGAACGCGCCGACGAGATCCCCGGTGGTCAGCCGGCGCAGCAGATCCCTGTCCTCGGCGGTCAGGTGCGGGTCACCGGCCCGGCGTCGCCGGCGGCGCTCCTCGACCGGTTCCTCGCTGATGCTCATGTCGTCACTCTGCCTCAGCTTGGCCCCGCTCCGTGATTGGCGCCATCCAGCGTCCGCGGCCGTGCCGACGATCCCCCGCTCTCAACCGACTTCACACCTCGTCGCAGCCACGCACATCGTCACAGCCGCGCCGACTCCGCAACGGCTGCTGTTGTTGTATCGTCGAGTACAGCGGACCGTTGAGGTCTGTGATCAGGCGTCTTCGAGGAGCTTCTCGCCTGGAACAGCGACCTGGACGTCTCCCTCCGGATAGCGGGCGACCATTACAAGCTCACCTCCGGTGGCTTCGATGAACTTCCGTAGTGTGGAGATCAAGAAGTCGGTGCGGCGCTCCAAGCGCGACACCTCGGACTGTTGCATGTCCATAGCCTCAGCAACGGCGGCTTGGGCCAGGTTCCGGGCCCTGCGGAGTTTGGCCAGGGTGAGTTGATGCTGGTCAATCTCACCCACGGCCCGGTCGTAAGCGTTTCGCGCCTCTGGACTGGCCAGGATTCGGTCCCGTAGCTCCCGGCCTCTCTGGTCGGCCTTCTTGTAGTCGGCTTCATTGAATGTGTGATCGTCTGCCTTGGCTGTGTCAACCGGCACCGCCTTAGCTCCAGTTCGCGGCATGGTGGTGTTCCTTGGGGTCGTCTTAGTAGTTCTGGGCCTGGATGATCTTCCATCCCCCTCTGCCCTGCGAGGATCGTCAGTCGTCGTTCTGCTTCTGCCACAGCCGACGGGTACCACCGGCTTCCCAGCTCTGTCTTGTCGCCTCCGATCAACAGAACTGCTCTGATCTGGTCTCTCGGCGGTCGTACGAATCCATAGAGGATCCGAAGCACCGGCGGGTCTTTGGCATCGGGTGTCGTGGGGGTTGGGGGTGTGCGACGTAGAGGCTCGCAGCCCCAACCGAGAAGTGACTACGGGATGGGACTCGGGATCTCCGAGGTCGAACCCATAGGCTTCGAGGCTGTCAATGAGCGCTTGGATCTCGGCAGCGATCGTCGGCGTCTCCTCGGCAACCTCTTCTAACCAGGTTGTGAAGAGGGGGTGGTAGGCCAGCTCCACATAGACAGTCTAGCGCATATGCGCTCAAGCGCAACCCCTTTTTCGCGATCACTCCCTCGCAGCTTGCGCTCGGGCAGCGACCACGAGGTGATGACGGCGTCTCCGCAAGCACCCCATAGCCGGCGATCTGGGCGTTAACCGGCTTTGGCGGTCGGCCCGGCATCAAGCGCAAGTCCCGTATCTCGGTTGAGTATCAAACAGGGGCCCTTGTAGAGGGGGGCTTCGATTGGAGCGCATCCGCAACGCGGCGATATCAGCCTGCGTCAGTTCCAGGTCGAGCCGGGACATCCTGGTCGACGAGGTAGGCAAGGGTGCTTGGAGCACGGCGGCCGGGTATCTGGCTCAGGTATCGACGTCGCCGGCGAGTTCGGTCGTCGATTTCGAAGCGTGGCCGAAGGCAGGAGCGGAGTGGAATCGTGCGGTAGCGACGCTGGCATCGGTCGTAGCGGCGGACCGATGGGACATTCGTTGCCCGAGTACGACGCTTGCCTTGGCCTACGTTGCCCGCCGACGGCTGGCCGGATACGTGATGTTGACACTCCAGGTCTGGGGCACACGACGGCGGGCGTCTTGCTGGTTCGCGAAGCAGGCGGCCGTGTGACCGACGTATCGGGCAAGGACTGGGCCCTGGGCTCAGGCGGCGTCATCGCGAGCGCACTCGACGAAACACACGAGGAGCTCTTTCGGTTTCTGGACGGCTCGGGACATCGAACGTGACTAGCTGACGCCTTTGGCGTCATCGAGGATGGCACGGCGTGGTCGAGGAACTCAGGATGGCCGCCGGACCGCAACCGCTCCCACCTAGACGCGAGTATCGCCGCACCCCACGCGAACCAGGCGATCGCTCCCGCCAAGCCTGTCCACAACGGCCCTGGGCAGGTGTCGGCAACACCCGGCGGTGCGGTCACGCACTGCGTCGCAGCGGCAGGGTACAAGCCTCCGCCCGCAAGCCCCAACCGAGGCCACGACGGACTCACCCACGCCGCGGTCGAGAAGGCAGAACGCTTGTTCTGAGTGCGCCCTGACGCTTACCGGGGACGTGTTCGGCACCCCCTGGAGGGCGAGCACCGCCGATCACTGGAGGGCCCCTCCTGAGGACAACTAGATGGACAAATTGAGGGGGCAATTAGCTCGACTGCTGCCCTGTGATGCAATACGAAACGACGCACCCGTGTATCAACTTCTACGCCACCGAGATAAACGAGCTCGGCCCGTCCGTCTGGATGCAGCTGGGTGAAGCCCGCTCCAAGTGCCAGCACCTGGCCGCACGCTCCAGATCTGGAGCATAATTGCTCCAGATCTGGAGCGCGCTCGCTTTATGATGAAGTTGTGCCGACATCAGGGCAGCTACCCGCAGGCGTGAACCCCATTCCGCTATAGCAATCCAATCCCTGTTGAGGATCTCGTCGACCGGGAAGACGAGCGACAGGAGATGATCGATCTTGCTTGGTCGGCGAATAATGCCAGGCTGGCCGC
This sequence comes from Actinomycetes bacterium, assembly GCA_021828685.1. Lineage (GTDB taxonomy): Bacteria > Actinomycetota > Acidimicrobiia > Acidimicrobiales > Palsa-688 > JAJZAM01. The sequence goes on along the minus strand of JAJZDJ010000146.1, from coordinate 2,825 downwards.
TCCGAGGCGATACGGCAAGACGTCCCTCCTGAAGGCCACCTTGGCGAAGGCGGCCGACGAGGGGTGGACCACGGTGTACGTGGACTTCTTCGGCGCCCTTGACATGACCGATATCGCGTCACGGATCGAGACGGCCTACGCCGAGCAATTGACGGGCCGTCTTCGACAGTGGTTCACAAGCCTGCGTCGAACGTTACGCCCGGTCGCCCGCGTTGGCGGGGGGCCAGTCTCCCTGGAGGTATCGACGACGGAAGGAGCGGGTAACGCGCTCACAGAGCGCCTCAACCTGCCGCTCCGTCTCCACGAGCGTGACGGGCAGCGCGTGCTTGTCGCCTTCGACGAGTTCCAAGATGTGCTCACGGCTGCAAACGCGGACGCGATCATCCGGTCACAGATTCAGCATCACGGTACGGCTGCAAGCTACATCTTCGCCGGCAGCCAAGTCGGGATGATGGAAGGGCTCTTTGCCGACAAGCGCCGCGCCTTTTACGCTCAGGCGCGACCGGTTGCGTTGCCGCCGCTCTCGGCATTGGATCTTGGCGAGTTCATAGCCGAGCGATTCGTCGTCACAGGCAAGGAGGTAGGGTCCGCACTCGGTCCCCTGCTCGACACAGCTGCCGGCCACCCTCAGCGAGCCATGCTGTTGGCACACGAACTCTGGACGGAAACACCCCCCGGTGTCGTCGCCGACGAAGAAGTCTGGGCAGCAGCTTTGACCAACGCACTAGCTGCCAGCAGGGAGGAAGCAAAAACGATCTGGACGCACCTTTCGAATGCGCAACGTCAAGTTCTAGTCGCCGTTGCGAAAAACCGAGCCAACTTGTACTCGACCGCCGGGGGGGCCTCGCGCGGCGGCTCTCGTCAACGCGCAGCCGAGGCCCTCGAGGCTGCGGGCGAGATCACCGCCGACACCGATACGCGCACGGGCTATCGAGTCGTCGACCCCCTCCTCGCCGAGTGGCTACGAGACGGCCGCTCGTCGCAATAGACCCTGCCAGATGGATACAGACGCCGGGAACGGCCAGAGCCCCTCACTTCTGCTCCCGTCGCGTTCATGCCCAGCGGTTGGCGGCGTACCCTCGGAACATCCCGTGAGCGCTGATCGCTACGACCCTTAGACCCCGATGCTCGAGCCACTGCGAGCACGAGCCGGGTAATGGCGCGTCGTCAATCAGACATTGTTGAGCGCCTCACTGACGGCGCTTTCGACTGAGGTGCCTTTGAAGAACTCAGGGTTCATGCCCGCCAAGAGCTTGACCGGATTGGTAAACACGAACTCCTTGAAATCTTCCGTGCCGATCATGTCGTGCTCGACGAGCTCCCAGGCCTCTTCGAGCACTTCTCTCATGTCCGGCACGTCCCAGTGGCCGATGTCGGAGCTGAACACCGCGTGCAGTTTCGCCCCGAAGGGGTTCACTGTCGTGTTGAAAGCCCAAGCGTTCATCCTGTCGTCGGCCTCGCATCCGAAGAAGAAGTTCGGGACGAAACGGGCGACGATATCTTCCGCTTCGGATATCCCGGCCGAGGCGAAATCGTCGAGGCGGCTGCGGTCCGGTTGCTCAGGACCGAAGACCCGCATCATGTCACCGAGCTGGTCGCGGCGTTTGGCGAGCATCGGCGGCGCGTACCGATCGAACAGCTCGCCGACCAGGTCAGTGTCGAGGTTCGCCGGGTCGTAGTTGGCTATCGAGCGGGAGTTCCTCTTCTCCCAGTGACCGACGAGGTCCGCGAACAGGTTTACGGCCCAGCCGACGCCGGCCTCTAAGAACATGAACCTGACCTGCGGGAAGCGTTTGGTGACCCCGCCGAAGAAGAGCCCCTTGCATAGCGCCTCGGAGGCAGCGGCGAAGTGACCGATGTGGTTGTACATGTAGTTGTTGACCGACACCCTCGAACCCCATCCCATGGACCCGGAGTGGAAGGCCGGGGCCACCCGGAGCTCCTGGCAGCGCTCCCACACGGGGTCGTAGTCGTAGAGGCTATCGACGGCGAGATTGTCTATCCACGTCGCGTGAGGGCTGAAGGTTTCGATGCCCGCCAGGCGCCGTCGAACGTGGCCGGCCATCATGGTGGCTTTCATCCCGAGTTCGCCGATCGCGTAGTTGAGCTCGTCGATTGCCTCTTCGGGAGTATGCATCGGTATCGCAGCCGCCGGCGTCATGTGAGCGCTGTGAGGGCCGAACAGATCGGCTTGGAAGGTGTTGAACGCCCGGCAGACCGTTCGGCGGAGGTCCGGATCTTCAATGTGCGTGGCGGCAAGGCCGACTGACGGGTACAGCACAGTGAAATCCAGTCCCATCTCGCCCATCCGCTCCTCCAATAGCGCCGGCAGGATCGACGTGGCGTGGTCGATGCCGTGCACGGTGGGTAGCGCCCACCAGGGCGGTCGGACCATCCGCTTGCCCAGGCGCTGCTCGGCAGTCGCCGTGTACCACGCGGCGACCTTTGTGTAGTGGTCCACGGCCTTCGGGCCGCCGAAGCGGTCCAGATAGTCGAGCACTACCGGCATGTACTCCAGCACGTGGCCGTCTGCGTCGACGACGGGGTGGTCCAGGCGATCGTGGATGCGCTGGGAATCGGATTTGTTGACGGTAGTCACGGCCTCCCCTTTTTTAGTTTGTGGCTCGTTATCGGCCCACGCCGAGTTAGCGTTATGTTAGAAACTTTACTCAGGTGAGCGGATTTGTCAACCCTTTCCGCTCAACGCCGGTCAGGGAGTTCATCTCCATGTCATGTTCCGACAAAGCTTGCGCCGGCGATTTCGTCCAAGTCCACTCGCTCGCTCCTCTACTGGTGCCTGCCGGAGGCCAGGAAAGCTAGAGACA
>JAJZDJ010000145.1 GCA_021828685.1 Actinomycetes bacterium | reverse complement strand
GCTCTGCAGGTACTTGGAGCGCCTAGACCTCGACGGCAGGCTGCGGCCGGTGCGAGGAATTTTTGCTGCGCAGCAGGTAAAACCGCAGGCCCGCGTCCTTGCGACCGCTCGCGGAATACGCTGCGTCGAAATCGACTACGACGAACTGAAGGGCCTCAAAGCTGACGATCTGACTCTTTTTTGAACCGAGGTTTCAGTCGGATAGCGTGCCAAGCGCCCCCGGAGCGACGCGTTCTGGCGACGCCAGAGGTCGGGCGGTGTCGGCTACCCGGCTCGCAAGCGAATCCACGGCCTGGGTGAGCGGCCGGACGAGGGCGTCGGGGAAAAGGCCTCCGTAGCGGAAGACGTCCTCGACCTTTCGTTCGGGAAGCGCCAGCGGAGAGGCGAGCGCAAGCTCGATACCAGAAGCTGCGAGGATCTTTGCCAGAGCGCGCGACGACTCCGCCCGGGTGGCGGGGTGGCGGGGAGCGCGGTTGACGACTGCGAGGATGCGGTTCTGCTCCACGCCTGAGCGGACAAGGCGCCGAATGAGTCCCGCAAGCGAGCTGATCCCCTTCAGGCCTGCCGTACCGACGACGACTGTCACGTTGGCTTGCGCTGTCAGTACCCTTGCGAGATGGTTGCGGTCTTCGACGTCGCCGGACCCGCATTCCTTCTCGCCTTCGACGTCGCCTGTCACGTCGGCGACGACTACTTGGAAGCTGCGACGAAGCCCCGCTATCGCAGCGTCCGTCGCCCTTGGCCGGAGGGCGACCCACGCTTCCGGTTGGCGCAGGCCGAGCAGTAGCCGGTATCTGCGGTTCGGAACGTCGAAGGTAAGTTTCTTGATCTCGTCGGGTCCGGGTCGCCCAAGGCGATGACTTTCGACGAGCTCCTGCAGTCCGGGACCGAGGTCCGAGCTGTCGTGCAGCATCGCCTGCTCGGCGCACAGCGCCCCGTCGGCGAGAAGCACCTGGCCTCCGTAGCGGGCGTCGAACCCGAATCCCTGGGCGAGTGCCGCGGCGACAGTCGACGTGCCGGTGCCTCCCGGACCGCACACTGCGACGAGCTGGCCGAACCACAGTGACTCGGTCCAGTCGTCGACGATCGGCGGGAGATTGTCGCCCCGCCCGAGGGCCACGCAGTGAGCCTCCAATGCGTCAAGTAACTCTGCCTGGCTGAACGCCGGCGCCAGGAGAGCGGAAACTCCGAGATCGCCCAGGGAGAACCGTGGGCCGTGGTCGTTCGCAACGACGATCACCGGCACGGATGCCCGAGAGCTGGCGTCGATGAGATCGCGATCGAAACCGGGGGCAGACGCGTCGACTACCACCGCCGAGTGCATCCGACTCGAAGCGAGCCGGGCCCTCACCTCGTCCGCGGACACGCACTTGACGAACTCTGCCGGGATCGTTGCGGACATCGCCCACTGGCCCAAAGCGTCGAACCACACCGAGCGCGCTGGGGCAAGACCCAGAACGACGTAGCGTTCGTTCCTCGGGGAGGCCACCGCTAGCCGCCGGCGCCCGGGCCGACACCGTCTGAAGGTTCGGCTAGCACCAACTCGACAGTCGAACGCTGCGAGGATGCCACGAGGAGCTCCACCTCGCTCAGGTTGGACACGCCGAGGGTAACGTCGGTAAGTCCGCCCGAGGTCCCCGCAAGGCCCGACGACGCGTGGCCGACCGAGATGAGAAGGGCGCCGCGCATGATTACCGTCGCCGGAAGCGCCTGAGGCGACGCGGTCGCCTGCGAGGAGCCGGCAGACTGCGAGGAGCCGGCAGACTGCGAGGTTGAAGCGGTGGAGCCGGCGGGTTGCGCCGCCACGCCGCTAGATACCACCGGAGACGCGGACAGCACGTCGACCAGCTCTCCGGGAACCAGTCCGAGCAAGGAGTCGGGGTTGACGGCGACGCTCACGGGGCGGCGGGCCGGGGTCAGCGTATCGAGCATCGATGACTCGATCAGTTGTCCCGCATAGATCGGGCCGGAAAGTGTCCGGCCAACTAAGGATGCGGCGGTGACGAAGGCCTGTCCGGCCACAGAAGCCGGCAGCGCAAGAGCTACTACGGATAGCTCCGACGGCTCGATCACGCTGCCCGCTGGGAGCGAGCGGCCTGCGACGACGTAGTCCCTGCTTTTTGCCCCGCTACCGGACAGCACCGACGCGAAGACGGCGACGCCGGCGGCACTCACGAGAAGCCCCCCGAGGAGCGCTCGAGTGTTCACGCGGCGCGACCGTCGGCCTGACACCACGCCGGCTGCGGGTGCGGGTGTGGCCGGCTCCGAGGCCTGGGACGCCGACTTGTGAGGGCGCGCAGAGGAGCGCCCTAGCAAGTGCCGTCGAGCGGAATACTCTGTGGGCAGCCACCGCACTAGCTATGAAATCTATCGAGAAACCACCTTCTTGTCTAATTTGAAGGTAGGATTGGTGCATGAGCGAAACAATCGAGTGGCTCGGAACGCGTGAAGCATGTGACCGGCTGGGAGTAACCCTGAGGACTCTCTACCGTTTCATCGACGAAGGGCAGCTTCCCGCTTACAAGATGGGTCGTGTCATACGAGTCCAAGCGACCGACATCACCGACTTCATCTCACGGATGAAGATCGAGCCCGGCACTTTGGAGCACCTCTATCCCGAACCGAAGCCCCGCGCCGCGCGCGACGATGTCGATACAGAGGAGGCGACACCCGCATTCCAAGAGGACTAACGACGTGGCCTGCGAAGTGTCGGATAACAGGCGGTCGCCGTCGACGCGGCGAGGCAAGTCCTCAGCAAATTTCACAAGCCACGACCGCGCCCATTCGGATATGGGTGGTCGGACCCAGGATTGACCCCCGAACGGTTATCACATCTTCGCCCACGGAGTCGAGGACTCCCCGGATGGTAGAAGACGACGTTGTGATGGCCACCGGAGCGCGCTCTGAGCAAAGCAGGTCGAGCACGGTGGCGAAACTCACCTCGGGCGTGGCCGTACGACTGCCGGCCGGTCGTCCCTGCGCGCTGCGGGCGATCCGCCGATCCTGCGCGCCGCGGGCGACCTGCCTGATCGAGGTCAAAGCCTCGATCCTGAGTAACGCCGGCCGGCCGTTGCTCGCCTCCACGGTGACGAAGTCCTTAGCGACTCCGACAAGCTTGCCGGAGACCTCGAAGGCCCCCGCTGTCGCTACGATCGGCGCCGATCCTTCTGCAATGTCCACGAGAAGCCCCTCCCAAGTGCCGACGCTCGCCGACTGCGCGAGAAGTTCGCGGGTGCGCGCTCTACCTGCGGCAGCATCTGACACGCTCTGGAGCGCTCGCCACGCCCCGAGGTGGCTGAGAAGGTCGTCTACGGGGAACGGTCCGGGTTCCCGGGGGCCGTCTTCGAGCGGCATTCAGGCGAGAGTAGTGTGACCTCGTGGAGTCCTGCATCTTCTGCCGTATCCTCGCCGGAGATCTGCCGTCAAGGCAGGTGGCTTCGACGGAGCACACCTACGCTTTTTTCGACCTCAATCCTGCCGCCCCCGTGCATTTCCTGGTGATACCTCGAAGTCACATCGACAATGCGGCAGCGGTCGGCGCCGACCACGGTGCGATTCTCGCAGAGATGTTCACTACAGCGCGGGCCGGTGCCGAGACGCTCGGGATCGTTTCAGACGGCTACCGATTGGTATTCAACGTAGGTAAGCACGCGCTCAACAGCGTCGGCCATCTCCACATGCACGTCCTTGGGGGACAGCAGATGGGATGGCCCCCCGGTGTCGATCCGATCCGCCTCGAAGCCCGTTGAGATCGGACGATCGAGACAGAGTATTGAAGTGCCTGCGACGGTAACGGTCACCATCCCCAACCATTTGATGCCCCGACTGGTCGGGCCGCTGAGCGAGAACCTTCGCCTGGTCGAGGATGCATTCGCTGGAACGTCGATTCACGCCAGAGGTAACGAGTTCACCATCGACGGCGACGACGCCGAGACAGCAGGACGGCTTTTCGACGAGCTGCGACTCATCCTCGAGCAGGGTCAACCGGTCGATCCCCAGATGATCGCGCGGACGATCGACATGGTCCGTGCCAACGAGAGGCCATCTGAGGTCCTCACTTCTGAGGTGCTCAAATCCTCGCGTGGCCGCTCTGTAAGGCCTAAGACGAGTGGACAGAAGCGCTACGCGGATGCCATCAGGGACAACATCGTGACGTTCGGGGTCGGGCCTGCTGGCACCGGAAAGAGTTATCTTGCCGTTGCGCTCGCGATCCAGTCCCTTCAGGCGAAACTCGTCGACCGCATCATCTTGACGAGGCCTGCAGTCGAGGCAGGCGAACGCCTCGGCTTCCTTCCCGGCGACCTCATGGCGAAAGTGGATCCTTACCTGCGGCCTCTCTACGACGCCCTGTACGACATGTTGGGTACCGAGACTTCGAGAAGGTTCCTCGAAGTGGGCACCGTCGAAGTGGCGCCGTTGGCGTACATGCGAGGACGGACGCTCAACAACAGTTTCATCATTCTCGACGAGGCGCAGAACACGACACCGGAGCAGATGAAGATGTTCCTGACCCGGATCGGTTTCGGTTCAAAGGTGGTTGTCACCGGCGACGACACCCAGGTCGACCTGCCCGGCGGAAGATCCGGGCTCACTGGGCTCGAGCGGACCTTGGCGGGAATCGACGGGTTGGCGTGGGTCCGCTTGGGCCGTCGTGACGTTGTGCGCCATAGGATAGTCGCCGACATTGTGGGTGCCTACGACGCCGCGGAGAACCAGAATCGCGCTACCAAGGAGCCAGACGGCCCGGCGAAGGCGGATCGGGACGTCGTTGCAGGCACCTATTCGACAACCGGGTCGAGTGTGAGCACGCCCGCTTCTGTCCGGGCTTGAGTCAAGGAGAAAAAAGATTGCCTGCGTCCGTGTTCGTTGCTGACGAGCAGTCGGAATTTCCTGTCGAGACCATGAAGTGGGTCGCTCTTGCTGAGGCGGTTCTCGCGGACGAAGGGGTTCGGGGCGATACGGAGGTATCCGTCCTGTTCGTCGACGAGAACACCATCGCCGATCTGAACTCACGGTTTCTGTCCCGCCAGGGCCCTACCGACGTTTTGGCGTTCCCGATAGACGACGAACCAGTCGAAGGCGGCCGTTCCCCCGACTCGGGAGGCAGCGGGCCGGGGTTCGCCGGCTCGCTCGACGATCTGCCCAGCCTTCTAGGCGACGTCGTTATTTGCCCGTCTGTTGCGAACAAAAACGCACCTGAGCACGCCGGCACATACGACGACGAGATCGCCCTGCTGCTGGTTCACGGACTGCTTCATCTTCTAGGTCACGACCACGAGGAGCCTGACGAGGCCGAAGCGATGGAGGCGAAGGAGAAAGTGCTGCTCGGACGCCATCACTCGGCGCAAGCGAACGGCGGGTTGCCGGGAGTCGAAGGGTCGTCTTGAAACCTCCAGGACTGGTCGCTGTCATCGCCTTCGACGGCGCGGACGCGGCCCTGCTGGCGCTCGTGGTTGTACTGATCGCCTTCACCGGGTTTCTTGCGATGGCCGAGACTTCCCTCACGAGAGTCTCGAAGGTGAAAGCCGTGGCGTTGGTCGAGGAGAAACGGCGCGGAGCCCAAACGGTGCTTCGCCTCGTCGAGCAGATCGACAAGGTGCTGCCGGTGGTGCTTTTCACCCTCGAACTTTGCACGCTGGTGGCGGCGACCCTCGTCGGGGTACTCGCCGAGCACTTTCTCGGCGGCGTCGGCGTGGTCGCCGCGACTGCGTTCGAAGTGATCGTCGTGTTCGTCGTGGCTGAGCTCGCACCGAAGACCTGGGCGGTGCAACGCCCGGAGAGGGCAGCGCTCTTCGCGGCTCCGGCAATCCGCCTTCTTGTCGCGTTCGCCCCTATCGGCTGGACCGCGAGGGCTTTGATAGCCGTCACCAATGGACTCCTGCCTGGTAAAGGAATCAAATCCGGCCCGTACACCTCCGACGAGATGCTGCGTGCTTTGGCTGACGAGGCCGCTCACGAGGATGTGATCGAACACTCCGAGGCAACGCTCATCCATTCGATAATCGACTTCGGCGACACCGTCGTAAGGGAAGTGATGGTCCCACGACCTGACATGATCTCGGTGGAGTCGGGCTTGCGGATCACCCAAGTGCTCGACGTCGTGATACCCGCCGGTTTCTCACGGATTCCCGTCTACACACAGGGCATCGACGACATCGTCGGCGTCGTCCACGTCAAGGACCTGATGCGCGCCGAGCGGGAGGGACGCGGCGAGACCGAAGTTGCGGCGGTGATGCGAGGCGCCAACTTCACACCTGAAAGCAAACGTGTCTCGGAGTTGATGCGCGAGATGCAGGCAGGCAAGTTCCACATCGCGATCGCCGTAGACGAATACGGTGGGACCGCTGGTCTTGTAACGCTCGAGGATCTTCTCGAGGAGCTCGTCGGCGAGATCGTCGACGAGTACGACACAGAGCTGGCGGGGCCCGAGACTCTCGCAGACGGCACTCTTGTGGTCGAAGCGCGCACCCCGATCGACGACCTCAACGAGCTCCTCGAATCGCTCGGCCGCCTGCCGCTACCCGAGAGCGACGACTGGGACACCGTCGGCGGACTCGTCTACTCAGCGCTGGGCCGCGTTCCAAAAGACGGCGAGACGGCGGAAGTCGCTGGCTACAGACTAAAGGCCCAGGGCGTCCGTGGAAGGCGGATCGGCTCGGTACGGGTCGAGGTCGAAGTCGAGGAAGGAAACGGTTCGGCTGATTTGCTGAGCGGCGAGGGTAACAGGAGTTGAGGTCAGGCTTTGCTGCTCTTGTCGGTCGCCCCAACGTAGGCAAGTCGACGCTTCTCAACCGGATCCTCGGCACCAAAGTGTCGATCACGTCTCGTGTCGCCCAAAGCACCCGGACACAGGTGAGGGGAGTGCTGACCCGGTCCGGCGCGCAGGTCGTCTTCGTCGACACCCCCGGCATCCACAAACCAAAGACGCTGCTCGGCGAACGCCTCAACGACGCAGCAGCCGACGGCATGGGCGGCGTGGACGTCACGCTCCTCGTAGTCGACGCTACGGCGTCGGTCGGCCACGGTGACCGCGTCGTAGCGAACATGACACCTGCAACGACGATATGCGTCGTCAACAAAATCGACTCCGCGCCCCGCAAGGAGGTCCTCGATGCCCTCCGGGCAGCCGACGCGCTCGCTGTCTTCCAGGAGATCTACCCGGTGTCGGCAAAGACGGGCGAAGGCGTCGAAGCGCTGGTCGAGGAGGTCATCGCTCGGATGCCCGAAGGGCCGCTGCTCTACCCGCCGGACATGGTCAGTGATATCCCTGAGGCGCTGTGGGTCGCGGATCTAGTGCGCGAACAGCTCTTGGCGGTAACGAGAGAAGAGGTTCCGCATTCGATCGCTTGCAGGGTGACAGAATGGGAATGGCCTTTGATCCGCTGCGAGATTCTCGTAGAACGTGACTCCCAAAAGCCGATAGTGATAGGCCGGGGAGGACAAACCCTGAAAGAAGTCGGCAGTCGGGTCCGTGCTCAACTGTCGCCCGGCGCCTATCTGGAACTGTTCGTCAAAGTCGACTCGAACTGGCAGAGCCGGCCGAAAGCGCTCGACCGCCTCGGTTACTGACGGCCGGGCTCTTACTCCGAGGGGGTGTCCCGGGTGAGAGCGAGAAAAGCCTCCACTTCACTCCTGTGGCGTGTGCGTCTCATCGGCGGGAGCGCCCCGATAAGCGTCCAGCGGTAGCGCGCTCGTGCCAGGCGGGTGTCGAAGACGGCGACCACCCCTCTATCCGCGCGCGACCGGATGAGCCTTCCCGTGCCCTGCGCCAGCATCGCCGCAGCGCGCGGCAAGTCGATCAGCTCAAACGCGCCCCTGCCCGCCTTGGCGCGTCTCGCAACAAGCAACGGATCGTCGGGACGCGAGAATGGGATGCGGTCTATCGTCACCAGCGAAAGCGACGGGCCGGGAACGTCCACACCCTGCCAAAAGCCCATCGTGGCGAAAAGGCACGAA
>JAJZDJ010000144.1 GCA_021828685.1 Actinomycetes bacterium | reverse complement strand
CCGTCCCTGTCGGCTCTGCTCTGCCTGATGGCGGCCGGCTGGCTCCCGGCCAGGTGGCCAACGCCTCGATCATCATCTCTGTGGCCGGCCAGAAGGGCGTCGGTATCCGAGGAGCCGTCGACGCCGCCATGTCCGCCCAGAACGTGGAGCGGTCAGGGCACCCGAAGGCCTACGACCGGTGGGTCCAGCCGGCGACGTCGCTGGTAGCCGGGCTGACGGGTGCGGGCCAGTGCTCGAACGGATCGAGTGGTTCCGCTGGAGCAGCGATCGTGACCGCACTCCCCGCCGGCTTCTCGCTGCCCGCCGGGATGCCGGCCCCGGTCAGGACCGCCATCGGATACGCCGTCGCCCAGCTCGGCAAGCCGTACGTGTGGGGCGGTACCGGCCCATCTGGCTTCGACTGCTCGGGGCTCGTGATGATGGCATACCGGGCCGCCGGGATCTCTCTGCCCAGAACGACCTACGAGCAGGTGTACGCCGGTCAGCCTGTGTACGACACAGGAACGCTAGCCCCAGGAGACCTGATCTTCACCGAGGGCTCCGATCCTGGGCCCGGCGGTGCCCCGGGCCACGTCGGCATGTACATCGGCGACGCCCTGGTCATCGACGCTCCCTACACCGGCCGAGACATCGAGCTCACGCCCCTGGCGTTTTGGTCGTCCCAGATCGTCGCTGTACGCGAGGTCATCATGCCATGAATGGCGACAGTCCCCTCGAACAGCCGCGCTTCGACGTCTAGCCGGTCTGCGTAGATGAGACTGACAGGGGAAATTTTGCGAGACGTAGCGCTGCCGATTCTCAGCCCGCGCCGAGCGTCCCATGCGTACAGACCTGACAGCCTGCATGAATATGCAGGAACTGCGCACAGACACACAGAAGGCGACCCCGTTAGGGATCGCCTTCTGGAAGAACGGGTCCGTACGCCCCGTAGTGCGTGCCAGGGAGAGTATACCCGGTCATGTCTTCGGCGCAACGGCGGGAGGCTTTAGGGCAGAACCGAGGAGATGAGCTTGGCGACCCTCTTCTCGTTCACCAGCACAGCAGCATACCGGACCCCCAGTTCTGGTGGCGTGCCAGCCGAATGAGATATCACCACCCGCCCGTGGGTGCGACTGGTGGCGGCAGTCGTCGTGGGAGATGTCTGCTGGATCGTGGTGACAGAGAACGGACATGCCTGACACAGATCTCGATTCGTGGGCAATTCAAGCGGTCCCACGACGACTGGCCGCAGCGGCTCTCCGCAGTCGATCAACAGCTCCGCTCCGGCTAGCACTCCTCCCGGTGGGTAGTCGAGCCTGGACTTGGCGTGCACTGGTCGGTCGAGGATGACTTCATTGATGCCCCTGCGTCCCGCGACGACCCGACGCTCATAACGAGTCCGGTGATCGTGTCCCGGATGGACTCCCTTGGGGGTGCACGTCACCAGCGGGAAGTCATTCCCACGCCTCCCGAAGTCAGCGCCGGCCACTCGGAGTCGGAGGACGTCTCCTGGCGAAGGCTTGCCGGTCAAGCTCGCATGATCGGAACGAAGAACTCCCAGCAGTCCATTGGCGTCCTTGACGAGCCAGCGCTCGCGAGTGGCGTCCCAAGCAACTAGCTCCCAGTCCCCCCACCGATCTGGACCTATTACCGAGGTAGCCACGGCATGCCGGAGAGCGTGCCCGATGAGCGGTGCACTAATCCCCGCAATCTTGCGAAACGATCGCTCAGTTAGCAGGAGGTGCGGAAAGCCGCGATACTCGACGCGCTCATGAGCACCGACGATGACGGGTACGTGGATTTCCTGGGCGTAGCGCAGGGCAGGTGAGAGATCCGTGTCTTGTGACAGAACTACTATCGCCTTGAATCTGCTCTCATGGCGAGCGATGAGATTGGCATGACGGCAGATATCGACCGCGCATGCAACATCAACCTGCTTTTCTTCGGCAACGACTTGCCCTCGGGCCTTTTGCTTGAGGTGAAGCTCACCCAGTAGCACCTTGCCTTGCGGATTGGCCTCAATGCTGTCTCGGAAGAGTTCATTTACCCGCTTGGCCTCGGAGAGTGTGACGGCGTCGCGTGCTCGGGGAAGCGCTAGGCCGACGTGGACCTCCAAGGCTTCAAATCCGTAATCGTGCATTGCATCGATGACGCCATCAACCACTGGTCGCTCGCGATAACCGGTAGCGCTTGCCGTCTGATGGAAGATGTTTCGTGAGTCGACTACGACGAGTGCCGGAGTTAGGCCGGTGGTCATGGAACACGAACAATAGCCATGACCTGCGACCTTGACCCCGCTGACGATCGAGTCAGTGTCAACTGGTGAGGCAATCTTTACGCCTGGTTGACAGTCCATAGGCCGCTGGGCAAGGCGGCCACTTCGGATTCGTGAATCGGGCTTAGCCCAGGCTTAGCCCGGCTTAGCCCAGGCTTAGCCCGGCCACACACAGACAGCGCCTTGCGCAATGACCACAACGCACTTCGCCCCCTGACTTAGCGGGGGCGAGGTGCCGTAGGCTCGTGAAACGATCTCGGGCCCGCCTTCGACACAGACCGTCACGTGGCTGCACGTTGCAAACTCCACGACGTCAGTAACGACTCCGGGGAGTCCGGTTTCGTCACCTCCAACGGCGAGGACCTCGACGTCATCAGGGCGAACTGACCAGGACACGATTGTGTCGCTTGCGATCCCGGCGGTATTTGCCGGGATCGTTGCGTTACCCACCTTTAAGGCGTCCGGGGGGCGTGCCACCCCGTCGAGGACATTGTCGAAGCCGACAAGCCTGGCGACTTCAGGTGATGCCGGCCGGCGGAAGACTTCGGTTATCTGGCCGGCTTGCAGCACCCGCCCGGCGGATAGGACGATCACTTCGTCGGCGAGCACCGACGCCTCCTCGGGGTCGTGGGTGACCAGAATCGTCGAGAGGCCCGTCTCTCGTTGAAGCCTGCGCAGCTCCCTGCGCAACTCGGCGCGCACCGGCGTGTCGAGGGCCGAGAACGGCTCGTCCAGCAGGACAACCCGGGGGCATCCCGCCAAGGCTGCGGCGAAACTGACCCGTTGTCGTTGACCGCCCGAGAGCTGGTCGGGGTACCGGCCTTCGAGGCCTCCCAGCCCGAGGCGCTGGATCCACCAGGCGGCGACGTCGTCGCGTGTCCCCACGCCCAGTCGTGCCTGTTCGCGTACGGTCAATGTAGGTATCAGACCGTGGCCCTGGGGGACGTAACCGACGTTGCGTTTCTCGGGCGGCTTCGACGTGACGTCGGCACCTTCGAAGATGACGCGGCCGGCGCCGGCGCCGAGCAGCCCGGCGATCGACTTGAGCGTCATCGACTTGCCCGATCCGGAAGGCCCGAGTATCGCCAGCCTGTGACTGGTCGCCTGGTGGGCGACGCGAAGAGCGAACGACCCCACCCGAACGTCGACGTCCAAGTCGACTTTCGTCGCCACGAACCTGCCGGGCGTCGCAGGATCGGGGTCGCTCGTTCGCCGCCTCAGAAACGCCGGCCTGCGCAGAGCCAACACGGCGGTCGCTACGCCGGCGGCCGCCAGGACGAGGATGGTCGGCGCCTGCGTGTCGGGGATCCCCGCACCCGAGAACTGCACGTAGGTGTACACCGGGATGGTAAAAGGGTGGTAGGCGACGACGACGTTCGCCCCGTATTCGCCGATTGCGCGCAGCCACGTGAGAAGCAGGCCCGCCCTGATCGCCCTGTCCGCCACCGGCAGGCTGACCCTCCAGAATCGTGCGAGTCGCCCGTGGCCGAGTGTCGCTGCGAGGTCGTCCAACGACGGGTCGATCGATGCGAACGCGGAGCGCGCTGCAACGACTAGGAACGGGGCCGAGACGAACACCTGGGCGGCGACTATCCCGGCGAGAGAGCTTACGAGTCGGCCGCCGAACAACTTCCCGACGGTCGTATACGGACCGAACAGGTACACGAGGAGGATCCCGGCCATCACCGGGGGCAGCGCAAGGGGCAGGACCACTATCGCCCCTACGACCTTGGCGATCCTCCCGGTGCTGCGCGCAAGCACGAATGCCAGCGGGATACCGACTGCGGCGACGATCGCCGTCGAGATGGTCGCAGCCTCCAGCGAGGTGCGCACCGCCGGCCAAAGGGCGGCATTGCCGAAACCCCTATGCGACGAACCCGCCAGGCGAACTGCGAACGCTGCCAAAGGCACCGCGAGGTAGACGGCCAGTAAGGCGCCTAACCACGACAGTGTCTTTGACGGCGTCCGCGAGCTCAAGACCCGGAGAGTACTCCGGACAGCGCTGAAGGCACGGTACCCGACACCGGAACAGGGCTCGCCACGCTGAGGCCGTACTTGGCCAGATCCGCTGAGCCGGTCGGCCCGAGCAGGAACTTCACGAACGCGTCGGCGGCTGCTAGGTGCGGGGCGCCGGCCAGGACGGTAATCGTGTACTTCGCAGCGAGCGGGGAGGGTTCGCCGGTGAGCGGGACGGTCGGAAACTTCCCTGCGGTCGCCTCCACGGAATAGAAGAAGCCGGCGTCAAGCTGGCCGGCCTGGAGGCGCCCGACGAGTGTGTTCTCCGGGTAGACGCTACCGGTGTTGGCAGCGAGCTGCGTGAGGGCAGGCTCGTTTTGTGCCGCGGCCTCAGCTTTGAGCGCGGTCACGGTGAGCGCGCCCTTCGGGTCGGTGGCAGGATCGGTTCGCCCTACGAGTATCCCGGGTAGGGCGAGGACCTTGTACCAAGGCATGGTCTTGAAATCCTGGGCGAACCTGCTGGCCGGGTTGTAGCCGATGACGAGCGGCGACTGCGCGAAGGTCGCGTACCAAGACGCCCAGTTCCCGTTAGCCGAGCCCTCCAACGCAAGGTCGTTCGCAGGAGCGGCGCCGATGAACACGTCCCCGACGACAGTCTTTCCCTTGATCTCGTTGGCGAGCCCCCCTGCATTACCGGAGCGGCCCTGGAAGCTGTAGCCGGTAGCCGCGTCGAACTCCGGGCCGATCCCCTTCTCCATCAAGTCGACGAGCGATCCGGCGTAGAGCACGTCTACTGGCCCACTACCGCGCGCTTTGGTCGGTGCGGACGTGCTAGTCGAAACACTCGCACATGACGCTAGGAGGCTGCCAGCACAGACAAGCGCTCCCAGCACCCTCACTCGACGGGTTGCATGGATGGGTAACGGCTTGGCGGCCATGGCGCCACTATAGCCCTCCAATAGTCAGACTGTGACTACCCGCCGGCGGGGTCCCGGCTGACGGGACGCCCCGGTGTCATACTGGCGTCTGCAGGGCCTTGACGCACGAGAGGAACTCCACGGTCGCCTTCGAACTCGAAAGGCGCCACTCGACTAGCACCCTGTCGAATCCAGCGGACTTGTCGCGTGCCCTTGAAAGGGACTCCACCTGCTCGACGAGCTTTGCTTCCTGGGCGGCGATCAACCGACCCGGATCTGACCCGGACCGCCGCAGGAGCGCCAGCTTCACGAGGAGCAGCGATCTTACGTCCCTGACGTGGTCAACCGGTCGGTCGAGCCATTCCGCGAGCGCCCGCCGGCCGGACACGGTGACAGAGACGACGGTTCGGGTTGGTCCTCGGGTCCCCGGCTCGCTCGACACTGGATGGACAAGTCCGAGGTCGCGGAGCTTGTTGACGGCGTTGTAGACAGCTGGTCTCGCCATAGTCCACACCGAGCCGAGCTCTCCGCCCGGGGCAAGGATTTGCGCTACGGCAAAGCCGTGCGTCGGGCGTTCACCCACGAGGCCGAGAACGGCCCACTCCCCGGGTGACAGCGCCGGCAGTTTGGACACGCCAGAGGCTACATCGTTCCCTAACATGGTCGAAGTGACTGCTACGCCCTCCGACGCCGTCGTGACCTTCGAAGGACGCGACGGGAACCGCCTCGCAGCGAGCGCCGCAGGCCCTACAGACGGACGACCCGTCGTATTGCTCCACGGCGGTGGGCAGACCCGTCACTCTTGGGCCACGACCCTCTCGTCGCTTAGCGCTCGGGGTTGGCGCGTCTACAGCGTCGACCTGCGCGGGCATGGCGACAGCGACTGGGCGAAAGACGGCGACTACTCGTTGGATGCGTTCGCGGCGGACGTACGCGCCGTTGCGCTGGCGCTTGACGAGCCCCCGGCATTGGTCGGCGCATCGCTCGGTGGCCTCTCGTCCCTGCTCGCGACCGGCTCACAGCCAGGCGGCGGGCTCGCCAGCGCCCTCGTGCTCGTCGACGTGGCGCCCCGGATCGAGGAGGCGGGACGCCAACGGGTCGGTCGCTTCATGCTTGAGCACGTGTCGGACGGCTTTGCCTCCCTCGAGGAAGTCGCCGACGCCATAGCGGCCTACAACCCGCACCGTCCCCGGCCGAAAGACCTGTCGGGCCTTCGAAAAAACCTGCGGTATCGGGACGGGCGATGGTTCTGGCATTGGGACCCCCAGTTCATGGTCGGGCTTCGGGGGGGTCCAGACGAGACACGCTCCTCGCTTGCGCCGCCCGGCGTTCTCGAAGCTGCCGCCCGGGCCGTCGATTGCCCCGTTCTGATCGTCCGTGGCCGCCAGAGCGACCTTCTCTCCGAGGAGGGGGCCCGGGAGTTGCTCGAAATGGTCCGAGAAGGCGAGATGGTCGACGTTGCCGGTGCAGGTCACATGGTTGCGGGGGACCGAAACGATGCGTTCAACGACTCGGTGGTCGAGTTCCTGGCTCGCAGGTTCGCACGAGCGGAGTAGACGGCCACGCCCCGGGCGGCATTTGCCGAAAACCAGTAACTTCGTCACATGTCTATCGCCATCTCCGATGAGCACCGTTCGCTCGGCGCTACTGTCAACGAGTTCCTGTCGAAGCACGGCGCGCGCGCCGCGAACCGTTCGCTGCTGGAGGCTTCTAACGAGGTTCTTCCCTCGTTTTGGGGGGAGTTCGCGGATCTAGGCTGGTTGGGTCTCCACCTGCCGGAGCGGTTCGGGGGTTCGGGTTTCGGGCTCTCCGAGTTGGCGGTCGTCGTCGAGGAGGCAGGCAGGGCGATCTGTCCGGGTCCGCTTGTCGCGACGGTGGTCGCCAGTGCGACGTTGTGCGCGTGCGCTTCGGAGGATCTTCGCCTTCGACTCCTGCCCGGCCTCGCGAACGGCGAGACGGTCGGAGCGTTTGCGTTGGAATCCGATGTGGAAGTCCGCGACGGGCGCCTGTTCGGTTCCGCCCCGGCTGCTCTTTCCGCTGCCCTGGCGGAGGTAATCGTCGTGGCTGTCGGGGACGACCTTGCCATAATCGACTCCAAATCGCCCGGGGCTTCAATCGAAACGCGTGCGAACCTGGACCCGTCGCGGCGTGCGTCACGGGTGGTTTTTGACGGTGCGGTGGCTGAGCTGATCGGAGGCGGCGGCCGCACTCTCGTCGACAACGCCCGGCTGATCCTGGCAGCCGAGGCGACAGGAGTCGCTCGCCAGTGCACGGACGAAGCCGCCGAGTACGCGAAACTCAGAGTGCAGTTCGGCCGGCCGATCGGAACCTACCAGGCCGTCAAGCACCACTGCGCCAATATGGCCGTCGCCAGTGAGCTTGCGACGAGCGCAGCCTGGGATGCGGCCCGCGCCGCGACGTCAAGCCCAGACCAGCTTCGCTTCGCCGCGGCGATAGCAGCGACGCTCGCCGTGGAGGCCGCCGACCTCGCCGCCAACCTGAACATCCAGGTACACGGCGGGATCGGTTTCACGTGGGAACACGACGCGCACCTCTTCCTCCGAAGGGCGGCTGCCATCGCCGCCCTGCTCGGCACGGAAGCGGCAGCGATCGAGGTTGCCGACCTCGCCGAAGCAGGAACGCGCCGCAGCCGGGCCGTGGAGCTGCCGGCCTCGGCCGAGGCGCTTCGCGATGAGGTCCGCGCGTTCGCCGCTTCTATTGAAGGTAAAACCGACGACGCTCGCCTCGAAGCCCTGCTCGACTCGGGTTACGCGATGCCGCACTGGCCCAAGCCGTGGGGTCGGGGCGCGCAGGCGGTGGAACAGCTTGTCATCGAGCAGGAGTTCGC
>JAJZDJ010000005.1 GCA_021828685.1 Actinomycetes bacterium | reverse complement strand
CACTCCCGAATCGCCGCAGCCCGTGAATAACATCGACGTCATGCGTACCGACGATGCCGAAAAATGGACCGGAGCGGGCGGTCTGCCCGTCGCTGCGTCGGAATGTGTTCCGCCCATGGACGTGCTCTCTGCAGTGCTTGGAAACGCAGAATGGCTCGGCGACCGTCCGGCCGTCAAGGATCTCGAGCGAGAGATTTCGTACGCCGACCTCGCTGATGAGATCCGCCGAGTCGCCACAGGAATCGCGAATCTTGGCGTCGGCGTGGACAGCCGGGTTGTTCTGCTGATCGGCAACTCCGTAGACTTCGTCGTGGCTGCGCTCGCCTGCAACTGGGTCGGGGCCATGTTCGTGCCGGTGTCGGTCTCGGACCCGATCGAGCGCCAAGCAGCGATCATCTCCGACTGCGAACCGCATTTGGTGATACTTGCTGATCAGACTGGGGACTTCCCCGGCGGGCACAGTGTGATCTCTTATAGCGACCTGGCTCGTCCGGCTGCGGACTTCGTGGCACCCACGCCCCGAGTTGGCCGGCTCGCTTACGCGATCTATACATCCGGTACGACGGGATCGCCGAAAGGGGCGATGATCTCCAGCGCTGCTTTCGCATCTTCAGTTGCCGAGATCGGAAGAATCCAACCCGTCAACACCGACACCCGTGCCCTTTGCGTGTCCCCGGTGCACTTCGACGGCTCGTTCTCGACGATCTTCCCGACGTTGTACTACGGCGGCTTACTCGTCATACCGGAACGAAGCTCCCTGGCTTTTCCGCGCGCCTACTTCTCCGCCCTCGCTCGCTATGAGATCGACTCGGTCAGCTTCTCCCCGAGCTTTCTCAGGCTCCTTCTGACAGGACGGGGTCTCTCAGGATTCGCCAACAGTTCCCTCCGAGTGGTTGCGCTTGGGGGGGAAGCCGCGTCGTGCAGCGAAGTGAAGGCCATTTGGGACGTCAAGCCGTCGATCAGAGTAATCAACCGCTACGGGCCGACGGAGACGACGATCACGGTTTCGGACTTCGAATTGACTCCGGAGTTGCTCGCCGGTGGCTATGTTCCGATCGGCGGTCCGCACCGGGGGACAAGCTTCCACCTCCTCAAGTCCGACGGCACGCCCGTCAGTACCCCGGGCGAGGCAGGCGAGCTCTACATTGGTGGCGGCCAGCTGATGGACAGCTATTGGAAGGCCCCCGAGCTGACGACCTCTGTGTTGAGATGCGATATCGTCCCAGGGGAGGTCACCTACAAGACGGGCGATCTGCTGCGTCTCGACGAGCGCGGCCACTATGCCTTTTTGGGAAGAGCTGACCGGGTGGTAAAGCGAAGCGGGATAAGGCTCTCGTTAGTCGAGGTTGCCGAGGAGCTGACGAATCTAACCGGGGTTCAGGCTGCGGCAACGGTAACCTTCGACAATGAGGGCACGCTGGGCGTCGCAGCTTTCGTCGTAGTAGACACAGGCGTGGATCACCTTGACGTCCGAGATCGCGCTGCGGCCGTGCTTCCGACAACCATGCTGCCGGATCGCATCATCGTCGTAGCCGAACTGCCTCTCGGCACGTCTAGCAAGGTCGACGAACGGCGCCTATTGCGCGAGTCCCGCCTTGCCCCATGGCCGCTGAAAGGAATCGCAACCGCATAAAGGGGTCGAGTTGGCTTCGAGCAGGGCGCCGATGCGATAGAAGAACCAACTTCAGATGCTCCGCTGGAACGCCGAAGAGGCCATTGTGGACCCTTCCAGGTCAAGTCGTGGCATTCTCAAACGCGAGGCGAAGCGCGATCTGGAAGTCGCGTTCGTCAACAACATGCCGCCTTCAGCATTTGCAGCCGCCGAGAGGCAGTTTCTCGGATTGGTAGCTGAAACCGCCCCCGTGCCCGTCAGCTGCAGACGATTCGTCGTATCTGAGCACTCTGCGGACTTCATCGACAAGCCAGTGCCAGGATATTTGGGCATCGAGAACATCTATGCCACTACCCCTGATGCCGTAATCGTAACCGGCGGCGCACCGCACCCGGGTCCCACCGAAGACGAGCCGTCCTGGGAGGAGATGGCGAAACTCCTGGAGTGGGCATGCGATACAGCGACAGTAGTGGTTGCCTCCTGCCTTGCCGCACACGCTGCGCTAGCATTGTTCGACGGGATCGATCGGCGTCGCCTACACCAGAAACAGACGGGCGTCCTGCTTCAAGCCGTCAGGAGCCATACGCTTTTGACCGAAGGCCTCCCGACTAAGCTGCACATGCCCCAATCCCGCTTCAACGATGTCCCGACAGAACTCATTCAATCAGCCGGATACCAAATACACCTGGCGTCGGTGCACTTCGGTTGGACTGTCGCATCCAAGCGGGTCGGTCACTCCGAGTTGGTATTGATGCAGGGCCATCCTGAATACGACCCGTCAAGCCTTCTCTTCGAATACCGCCGCGACGTACGTCACTGGCTCGAAAATGGCCGCGGCGACATCCCGCGGCTTCCGAGCGGCTGCGCTGCACCGGTCGACATGGGGCAGCTCGAAGACTTCCACTCAGCAATACTCGCGAAAGCCCCGGTGGAATTCCCCGACTTCGAATTGATCGCCCGGCGAGCTACAGCTTCATGGCGCCCTCACGCCCGTCGGATCTATCGCAACTGGTTAGAGATAACGAGAGGCAAGGTACGTTCGAGCGTTGCGTGACGAGACGATAGCAATCCACGGTGGCTACTCCGGTGACTCGACCCGTGCAGTAGCGGTGCCGATACATCAAACCATTGCGCACGACTTTATCGACGCAGCGCACGCCGGGGCTATTTTTGATATCCAGACCCCCGGCTTCCATTACAACCGGATCAACAACCCAACGAACGACGTACTCGAACAGCGAATGACAGCGCTTGAGGGCGGCAGTGCGGCACTCGCTGTCGCCTCCGGAATGGCCGCTGTCAGCTATGCCCTGCTCACTGTTGCCAGGTCAGGAATGAACATAGTAGCGGCTCCTCAGCTTTACGGAGCGACCTATACCTACCTTGCACATGTACTCCCGACGTTCGGGATCGAGACGCGCTTTGCAGCCAATGACAGCCCGCGCGCCATTTCGTCTCTCATCGACGACCGGACATGCGCTGTGTTCTTCGAAAGCGTGGGAAATCCAGCCGGAAACGTCGTGGACATCGAAGCGGTGGCTGAGCTTGCCCACAGTCGTGGTGTCCCGGTCATAACCGACAACACTGTTGCAACGCCCCTGATGCTAAAACCGATCAGCTTCGGAGCTGACGTTGTAGTCCACTCGCTGACCAAATTTGTCGGCGGTCACGGTACAACACTGGGTGGCGTAATCATCGATTCCGGGCGATTCCCGTGGGCCAGGCACGCTGATCGATTCCCGATGTTCAGCGAACCGGAGCCGGCATTCCACGACGTCGTCTTCTCGCGTGACTTTCCCGATCGTGCATTCGCAGTGCGAGCACGCAGCGTTACGCTACGAAACACCGGTGCGACCCTATCCCCGTTGTCTGCCTTCCATCTGCTCCAAGGGCTCGAGACTTTGGCAGTTCGACTCGACCGCCACGAAGCGAACGCTCGCACAGTCGCCGAATACCTTGCGCAGGACACCAGGGTGGCGTGGGTGGGCTACGCCGGATTCGCCGACAGCCCCCACCATGCTTTGTGCCACCGCTACCTTGGGGGAAGAGTTCCGTCGATCTTGACGTTCGGTCCCGTCGGTGGCTTCAAGGCCGCCATCGCCTTCTTCGACTCGGTAGCCCTTCTCAAGCGTCTGGTCAACCTCGGCGATGCCAAATCGTTGGTGAGTCACCCCGCTTCCACGACTCACCGCCAGCTCAAGCCTCACGAGCTCGCAGCTGCCGGGATAACAGCTGACGCAGTCCGCCTGTCAGTGGGGATTGAGCACATCGACGATATCCTCGAAGACATCGACGCTGCGCTAGACGCCGCAGTCAAGGCTGCGGTTCAATCACCTAGCTGACAATAGATCGCGCGCACAGGTCTGCGTCCAATACGGCACGCAGCCGGCTCTGTGGAGACGGCAGATAGTGAGTGAAGTATCTTGTCCCCTCGCTCAGGACTCCGAGGATCCAAAGCTGTTCCTGCGGCCGGCCGCACGAGTCTATAGGATGAAAGGACTCATCGAGGCAAACGCTTCCGACCTCGCGAGTTCCGTAGTACATCTGGCGCATTCTTCCGGAATCGGCGAGGCGCCTCAGGAGAGGTACTTGCGAATTTGCAAGTGACGGCATGTCCAGATGACCTCTGATCACTCGGTCAACCGTCATGCCAAAAGAGACCGCCAGCTTTGTTGACTCTATCCGAACCCCACCCGTAGTCCTTCGAAGGCGAGGGTTCGGCCCAAACGGAATCCGTACCACGCCTGCCTCCATCAAGGCGAGCAACTGCTGCGAGCGTATTGCTGGCGGTCCTGCCTCCAGACGGTTGAGTCGCCCGCGGATAGTCGAGCAGAAGTCGACATACGATTCCGCAGAGAGCCCTCCGAATTCGATGAGACCGCGTATGCGGTCACGAAGAATGCGGGTCGTCTCCTGTGCCGCCTTGACGGGACTTCCCATTGGGTCGAGAGCCTCGTCAAGGTCCGCTGACAACGCCTGCTTGGCCCATGACTCGTACAGATCACTCGAAGTGAACTCGATACCGTTCCCAGCAAAGAGATTCTCCTCCGCTACGAAAGTACCGTGCATGGCCTCGAGATCCTCGAGGACCTTCGCGAAAGTGCCACTCTGCCAGGCGACTTCAAGGTCCGCTACAACGTGTCGGGCCGCCTCTGGCCCCGCGATCCTCTGCGCACGGTGGGCGTGATAACGGACCTGCATCTCGGCTATTATCAGCGGAAGGAGGTCGTTCCGAAAATCGAGCTCCCTCCGAAGTCCGGCGTCGGTTCGCGCCAATGCGGCCGTTGCCGTCGCGGTGAAGACCACGGGATCGTAGGAACCCGTCGGGTCGATACCGTGCGTCGCCTTCGCGCAGTAGGGTACGCCTGACCTCGAATAGAGACAGATCGTCGGTTCCGTTCCTCCACGCAGGTAAGAAAGGCGCCCGGCTTCGGCCGAATCGACGAAGCGTCCGCCCCTCCCAGTAGTAAGCGCTGCAACCACGTCGAACGCAACAAGTCCCATTCCAGAGACCGCAACCGTTTCCGTGGGCGCGACGACCGAAACAAGGTACTGCACAGGGTAGGGCCTGTAGGACCTCGGACGCTCCTCGGTATCGCACTCCTCGATGTTTTCTGTGTGTCCGGTAGTGAGGACGACATGGTCGACGGTGAGCAGTCGCCCGTCGCTTAGCACGACAACCTCCCTCCCGTCGCTGCTGAGTGCGACGTCGAGGGCTGAGGCATCGTGGTGGCGGATCTCGACGTTGGCGGGAAGTGACGCTGCCAGTGTCCGGTAGAACCACTGGAGGTACTCCCCCATCAACCGTCGGGGCAAGAAGTCAGATGGCACGATCGGCCGGCCCCCAGGATCTCGACTGCATTCGTCGCCAACCCACCGGTAGCCTTCTCTTGTCACCCACTCGTAGAAACTCAGGCCGTAAGGAACCTCGGACCCTTCGCCCATGGCGTGCAGGGAGAGCTGTCCGCACGCGTTGTTCAGGATCAGATAATCGGGCTGGTTGATGCCGTAGACACCGCTACCCGGAGTGCCGGGCTGGACGACTTCGACGGCGAGCGAGGCGCGGTTTCGCCGCGCAACATCGACTAGTCGCTCCACGACCGTCAAGCCCCACGGACCGAGACCGATAACGGCCACGCGCTTCACCGCAGATCACGGCCCGTTTTGACTCCGCGGCACCTCGTGGTCCCGGGCTGATTCGAATTGTCCACCGGTTTCACGAAACAGTTATCGGGCCGAAAGCCTCGTTACTGAAAGGTGCGTGACGTCACGTGCTCTACAAGGAAATTCAACATGGCCCGCCCCACGACTCTCCTGGCGTCCTCCGTGTAAAGCGGATGGTCCTCTATCGCGAAGCGGTATTCCACGAGCATTCCTCTACGACGAGCTGCTCTGCCTCGCACCAGCCAGGAAAGGTTACCGCCGAACGCGCCCCGAACCACGCCAGTCGCCAACGTAAGTACCTTGACTCCAACTCACCCTTCGGTGTCGGCGAGCATCTGCCGATACCTTAACTTGTGATCGTGGAACATCTACTGCCGCCGTGGCGATAGGTGAGGTGCGCGTATCGCCGTGGACTACCACAAGCGCTGCGCTCGCAAGAATTGCGCGCCTGAGGACCCACGGACCGGAGTTCCCTCTCCCGACCTTGATTGCAGCGGCGTCATATGTCACGGCGTCCACCGCGAATGTTCACCCCACTGGGATGGCGTTCCTCGATCATTTGTATCCTGCGCTCGTAGGCGGTATCGGAGCTTACGCCGGTTCACGGGCGAGCAGAGGCAGCCTCTTGTGGCTTGCTGTCGTTACAGCCGCGCTCTGCCGAGGGTCGCTTCTCATGGCCGGGGCTCTGTGCCTCCTCGTAGCGGTCGGTGGGACTTTTCCCCGGGATGCATCGCCTGTCTTGGGTTCTGCGTCAGCCGCGCTGTCAGTGCAAGTGTTGCTGCATCTGCCACCGCTCGGCTTCCAGGGGGCTACTGCAGTCGCCGCGTGCATTGCGATCGTGCCACTGCTCGTCTCGTCGACGCGGTCGCTGCCGTTGCGGGTGCGCCAATGGGCAACAGTCATGGGAGCGTGTCTTGCAGTCGGAGCGTCGGCGTCTGCGGTTGCCGTAGGCGTTGCCGCACTCATGGTCCGCACACAGGTCGACCAAGGCAGCTCGACCGCTCAAGCTGCTATAGCGACGCTGAAGTCTGGGAATCTTGCTGCAGCGACGACTCAGCTGAAAGTTGCCACTGCGGAACTCACTGCAGCGGGCAGAACGCTCAACTCTTGGTGGACTGCGGGAGCTGCCGTCGTTCCGGTTGTCGCTCAACAGCGTCGAGCGCTCACTGTTTCGGTATCGGTGGCGCACGATATCTCAGCTGCGGCTGAGACAAACGCTTCAGCGATAGATTTCTCGCAGCTTCATGTCACCAACGGCGCGATTGACCTCGCTGCCGTTCGAGCGATCGGCGCGCCGCTCAACAATCTTGACGCTGCACTCACTAAAGGTTCGCTTCGCCTAGCCTCAGTCGCCTCACCTTGGCAGTTGCCACCGATTGCATCGAAGATTGCCGCGCTTCAATCAGACATCACGAAAGTTACCACGGTCACCAAACTCGCTTCGATGGCCGTCCACGACGCGCCATCCCTTCTCGGAGCTGACGGCACCCGTCGCTATTTCGTTGGCTTTCTGGACCCGGCCGAGAGCAGAGGGCTCGGAGGACTGCTCGTGTGGTATGGCGAGCTGACTGCCACGAACGGCCACATCCAACTGACGAGTTTCGGCGACGCTGGGGCGATCGCCAAGCAACTCCAAGCGAAGGGAGGCGGTCACCTGAGCGGCCCCCCGTCGTACCTGGCACGCTATGGACAGTTCAAACCGCAGGATACCTTTATCGACGTACCCTACTCACCCGACCTTCCCACAGTGACATCAGTCGTGTCACAGCTATACCAGCAGGTCGGACATCACCCGATCGACGGAATGCTGATCCTCGATGCAAAGTCCGTGGCCTCGATACTCAGCGCCACGGGTCCCCTCCAGGTTGCCGGTTTAGGAACCCTTAACGGAGCCAACACAGAGCAAATGCTCCTCGAAGGCCAGTACGCCAAGTATCCGACCGTGGCGGACCAAGGTGCTCGCAAAGCGGCACTTGCGGACGCTCTCAAACTCGCCGCAGGTCGCCTCACCGGCGGGACACTACCCGGGCTCAGGACCCTTGTTGGCGACCTGGCGCCGGATGTCGCTACAGGGGACTTGCTCTTTTGGAGCCTCCACCCGACCGACCAGGCACTCCTCTACGCAACCGGCCTCGCAGGCGCCTTCCCCAAAGCACACGGCGGGGACCTTCTGTCTTTCATAACCCAAAATGCAGCAAACAATAAGACCGACGCATACATGCAGCGCTCGATTTCGGACAACGTCGAATACAACCCTGCCACCGGCGCGGTCCAATCCACGGTCACGGCGACCTTGCACAACTCGGCGCCCGACAAGGGACTTTCACCTCTGGTCATAGGTAGCTATGCCGGAAGCGGGCTTGCACCGGGCAGTAACCTCGTCTGGTTCTCCGTATACAGCCCGCTCACCATCTCGAATGCGACGGTGAACGGGAAGGTCACGGCATTGACCAGCACCCCCGAACTTGGGGTCAACACATACAGCGGATATGTCGATGTGCCGTCCGGGGCAACTGCCAGGGTCATCGTGACCTTGCATGGAGTTGTCGGAAAGGGAACATACAACATAGTCCTACACAACCAACCGATGGTGCTGGCAGACCATGTCGTCGTTAACGTCACTTCGGTTGGTGGTGGCTGGCACGCCGAGCAGAACAACACCTGGCTGGTGCCGACAAAACTCAACGCTTTCCGGTCTTTCCGCTTTAAGCATTAAGTACCGCCTAACTGCACAGCGGTATCGCTATCTGAGCGTAAGTCGGTTACGGTGATGACGTATCGGCACAAAAGGTCCGCAACTCGAGGATTTTCGTCGAGAGGAGCAAGCAAAGTGAAGTTCATGACAGATCGGGTACTGCGGACAACTAGCGTTGGCGCGTTTACAGTGGCAGCCTTCTTTGGCAGCCTCGCCGTCACCTCGACCGAGTCGCCTGCGTTCGCCTACGGACCGACACCCACGACGACCACACCACCTACCACGCCGCCGCCTACGACACCCCCGACGACGACCACGCCACCTACGACGACCACGCCACCTACGACGACCACGCCACCTACGACGACCACGCCACCTACGACTCCGCCGTCGACGACGACGCCACCTACGACAGCACCCTCTGTGGTCCCGCCGCCGCCTCCCGTGGTGCCACCGGCACCTCCTTCAGGCTTGGCGTTCACCGGGATTGACGCTGCGTTGGTAACAGCTGTCGGAGCCGGGGCCATCGGAGCCGGGGGCGCCTTGGTGCTTGCGACTCGCAAACGGCGTCGCCCGAGCGAGGCCTAGCGCGAGCGGGAGTTCGCTGCAGTTTCGAGCACATCAAGAAACGCCCTGCCCCGCGCGCCCCAAGAGGCCGAGTCATCCATGTCGGAGCGTCCCGGCCCCGGGACTGATTGACCTGCCAATGCACGAAGCACTGCCGGTACGAAACCTTGCCGATTGACGGTTTCAACCGGCCAGCCGACGTCCCTGAAGCCCGCCACCGGTGTCGAGATAGCCAGCTTGCCAACGGCAAGGATCTCTCTCGCCTTGATCGGATCGAGACTCTCGGTGAAGGGGGTAACGAGGTGCGGAACGACAAGCAGCTTTGCGTGCTGCATGTAAGCAGGAATGTCCTGATATGGCCGAGCTCCAAGGAAAACGGCCCCGGCATAGGTTAGGCGCCTCGTAGTCTCCCGTGAGCAGGCGTTTGGTCCTACAAACACGAGTCTGACTCCGTCCGGCAGTGTCTCGGCAAGCTCCGCACAAAGCTCTACATCGATACGATCTTCTGCGAGCGTGCCGCAATACAACACCGGAAGGTCGCACGGAAGGTCCCCAGGTCGAGCTCTCTCCCTGCGGAAGTGATCGACGTCCACCCCGTTAGGAATAACTGTCACGGAGCGGCCCGCTCCGCGTGATGCGGCAAGAGCAGGAGAGCAGACCACCACCTCTCGTGCAGAAACCAGCATTCGCCGATCGTTTGCCTCCTGCCGTCTCGCCTCCCGCTCGGAGCGCTTCGCGAGAGTCCAGTCGTCTGTTACGTCGTAGACGGCGGGCCATCCGCAACTCTCGGCCAGTCCGGCATAACCGCTGTCATTCACCCACAGCACTGGGTTCACGAGATCCATCCTGAGGGCGTGAGAGAGGACAACCCGGCCAAGCCGGTCGTCGACACCTCGGAATGCGCCACGTGGTAACCATTTGCGCGGCGTCAGGGTCGCCACCCGCTCGTAGCGAGGAACAAGTCGCACACCGGTCTCGCCGATCGGCCTGGCGTGCAGCGCGGACCACAGGGCATCTGAAGGAGGTTGCACAAAGAGCAAGCGCATACGCCTACGCAGGCCCAGCAATTCCCTCACGAGGAACTGGTTCCTTCTCCATACTTCGTCCCACGCCTCCAACGAGCAGCAGACGACATCGAAATCACCCGCTCTTTCGCCATTCGCCACCCGATGAAGGCTACCTGAGAGACCGGCACACCAGTGCGTTCGGTCAAGCCTGAGCCGACTTGCGCCGAAGATCCTCCAATGGCGATCAATATCGATGACGTGATAAGGCGCGTGCTAGCCGAGGAAGCCAAGCTGGTCATCGAGGTCAGCGAGGTGCTCGACAGCGACGACCTTCAGCGCCTCGGAATGTCGTCCCACGCCCTGGTCAGCGTGATGCTGGGTCTCGAAGACGAATTCGGTATCGAATTTCCCGACCAACTGCTCACCAAGACGACGTTCGGGTCCATAAATTCCATACGGAACGCGATCGCGTCGCTTACGAACTGAAGGTCGTTCTCAGCATGCGGGAGTAGCATCTGAAGGCGGGGCTGGTCATAGCCGAAGATACATACCATGAACGCAGAATCGGAGGCCTGCTGTCTTCGAGTCCTGTCAGTCATTCACAGCAGCACTTACGGCGGCCCCCATAACCAGGCTGTCGCACTCGCGTCGAGCGTACCCGGTCTCGACCTCACAGTGGTGCTGCCCGCCGAGCCGGGAGACGGCGCCTCGCGACTCCGCTCTGCAGGTATCGACGTCGTCGAGATGGACCTACGCCGGCCGCGTGCGTCCCTGCGAAACCAGGGCCTTTTCGACCTTGCGAGGAACTATCCGGCTCAGGTCAGAAATCTCGCAAGCCTCATCGACGAGAAGCAGATAGACGTGGTCGAAGTTCACGGATTGCTCAATCTCGACGGGGCTATTGCCGCTCGGCTCCGAGGCAGCGGCGTCGTCTGGCAGCTCATAGATACGAGACCACCCGTAGTTCTACGCTGGGCGATGATGCCGTTCGTTATTGCTCTGTCCGACGTCATCATGACGACTGGAGCCTCGCTCGCCACGCAATATCCCGGCGCGCGCCTCCGGCCGGGGCGGCAGATCTCATTTGTACCTCCCGTCCTCGCACGAGACACGACGGGTGCCGGTCGCTCGGAGACCCGACTGCGACTCGGGGTTGAATCAGACGAGACTCTCGTCGTCGCTATCGGCAATCTGAACCCGCAGAAGGGGTTCGACCGGTTGATCGAGGCACTCTGCTGGCCTACCGAGACCGCTAATCTACCCCAAAGACCGGCGCTCCGAATCCGAGGAGCTGTCCAAGCCGGCCACGCCGACTACGCTTCATTACTAAGCCGTCACGCTGCGGCGAAAGGCTTCGGTGACCGAGCCGTAGGACACCTCGAGGCCGGTCTCGACGTAGCCGATCTATTGGGCGCTGCCGACATCTTCGCGCTCAGCTCGACAGGACTATCCGAAGGGATCCCGACGGTAGTTCTAGAAGCGATGACGCACGGCCTCGCAGTGGTTGCGACGAAGGTGGGTGCGATACAGGAAGTTATCTCGGATGGTCATTCTGGTTTCCTCGTCGACCCGGGTGATTCCGCGGCCCTGCGACAATGCCTCGCGGCCCTTGCGGCGGATCCTGCCAGACGACTCGCCGTGGGCCGGGTCGCCGCACAAGAAGCGGCGACCCTAAGTTCACCGGAGCGGTTTGCCTCCGCTGTAGTCGAGTCGTGGCGCCTTGCGATGACACTCACGGCTCGGCGCGCAAACCGTCACAAGCGAAGTAGCCGTGCCCCAAGATGAGGGTTCTCATTATGCACCCGTGGGCGGGCCTCCCCTCCCGCCAATACCTCTACTCCAAGCTCGCAGACCACACCGGTTGGGACATTGCATTGCTAGCCGCTGAAACTTGGAGAGACGAGTACGGTACCGACATCCAGGCTGTCGCGGGGCAGGGAATGACGACAGAGCTACTCTCCTCGCCGATCGCCTTAAAGGGAAACATTCCTCTGCACATCTTCATCGGGCGATTGCGCCGTCATGTCAGAGACTTTGATCCCGACCTGGTCTACGTCTATCATGAGCCTTACGCCGCAGCAACATTCCAGATGCTTCGGGCCGTTCGCGCAATATCTGACATCCCTGTTGGCGTGAGAAGTGCGCAGAACCTACTCAAGCGCTATCCAATGCCGTTCCGCCAAAGCGAAGCATACGTCTACCGACAATCGGACTTCGCCGTCGCGGTTTCGGACAACGTCGCCGACGTGATGCGCCGCAAAGGCTACCGCAAGCCCATCGAAGTCATTCCGATGCCTGTCGACTTGGCAGTGTTCAGGCCATCCCCCGACCGCGCGCATCGAGGGAAGGGCACTCTCCGCGTGGGCTTCGTTGGCCGCCTGGTCCCGGAAAAAGGAGCCGACACAGCCATAAAAGCGATCGCTGACGCCCAAGGCAGTGACCTCGTAATGGACATCATCGGATCAGGCCCGGATGAACCACGACTACGGACCATCGCCGACGCTCTCGGGGTGCGCGACCGAATCAACTGGCGAGGAGCGCTCGATCGGACGGCAGTCGCCTCCGCCTACAGCGAGTTGGACCTGCTCGTGGTGCCGTCGAGAAACACAGCGCGCTGGAGCGAGCAGTTCGGAAGGGTGGTAATCGAGGCGGCCGCAGCAGAGGTTCCGGCAATCGTGAGCAGATCCGGGGAGCTTCCCTTCCTCATCGGCCAGATCGGGGCAGGCTGGACCGTCGGCGAGTCGGACCATGAGGAACTTGCGAGGATGCTCCTCCATCTGGATACCGATCGCATCACCCTGAGCGACGCCGGAGTGCGAGCCCGTCAGGGTGTCGAGGCGCGTTTCTCCGATGAGGCGATCGTCGCTTCGCTCGCCGCCGCATTGAGTGCCGCCGCCATGCGCGGAAGGGTTGCCCGACATGGCTGAGATTGCGATCGTCCATGACTATTTGACTCAGCGTGGCGGAGCTGAACGCGTCGTTCTCGCCCTAGCCGATGCGTTCCCCGGCGCCGACGTGGTGACGTCGCTCTACGATCCACGTGCCACTTACCCGGAGTTCGAGTCGCTCCATGTTCGTACCCTACCGATCAATCATCTGCGACTGTTTCGCAACGACCATCGCCTGGCGATGCCGGTCCTCGCGCCGGCCTTCTCCACCGCCAACGTCGACTGTAGTGTCGCGGTCTGCTCGTCAAGTGGTTGGGCACACGGTGTGAAGGTAAGCGGTCGGAAGGTTGTCTACTGTCACAACCCCGCTCGTTGGCTATATCAGACAGACAGCTACCTGAAAGGTATGGGGGCTGGAACCAGGACTGCGCTCAAAGCGCTTCGACCCACCTTGGCGCGCTGGGACCGAAGGGCGGCTCTGTCTGCTGATCTCTATGTCGTCAATTCGAATGTCGTGAGAGACAGGGTGCGAATCGCCTACGGGATCGACGCCCAAGTCGTCCACCCGCCGTTCTCACTTGGCACGGATGGTCCGGTTTCGCCGATTACCGGTATCGACGCTGGCTTCTTCCTATGCGTCTCTCGCCTCCTCTCGTACAAAAATGTGGAATCGGTGGTCGAAGCGTTTCGGATGCTGCCTCATCTCCGACTTCTCGTGATCGGAGGAGGCCCCCTTTTCCGGGCATTGCAACTTGGCGCTCCACCGAACGTAGAGATGTGCGGAGAGGTCGATGACTCGACACTTCGATGGAGCTACTTGACGTGCGCAGGTGTGATCGCAGGGTCATACGAGGACTTCGGCCTTACCCCAGTGGAAGGCGCCGCATTCGGCAAGCCGACAGCGGCACTTAGATGGGGAGGGTTCCTCGAGACCGTCGTAGAAGGGCGCACAGGCGTCTTCTTCGACAACCCAGAGCCGGCCTCGATAGCGCTTGCCATCTCGCAACTCTGCAGCCACAAATGGGATGAATCAGAAATCCGACAGTGGGCTCGACGATTCTCTCCTCAGTATTTCACAGCCACGATGCGCGGCCTCGTAAACCAGGAACTTCCCGCAATCGGCGAACATCTCCAATGACTCAGCGAAGGCCTGCCGCGCTAAGTCAAGTAACGCTCCGACTAGGCCGACTGAGACAAGTATGTCGATGCCACGCGTGCTCTTCGGGCGCCCTTTTCCGACCAATACCCTTGGCTCGGCCGCGGAACGATCGGGCCGCAGCACAGGTACCATCGGAAGGCTAAGTTCCACGGAGAAAGCAGCGTCGGTGCAATCGTCGATCACATCACCTGGTACGTCGAACCTCGGTTCCACATCCTGGTCACTTGTCGCCCGGCGTCAGTGGTGGATCGTAGCGCTGTGCGTGATCCTCGCGACTGGCGCATCCGTCTTCTACGTTAAGCGTCACAAGGTGACCTACCAGGCCACGGCGACAGTCGTCGCCAACCCAGGTAGCGCAGCAAGCTCCGCCTCGACGTCCAACGCGCCGAGCGGACCTGACCCGCTCGTGCAGACCCACGACCTTTCGATAGCTGCTGCGGCGGCCAAGGCAGCAGGAACTCCCGCCGGGTCAGTTGGGGTGGCGTTCGCACTCGACGCAAATAACAGTGCCTTGCTGGATGTCACTGCTACTGCTGCGACCCCGGCGCAGGCCGCTGCGGCTGCGAATGCTGCTTCCCAAGCATATATAGCGGTCCGCTCAAAAGCACTCAACACATCTGCCGCATCCCTCGACGGTCAACTGGCCGTGATTGCGAACCAGATACACACTCTGCAGGCACAAGGTGCGCTCACACCGGGCTCGACGGCCGGAACTCAGCCCAACTCCTCCCAATCGTCCGGCGCCAACCTTGCGGCCGACGAGCAGCTCGCGGTAGCGATAGCTGACTACCAATCCCTCTTCCAGCAGCAGCAGAACCTGTCCCTCGAGTCTGCCGGGATAGAAGTTTACAGTTCGGCCACAGCATCGGAAGCGACAGCGACAGGAAGCTCCCACAAGGTAATCGAGCTAGCGGTAGTCGCAGGTCTTCTTGCCGGCCTGGGAATAGCGCTTCTCCGGCACCGTTTGGACGACAAGCTGCGCTCGGCTACGGAAGTCGAAGCGCTGAGCTCACACAGCGTGCTGTCACGGATACCGCTGCGAAATGACGCCACGTCCCCTGGAACGATCGCAACCCACCCGAACGACGATCTTGCTGAAGCTGTCAGAGAGCTACGAACCG
Source organism: Actinomycetes bacterium (assembly GCA_021828685.1). Taxonomy (GTDB): domain Bacteria; phylum Actinomycetota; class Acidimicrobiia; order Acidimicrobiales; family Palsa-688; genus JAJZAM01. The sequence continues at coordinate 30,270 of JAJZDJ010000005.1, read as the reverse complement.
CGCTCCGCTTCGTCTCGGTCGAGCGGGAGATCAAGACGATTCTGGTCACGAGTTCTGAGCCGGGCGAGGGTAAATCGTTCGTAGCGGCGAACCTAGCGGCGGCTTGGGCGATGTCCGGCATGCTCACTGTCCTCGTCTCTTCTGACCTTCGCGCTCCAACTGCCGAGCGTCTTCTCGGCGTAGAGCCCTCGCGATGGGGGATATCGTCCGCAATCGCCGACGCAAGCTCCAAGCTCGGTCGGCTTCGGACGACCAGGAGAGAATCCGGTGATAAGAATGGTCTAGCACCCGAACAACTAGACGTCAGTACCTTGCAGGCCTTCGCTACAAGCGCTATCACGCCATCACAGTTACAAGGTTCGCCCTACGCACAGACCAACGGCCACGGCACCAACGGTCACGCTAACGACGTCCAAAGCGCCCGAAGCGTACGCTCGTCGGCTCTATCGTCGGTCCGCACTCCCGCAACGGATCTGCTCGATCTATTGGTTTGGAGCGGCGTGAAAGACCTTTGGCTGTGCCCCGCGGGTCCCGTCCCGCCGAATCCAGCGGAACTCCTTGGATCGAGCGCATTCGAAGACCTGGTCGCTGACATCTCTGCTGTCGCAGATGTTGTGATCATGGATAGCCCTCCCGTACTGACGGTGACTGACGCTATGGTCCTGACCGAGCAAGCTGACGGAGTCCTGTTCGTGGTCGCCGAGGGACGCACGTCACGTTCTGTCGCGAAGCGCGCCCTTCAACTTCTGGAGAGCAGTCCGGCGCCCGTGCTCGGATTGGTCGCAAATATGAGCACCAGAAGCGAAATCTCCTCATACTACGGTTCGTCCTACGTCACATACGGCCACCCGACGGACCGTGGCATCGAGGCTGACGACGCTCGATTGCCTACCCGGCGCATCCGTAGCAACCGATGATCTTGGAGGGGTTGCGAGTCAGACACCCGTTGTGGAAGCCGCACCTCCCGCGCTGGCAGACGACGTTCACCTGGGGGCTGGTGGCAACAACGCCGCTACTCGCCTACATGACCCATGGCTCCCGATACACCGTGGCATTAGCCGCAGGGATCTTCGCCATTGCGATCGTGGTATGGGACGTCTCGATTCTGCCGGTTCTTGCCATCCCCGCAACTCTCCTCGTCTTTCGCGTGAGTGCGTCGAGCTCGAATCTGAGCTTTTCCGATCTCATTCTTGGCCTCGCGACACTCTGCGCCCTCTCAGCTTTTGAAGGTCGCCGAGCGCCACAGGTTCGCGCACTTCTGTGGCTCCTCGGCTTCTACGAGGCCACCACGCTTCTGAACGTCATCTACAACCCGTATCGCGCCAACCTGATCGAATGGGTGCACGAAGCCTTCCTGGTGGGCGGGAGCCTCATAATCGGCTGGGTGGTTGCAGTGCGTGGACGTGCCACGGTCGCCACTTCGGCATTCCTGATCGGGTCCTGCGCTATCGCACTTTGGGCGACCGCTTGGTCGGTGACCCACCATTTGACCGCTGCATACCTTCCGCTCGGAATGCAAAAGAACTACATAGGAGACATGCTGTGCTTTGCCTTTTTAGTAGCCTACGCACGCCCTGACTGGCTCAGCGCACGCATTGCGGAGAGAGCGACGTTAGTTTGGTCGGTGTGCGCGGTAGGAATGCTTGCGAGTCAATCCAAGCAGGCGATGCTAAGCGCGATCATCGCCGTAGGCGTTATGACGGTGCGCAACAAAGAGCTGCGACGTTACGCCAAACCTATAGCCGCAGCGTGCGTCCCGCTGCTGATCGTGGCTGGGATCATTGTCGATAAAAAGCTACGGTCATCAAATAAATTCAACAGTGTGCACCAACGAGAGACTTGGCTCCGCCAGTCCCTCCAGATCTGGCACATGTCACCTTGGTTTGGAATCGGACTTCGATGGTGGTACACCAATCGTGTGCCCTTTGCATTTCAACCTCCGAACGGCGAAGCCGAGGTGCTCACCTCTGCAGGTCTCGTAGGACTGGTAGGGTTCGTGGCGCTGCTTATCGGATCGGTCATGATTCTGCGACGCGTCCCCCGCCGATACGGCACACTCGCACTAGCGGTCGTCGTTGCGAGGATCGTGCAGGGTCAGCTCGACGTGTTCTGGGTCACCGCGCAGGGATCTATCCCGTGGCTTATCGCCGGATTGTGCCTAGGCGCAGAGTGTCTTGCATCGGCGACGCAGGGCCGGAACGACTGGGAGCGCATTGAACTCGTGCAGGTGGGTGTCCGGTGAGCACAGGGTCAACCCGGGAATCCCCTCCGTTATATGTAGTAATAGTCGCCTACGGAAGCACAGTCCCTCTTAGGGCGTGCTTGGACTCTCTTGCACGCGCTGACTCCCATGGCTCGACCTTCACGACCACCATCGTCGACAACTCGAGTTCCGAGTTAACTCGACAACTCGTCGAGGAGTATGGTCACCGCTATATAGATCCGGGCAGGAACCTCGGGTTCGCCGCAGGTGTAAATCGGGCGCTTCAGTTGGTTTCCGAAACCCACACCGACGTAATGCTCATGAATCCGGATGCAACGATCAGCGCCGCGGATGTCACGACACTTCACAGAAGACTTCACCTCCAGGCGCACACTGCGTGCGTCGCCCCAGCGCAAGAGGGCGAACAGGGACCGGCGAGGGTTATGTGGCCTTTTCCCTCGCCAAGTGCTGCGTGGCTCGAAGCTTTCGGACTCAGCCGGCTCATCCGAGGACGCAAGTTCCTCATCGGCTCGATCCTTCTCCTAAAAGCAGCGGCACTCGCAGATGTCGGCCTCTTCGATGAGCGGTTCTTCCTCTATGCCGAGGAGACAGACTGGCAGATGCGGGCCGTCGCGCGGGGCTGGGAGGTTAAATACATCGGCGATGTTCACGCTTTCCATGCGGGAGCGGGTACCGGAGGAGACCGCGTGACACGGCTCATCCATTTCCATGCATCCCAGGAGCGGCTGATCCGAAAGCACTATGGCTGGACCGGATGGCAGTCCTACCGCGCAGCTTCGATATGCGGCGCCTCGATACGATCGGTACTACTCGCCAACGAACCGCAAGGCCGTGAAGCCCGCGAACGTCTTCGTATCCTGACAACGGGCCCGACCACGGTGGCCTCCGCGTTACGAACGCGCGATGAGTCTGTCGTTTGAGATGATCTTATCCCTCGGCGCACAATTGGCGAACCCCGGATTGAAGAACCGTCCACCGCGAGTCGCGCATGTTGTCTGTACCGAGTCGTTCGCCGGAGTCGAACGATACGTGACGGTCCTTTCCGCCGCCATGGCTCGTGCCGGCTGGGAGGTAGTGATACTAGGCGGGGATAGACAGGCGCTTCTTTCGCATTTACAGAACGCACAAGTCTCATGGGTTCCTGCTCCTACCGTGTGCGCGGCGGTGGTTCAACTTCGAAAGCTTCGACCGTTCGATGTCGTCCATGCCCATATGACTGACGCCGAAGTCGCCTCAGTCATTGCGATGCTTGGAACAGGCGTGCCAGTCGTTTGTACCCGGCATTTCGCTCAACCTCGCGGTTCGTCAGCTATCAGAAAGTCGGTGTCCGCCCTTACAGCGCGTCGAATCCACACGCAAATTGCGATTTCCGAATTCGTCTCCTCGAGAATCGAAGGAGTCTCCACTGTGATCGTTCCCGGGGTAGACAACGTCGACGATATCAGACCATCCGCCGAGCGGGACAATCAAGTACTCATGGCCCAGAGACTCGAACCGGAGAAACGGGCTGATCTCGGCATCGAGGCGTGGGCGGCTTCCGGGCTTGCAGCGCAAGGATGGACGCTCGTCATCGCAGGCGAAGGGTCGGAACGGCGACGCCTCGTTGCTCTGGCCGACGAGCTGGGAGTCGGCGACTCCTGCAGGTTCCTCGGGTTCCGCAGCGACGTAGCGGAGTTGCAGCGGAGGGCCGCCATATTCCTCGCCCCCCGCCCTGACGAGCCCCTCGGCCTCTCGGTCATCGAAGCTATGGCGGCCGGCGCACCAGTCGTAGCTGCAGGAGGGGGCGGGCATCTCGAAACGGTCGGTCTCCACCTCGCTGCGTCGCTCTACCCGCCGTTCGACGTCGCAGACGCCGGACGCCAACTCGCAGAGCTGGCCTCCGACCCGAAGCGTCGAGACGAATACGGACGAGACCTCGCAACCTTACAAAGGCTTCATCTGGGGGTCGAGACACAGCTCGCAAAGACGATCGACCTGTACCACCGCGTGACTGAGGAGACCAGATGAGGCTTGCGCTTCTTCCAAGCCAGTACCTTCCTAGCTTGGGGGGCGTCGAAGAGTTGACCCGCAATCTTGCCCTCAATCTTGCCCGCTGTGGCGACGAAGTGGAGATCTGGGCACCCTTTTCGACAGAAGGGCCGAGGGTGTCCGCCGAGACTATCGACGGAATACGAGTAAGGCGTTTTGCCTACACGCTTCCAAGGGCGGACCCCTCATCCCTACGACCATTTGCACGTGAGGGATATTCGACTGTTCGAACAATGCTACGGGCAGCCCGGGAGTTCCGTCCCGACGTATTGAACGTGCAGTGCTTCGGACCAAATGGCGCCTACGCCACTGCCGTAAGCGCCTTGACGGGTATCCCCCTCGTGATATCACTCCAAGGCGAGACTGTGATGGACGACAGCGACATCTACTCGGTATCAGCGACGATGCGTATCGCCTTGCGTGTCGGCATTCTTCGTGCGCGCGCCGTAACGGGCTGTTCAAGATTTACCCTCCGTGACGCCGAGGCACGATTCGGACTTCGCGAGGGACGCGGGATGGTCATATTCAATGACGCCGATAGGACGCTGAACAGCGGAGGCGCCAGCTTTACCATCCGACCCGACCTTGGAGCCGTCCTTGACAGAAGGTACGTGCTCGCCGTTGGGAGAGTGGTGAAAAAGAAAGGTTTTGACCTTCTTCTCGACTCGTTTTGCCAGATCTCCGCCGACCACCTCGGGACAGACCTTGTGATTGGTGGCGATGGACCTAAGCTCGACGAACTTCGCAAACGGGCAAGTGATCTCGGCATCGCCGAGAGGGTCCACTTCACCGGACGCCTGTCGCGCGAAGAGGTTGCAGTGGCGATGGCTGGAGCGTACCTGTTCGCGATGCCGAGTCGTCTCGAACCTTTCGGGATCGTAGTTCTGGAGGCCTGGCGCGCCGGCACCGCTGTCGTAGCTACGTCGATCGGAGGTCCTCCCGAGTTTGTATCCCACGGCGTAGACGGGCTACTCGTCGACCCGCACGATAAAAAGGCCTTGGCCGACGCACTTGACACTTTACTTAGCGACACTTCACTGCGCGACAAGATCGCGTCGAGTGGTCAGAAACGATTCTCGGATCTCGCGTCGCCACGACTGGCCAACGAATTCCGCAAAGTCTACGCAGGAGCGGCACGCCAGCCAAAGGACACCCGGAAGAGCAGCTGAATACGGCGTCAGGCGACGGGTAAGGATCTCAGCGCGCCGCCCTTGGCGATCTTCGGGCTGAGCGACCCGGAGTAGATTTGAACTGAGTGAACGAGTGGACTGGCTGCTTGGCCGATGGGCCAGAAGCTTGGGACTCCGCCCCCTGCGTATCCTCCGTAATCGGCCTCCGTAATTGCGATTCTGATCGACCGGGTGACAACCGGATCGAAGACCAACTCCTCGATGTGACTCCGGAATTCCTGACGAACCTGCGCGACCTGTATCCAATTACCTTTCGGGTTTGCCACTTCGATCGCGAAACTCCGCACGCCCGCAGCGGTGCTTCCTGCAGACTGACTGTCGACCATTACCCGGTTGACCTCCGCAGGCTTAGCCAGCGTGACAGTCAAATATGGGTGAGTGTCGCCGGAAGCCGGCATCCACCCCTGACCGTATCCGGTGGAAGCGGCGGGACCGGCTAGCGCCGCCGCCGCTGGATTGCCTACCGCTGAGCTTGAGGCCGTCGCAGTCGCCCCCGAGGAGGCAAGCGCCAGATCGGGCCCGAATGGCTCGGTCGACTTAAGCGCAAGTCGGTAACCTCGTGGTAGTAGCACGTACGTGACCGCTTGCGAGACGGCGAAGCGATAATCGACCGAGGTACGGACCTGGAATGACCGGGAGCGACCGTACTCGTTGGTCACCACGATCGGTACCGTAGCGGCGCTCCCCGCTGGTCCTGACACTGTCATCGATTCGACGCCGGCCAGCCCACCCGTCCACACGACAGCAAGGCTCCCCCTCGTCGCTGACGGTCTCGAGAAGTCTGCCTGATATACGTTCGGGATTCCAGTCGCGGAGTTTCCTCCGAAAGTCGATCCGGACAGCTCCCTGGAGGCCGTCATCGTCGCAAGAGCGGCAGGCTTGACATAGTCGTCGCCGCGTCCTGACGTCTGGATGAGTGAGAAGCTCACCCCGTCGTTGCCCCAGCTTCCTTCGTCGAAGAAGTAGTTCCAGACGGGTATGTCGAGCGTCTTTTGGACAACCATTGCCTGGGCGACGTTGTCGGCCTGCGCCAGGAAGTCGTAGGGGCCGTCGCTCCACCACCCGAGCTCGCTAATCCAAAGTGGTCTTGGCAGCACAAGCCGTTGCAGTACGGCGAGCTGCGCCGGCACTCCGTCCTCCTCCCACGAATCGTTGTTGCCAGTGTAGGGATGCACGGTGGCGACATCCATGTAGGACAGGCCACCTGCCGCAACCAAGGCCTTCCACCATGCGATCGGGACGCCCAGCGTCGAGCCGCCCAGGACCGTATCCTTGGCATCGACTTGCTTGACTGCAACGTAGAATGGCTTCAGGACCTCGGAGACGTAGTTGGTCGCATTCGGGAAGCCGGTGGAGTTCGGTTCGTTCCACGGCTCCCATCTGGTCACCGGCGCGCAGGGCAAGCATTTGGCCTGTGGAGGCGCAGAGTAGAAGGTGACGAGCTTCTCCACATCGGGGCCCCACCAGCCGTGGGTCGCCAGTACCCGCCCAAGCTCACCGCCGCCGCTCACCTGGATCCAGAAGGTCACGCCGCGGCTTGTGGCGATAGCTGCGGCACGGAAGTAGCTGAGCGGGGCGGATCCAAAACTCATCGCCTGCGGACCGCACGTGGACGACGATGGACGCGCTGGGTCACAGTGCACGAGGAATTGTGAAAGGCCTATAGGAGAGTCGGGGCGAAAGCCGTTGAGCCCAAGCTGCGAGTTGAGTTGTACCCCTCTCGATGCGCTCGGTCCGCCCGCTCCAAGACCCGAGGAAAGTGAGTTCAAGTTGAGCCTGTCGCCAGCCGCCCCGACGCTGTAAGGCATGCATGCAGCGCCGAGTGGGGACGGCGGCACGACGGACGTATCGACGAGCTCCCCTTCAAGCTCGTAGGCGCCCGGCGCTGCGTCGGACAGGGGCACCGGAAGGGTGACGCTGGTCGAAAACTTTGACCGACCTAGATCCATCGTCTGCGACTTTGGCGGAACCCCACTTGAGATCTGGGACGCGCTCCAGATCGAGAACTTAAGCGCCACGTGACCCCAAATCCGCGACCACCACGGGTCGAAAACTACGCTGAGCCTTGGCGGCGCACCCGGCGGGAAGTAGTTTCCTGCTGCCGTCGTCCGCAGGCCGGCTCCCCATCCAAGCGTGTTGAGCGTTCGAGGCGCAGCAGCGAACTCGCGCAGCGTTGTCAACGCCAGGACGTCGACGGAGTCGTTCGAGTTGTCGCCAACTTGGCCGGTCTGCAGATAAAGGTTGCCGTTCTGTTCAAACAGCGCCCCCATGGCGCTCCTCGACCCTCCTAGAATCCCGCCGAGACTTGTGACCGCTTTTAGGATTCCATCGGCTGAAGTTACCGTCAAAGCACTCGGTCCACTTACGGCATATATGTTTCCGCGAGGGCCTGCCACAGCCTGACCTGCCACATCGAAACTGTAGGGCCCCCCGGTGTAGGTGTCGACGCCATGCAGCGCCTGAGACCCGAACCGAGACTCCATCGTCTTTCCCGACGGGTCCCAAACTTCGACGAAACCCTTCCCATCCGAATAGACCACTTGGTTCAAACCGCCATTCGTGACCCAGCCCCCAGCCGCGGCCTCGAAGGCCACCTGTCCCAGATAGTGGCCACCTTCATCAAAGACGAGACTTGACGAACTTAAGGTCGTCGTGCTGACACCAAGCTCAAAGGTCTCCGACGCTGATCCTGCATGCAGAGCGAAGATATTGGTCGGTTCTCCTCGAATCGGTAAAGTACGCAACAACGAACCGTGATCTGACAGTTCGGCCACCCATCCACCAGTTCGCGACGACAGAAAGATGTCGCCAGAGGGGTCGACGACCGGCTGGCCGAAGTCGGTCGGTTTGTGCACCATCAAAGGTGAAGGTAACGCGAACCTGTCTCTTAACTGCCCAGTCAGGCTGTAGATGTCGACTCCAGCAGCACCGACGGTGTATATGCCCGACACCGAAACTGACATTTCATCGAAGCCACCTTGAGGCAAGATCGTTTTGCTAAACGGATTCCCCGGCAGTGGAGGACGAGGACCGAGCTCCTGCGCCGGCGACGGCATTTGACAGCTACTCGTGATGCTTGAAGCGCTTGGGGCGGCGATACTTCCGGGTACTTGATTAGCGGTGGCCGCCCGTCCAGGTCTTTCGAGCGACTTACTCGACGAGCGAAGGTACGCGACCGCGGCGAGGCCAGAAGCCGCCACGCACACCGCAACGATTAGCCGGCCGGCCGAGGTGAGGTGCCACTGACGAGTGGGGCGAAGTCGATCCTCGGTGCGGGTTCCTCTGGTCATCTTGACCTAGTGAACCTTACCCACATCGCAGGAGCCTGACGACGTCCCCAGTGATCGCCGTAGCAATTCGGAAAAACAAGAAGATTGGTCAGCGACCCCTCCGATTGGATCGATGATGTTTCTAGCATTCGTCAGGAGCGGAGTTAGCAGCAGCGTCGACGCCACTATTCGTGGCCCGACTTGGACAGGGAAGGTTCGCGTGTCGCCCAAGTCACACCAAGGCAGTCTCACAGTGGGCTCCTTGTGACGACTCGTCGCTGGGTGGAAGGCCTACCGACTGTGGGCTTCGTCCCACCAATGCTTCCTACGACAGAAGGTTCCTCCCCTCGGGCGACCCAGCGCTTGGGCCGTGCCGTGGCGGAGCCGGAACCCGACTCAGCTGCGCGTCGATCTGCGGCGGCCGCAACGACGAGAAGCTCTGCCGTATCGCTTCTGATGACCGCTGATGCCGCCGCCACCGCGATCGCCTTGGTTTCCGGTCAACTGATCGATCAGGCGATCCTCTCTCGCCACGACCTCGCAGCCGCCTTCGCCTCGATTTGCTACGTGCCGATTTTTATCGTCGTGCTCGGGATCTACGGGCTCTACCATCGCGCTCAGCGACGGCTCGTCAGCTCCTCCTTCCCCGATATTGGCCACATAGCGCACGGCATGGCAGCCGGAAGTCTTCTGGCATTGTTCGCAAGTGGCGGGATTCACCGCTGGCTACAGGGTCCTGCGGTGGACCGCACAGCGGCGGCCATCACCGCCGTAATCGGCCTCATTGCGATCCCCACGAGTCGCAAAGCGATATCGGCGATCGTCAGGCCATCATCGGCGCAGTCCAACGTGCTGGTAGTCGGCAGCGGTCAAGTCGCCGAAATGGTTCTTTCCCGACTGGCCCGTCTCGATGACCTTAGTGTCGTCGGTTGCGCTGACGATTCCGCGGACCTAGACGGTGACTACACAAGAAGCGTCCCTTGGTTGGGACCGCTCGGCAATCTCGCTGGGATCGTCGAGCGTTTCAACGTCGACCATGTGGTTGTTGCTTTCAGCGCTTCGAACGAAGCTGGCATGGCTGCCCATCTGCGCGACTTACCCGATCATGTGCGTATCTCTGTGGTACCGCGCATGTTCGACCTTCTCACGATTCGATCCAACGTCGACGACCTCCGCGGTCTCCCCGTGATCGACGTAGCCCCGGCGTCGCTGGGCCTGGTCGATCGGTTCGTCAAGCGCGCTATCGACGTAATCGGCGCGTCACTCGGGCTCTTGATCCTGTCACCCCTTCTGGTCGCTATATCCGTTGCCGTGAAGGTGACCTCTGAGGGCCCTGTGCTTTTCTCCCAGACGCGGGCCGGCAGAGGCGGAAAACCCTTTCGCATTCACAAGTTTCGCACGATGTACCTGAACGCCGACGTGCGAAAGGCAGAACTCGCCAGTGAGATCGAGGGGCCTCTCTTCAAGATCAGGGAGGATCCGAGGATCACTTCTGCCGGGAGGCTCCTTCGCAAGTCGAGCCTCGACGAGATCCCCCAGTTGATCAATGTGCTCCTCGGCGACATGAGCCTGGTCGGTCCCCGGCCGTTCGTCTTGGTTGAGTCCGGACAAATCGAAGGATGGGCTGCTCGTCGCTTCGACGTGCGCCCAGGCATGACAGGCCTCTGGCAAACTTCGGGGCGAAACGACCTTCCTTTCGAGGAGCTGCGCCGCCTCGATTATCTCTATGTCGCCTCATGGTCGCTTTGGTGGGATCTGTCGATTCTCTGGCACACGCCTGCGAGGGTGCTGCGCCAAGATGGCGCATACTAAGGATGGTTTGAAGTTCATCCGACGGCAGCGCCGGCGCGCCGGTTCGGCTCGCCTCGTGACTCACGAAAAACACCCGTGGGGCGCGCATGCGGCCTTCCTGTGTGGATACTCGGGCCACCCCAGAGCCGCCAGCCTCTCCGATCCGACGATGGCCACGTTTCCACCTCGATTTCACCATTTCAGGCGAGGAGTTCATGGCGCATTCCTCCCAGCCTTCAGCCGCGATGTCCTGCGTATGCGTCCTCAACCCCGCTCCCGATAACGCCGACACTATGTCGGTGAGCTGCAGTGCATCGCCTTACCGTGGGATCATGGGGCGCGCCGTTATGCGCGCGAGGGGCGAGGTGACCGGCGCGTGATCGAATTTGCCTTGCTTGCATGCGTTCTCGTGGCGCTCGTGATAGTTGCGGTTTGGAAACTTAGGCCACGCGATATCGACGAGGTCGGAGGAGGACCTACCAGCGAGCCGCTCGGCGCTTCGGCTGATCGACCACCGAACCTTTTGAGCATCGCTCGCAGCGAGAACAGTCCGGAGTTCAGAGAATCGCTCGCTGCACTCGTCATGCGAGATCGCTGGGCCGGAGCGAGAGCGCGTGATCTCGAAGAACTGCGTCAGATCGTCGCAAGTTGGTCATTGCAAGCCTCGTCGCCGGCATCGGCGACCGAGGAAGTCCACAAGGCTCCCGGCGCAAATCCGGTCGAGATGTTCGTGTCAAAAGTTAACGCCGCCGCCGGAGCGGGTGTCGTCGAGATCCGCATCCGCCGCGGCAGCGACGTCAGCGTCCTACTTCCCCGCCACACTGTTGGCGCGCAACGTCCCTTCTCGCTCAGCTGATCGGCCGGGCGAAGCTCAGTTCGTGACCATCAGGGTCGCGGACGTGAAAATAACGTTCACCCCACGGGGCGTCTTCGGGCACGGTCTCGGTCTTCCAGCCGCAGGAGACGACCTTCCGGTATACAGCGTCGACGTCGCCCACCCATATGACGACCCTCCCCCAAGGCGCCCCCGGTGCCACTGTCGACAGCACGTCAACCTGCAGGTTCAAAAAGCCAGCTCCAACACGAAGACTCGTGAAATTTGCATCAGCACCACCAAAAAGTACTTCGAAGCCAAGAGACTTATAGAACTTCATCGAAGTGCCCATGTTTGCAACGAGCAGCGTCACTGCGCTGATCGACTCGTAAACAGGAAGCACGCCGCTATCCTGGCATAGCTGTCGGCGGCGGCAACGACGCTATCCTTGGCGAATGGCCAAAACCGTAGCGTCCACCGTTATAGGTGATGTCTGGACAGTCGAGCCGGACGTCCACGGAGATGACCGCGGTCGATTCTACGAGACCTACCGTCGGTCCTGGTTTCCCCTTGGCCGGGAGATGATTCAATCGAATCGTTCCGACAAGACGGCTGGAAGCGTCGTCGGGCTGCACTACCACCTTCATCAGGCTGATTACTGGCTCTGCCCTCGCGGCATCGCCCGCGTGGTCCTCCACGACCTTCGGGAGGGTTCACCCACGGATTCGAACACCGAGATTCTCGAGTTGAGTGAGGACAATGCGAGGGGTGTCTTCATACCACCAGGGGTTGCGCACGGGTTCGCCGCTCTCAGCGATCTGACGTTGACTTACCTTGTCGACAGCTACTACAACCCCGACGACGAGTTGGGTGTCGCCTGGGACGATCCCACCATCGGCGCTCATTGGGGTGTCGCCGACCCGGTCTTATCGATACGCGACCAGTCCAACCCGCTACGCCGGGACATACCGGCGGGCAGGCGACCCTACATCGGCCTGCGCCGGTAACGAAACCCCTCATCCACAGCCACTGGCCGGGTTCAAGCAGCGGCAGGCTCCGTCCGAATCGGCCACAATAGGAACATGACGAAGACGGCGCTCATCACCGGGATCACCGGTCAGGACGGCTCCTACCTAGCTGAGCTTCTGCTTTCGAAAGGTTATGAGGTGGTGGGTCTGCACCGCCGATCGAGCACCGTGACATTCGAACGCATTTCGCACATTGCCGATCGCCTGACACTCGTAGCGGCGGACCTCCTCGACGAGGCGTCGATGATTCGAGTCCTACGCGATCATCGCCCGAGCGAGGTGTACAACCTCGCGGCGCAATCGTTTGTTCAAACTTCGTTCGCGCAGCCGACCCTTACCGGTGAGGTCACTGCGCTCGGAGTGACACGCCTCCTCGACGCTATCTTGCTGACCGATCCGGCCATCCGCTTCTACCAGGCGAGCTCGAGCGAGATGTTCGGCAAGGTGGTCGAGGTCCCCCAGAGCGAACGAACCCCGCACTACCCCCGGAGCCCCTACGGTGTCGCCAAGGTCTACGGCCACTGGATAACCGTCAACTACCGGGAGAGCTACGGCATCCATGCAAGCTCCGGGATCCTGTTCAACCATGAGAGCCCGAGGCGTGGGCTGGAGTTCGTGACCCGCAAGGTCTCATTCAGCGCCGCCGCTATAAAACTGGGCCTTCAGGACAAGGTGTCGCTCGGCAACCTTGATGCTCAACGTGACTGGGGGTACGCAGCTGATTACGTGAAAGCCATGTGGCTGATGCTCCAGCAGGATCAGCCAGGGGACTATGTGATCGCTACCGGTGTCACCAATCCGGTCCGGGAGTTGTGCAGGATCGCGTTCGATCAGGTTGGCTTGGACTGGCAGGAGCACGTGGTCATCGATGAGCGATTCATACGTCCCGCGGAGGTGGATCTCTTAATCGGCGACCCAGCGAAGGCCGCGGCGGTCCTCGGCTGGACGCCGGAAGTCAGCTTCGAGGCTCTGATTCGGATGATGGTCGACGCCGACGTTGCGGCGCTGAAGGCTTCCTGACCGCCTCTGGTGACCTTTGGGCGTTCGTGGGCACCTCGCCGACGACGCTTCGAGTGTCGCCAAGAAGCTGATCCCTGAGGGCGTTTACGTATATGGCTATCGGAACGACCCTCCAGTCGATGAGTCGCCTCACCACCTGCTGTGCGATAGCCTTCGGCCCTACGCCTCCCTGTCCGGACGGAAGTGCGAGATGCCCGGCCAGTGGGTCGCTCACCGGAACGTCCAGGATCGGCCGCTCCATGCGGGCGAGAGGGTCATACCAGTCGTGTAGCACCGCTGCCCGCCCGGCAACGAGCCTTTGAAGCGCCGCCCGATCGGGCACGCCACCTCGTGCCCTACGGCCCGCCGCTCCTTCGGTAAAGCTCGAATTCCCAGTCGCCTTTCGTGCCTTGCTTGCCGACAATTCGCTCATTGCAGCGACGAGGGTCTCGGCGTCTCTCACGACCCGGCTCGACGAACGAACCTGCTCGGCCAATCCGCCCACGTCCGTAGCGATCACCGGACGGTCGTATAACGCAGCGCGCTCGGCAACTCCAGAGGACCAGATATGTCGGTAGGGCAAGACGACTGCGTCACAGGCAATGATCCAGCGGTCGAACGTCTCGTCGCTCGCATATCCTTCATGAAGGGTCACCCGGGGGTCCAGTTCCACAAGGCCGCGCAGTAAATCCAGGTACTCCTGATGCTCCGCCGTCCACACGCGCATCTCGCCGATGATGACGAGACGCAAATGCTTACCTTCCAAGTTGGCGAAGGCTCGTATCGCTCTGTCGAAACCCTTGTGAGGTTGAATGAAACCAGCGCAGAGGAAGACGAAGCTGTCCGCTTCGATTCCGAAGCTGAACCTTGCTTCATCACGTGTCACGGCGCTGCGGCGCTGGAAGGTCTCCCCGTGGTCGATTACGTAGATGCGGCCAGAATCGAGCGCGTACTCCGCAACCATCGCTGCTCGCTCGGCTTCGCTGTGCACGCAGACCCGCTTCGGCTGACGCCACAGAACTCGCCAAAGCGCTGAGCGGGCATCGTCGAAGCGTCCGGACGACCGGTGAGGTGTTTCGTGCACGACCACCTCGACGTTTCCTCCGAGGAGGAACAGCAACATCAACCCTGCCCACCCTTGAAGAAAGTGTACCGGGTCCATCGCGTAGAAGAAGGTTTCGGGGTGAAACTGCACGACGACCCGCTCGAACCGGCGGGCTCTCCGAGCGGCCTGCCACATCCCGCTCAAGGTCTTCAGGTCGGCGCTGGACTTGCCTGCGCTCGGCTCAGGCGACAAGACCTCGACGTCGTGTCCCTCGCTTCGCCATTTGGAGTAAACCTGCGACGCATAGGTGGCAAGGCCGTCGCGAGCCGGAGGAAACGGCGTGATCAGGAGCGTCTTCACATCCACTCCTCGAGGCTGGCCTCGACCCGGTCGATGACAGCGGGCCAGGTGAACTGCTCCTCGACGTACGCTGCACCGCCGCTCGCAAGACCGCGAATCGACTCCGGGTTATCGAGCAGTAGTCGCATGCACTCGGTGAACTCGTAGCGGTTGGCGTATGTGAGTCCCGCTCCCGAACGCTCGCAATGCCACCTCACGACGCCACTGTGCCAGTTTGCTACGACGGGGGTACCCAGCTGGAAAGCTTCGAGCACGGTTCGCGAGAAGCTTTCCATCGCCGACGGTTGGATGTAGGCCAGGGCACCGGCCTGACCCGATGCCCGGTCCGCATCTGGGACAACGCCGATGTCACGAACGCCAAGCTTGTCGCCGAGTGGACCGATTTCGCCGACGCCGCAAGTGACCAACGGGACGGTACGGCCTAGAACTTCGCTGGCAAACGTGAGGTCCGACATCAGCTGGGGCCAGCCTTTACCCCACTCCCTTCGCCCCGCGAAGAAGATGTAATCCCCGTCTACGCGGTAGCGACGGCGAAAGGATGCTACGTCTACGCTCGCCGGGTTGGAAACTGCCGAGCCCACAAAGGCGTAGCGATCGCCGATCAAGCCGAGGCTCCTCGCAAGATCGAACTCAGGATCGGTCTGGAACCACAGACCACGCACTGCCGTCATTTGGTACCTGTAAAGGCCGAGCCGCGCAAACGGCTCGTCGTGGAGGCAAGGAAAAAGTATTGTTCGTTCGGGGGCGAGGTCAGCGAGAATCAAGCCGGCCCAGAACATATAAGGCCCGCAGATGATCGCCCTGTAGCTACCGGCATTCTCGGCCAGGTAGTCGTATAGGCCTGGCACTCGCATCCCGGCGTTAGCCCAGCGGTACTGTTCCGACATTGTGAGCTTCTCGCCTGCGAGGATGCGCATCGAAAGCTGATCGCGAACAGGTTGAGACAGGCCTACTGCCTCAAAACGGCGGACCGTCAACGCTTCCTCATGGCTCACGCCTGTCGGTGCGACATTCTCCCACGTGTAGATGTCCTCCGCCGCAGTTGTGAGGATCTCAACTTCCCATCCTCGCTCAGCGAGTCCGCCGGCAACATCACGAAGCATGACCTCGGCGCCGCCGACGTTACTGCCAGCTGTCGCCGAGACTACCGCTATACGGCCGTTCGCCAAGAGGGTCAGGCGCTCGCGGGCTCATTGACCCGCGAAGCCTTCTCGATAACCCTGTCGATGAAACCGTACTCGAGGGCCTGCTCCGCAGTGAACCAGCGGTCGCGGTCCGAGTCGAGCTCTATCCTCTCGACCGGCTGACCCGTGTGGAACGATATCCGCTCAGCCATCATCTTCTTCAAGTAGATGATCTGCTCTGCTTGGATCTTGATGTCAGACGCCTGACCCTGAGCCTGCCCGGACGGCTGATGCATGAGGATACGCGAATGGGGAAGCGACAGACGCTTGCCTTTGGCGCCAGCGCACAGCAGGAACTGGCCCATCGAGGCGGCGAGCCCCATGCACACCGTCGACACGTCGCAAGGAACTAGTTGCATCGTGTCGTAGATTGCCAACCCGGCTGTGACTGATCCCCCAGGAGAGTTGATGTAGAGGCTTATGTCTCGTTCTGCGTCCTCAGCCGCCAAGAGCAGGAGCTGGGCGCATATTAGGTTCGCCGACGTGTCGTCGACCTGGGTTCCTAAAAAGACGATCCGCTCTTTGAGCAGGCGCTGGTAGACGTCTCCCGAGGCGTCCCCGCTCAGGGACTGCGCTGCCGTGATCGTGGGTCTGGTATCCATCGCAAGCAGCCTATACGCAACGCCAAGCGGAGCAGCCCTCCTATCATGGCCTCACATGGTTGGCCCCCCAGAACTTGCAGCCCGACTTCCGGATCCCCCCGTGGTGCGCCGCGACGGGGACAAACCGCTTCGCGTGGTGTCCCCGAAGATCACCCTTCGCCAGCGAGTCCAGGCGATCTGGACATACCGAGAGCTGCTCGGCGAGATGACTCGGAAGGAGTTGACCGTCCAATACAAGAACTCGATCCTCGGGTTCTTGTGGTCGATGCTGAACCCGGCCATCAACCTCGTTGTGTATTTCGTTGTTTTTCAGCTAATATTGAAAAACGGTATACCCCGATTCGCGATATACCTGATGTGCGGCACCCTCGTCTGGAACTTCTTCTCAATGGGCGTTTCAGGAGCGTGCGGTTCCATCGTCGGCAACTCGCCGATCATCAAGAAGGTGTCTTTCCCTAGGGAAATCCCCGCCCTCGCACAGATCGGCTCGGCGCTGACCCAGATGGGATTCCAGACAATCGTGTTGATCGTTTTCCTCCTGGCATTCCGCTCCGGGCCTGCGGTCGCTTACCTGCCCCTTCTGATTCCGGCCCTTATCGCCGTAATTCTCCTCGCCACCGCCATCGGAATACTGTTCGCGGCGCTCAACGTGAAGCTTCGCGACGTCGGCTATCTCCTCGGCATCGGGCTGCAGGTGTGGTTCTGGGGTACCCCCATCGTTTACACCTACGCCCAAATCCGCGATCCCATACAGTTCGGCCACTCTCCCTACCTGTGGCTTTTCATCCTTTATCGGCTGAATCCCGTGACCCCGATCGTGCTCACGTTCCAGCGAGCTATCTACTCGGTCACTTCCCCAATCGGCACAGGCGGCGTCCCGGTGCATATCCTTCCTGACCATGCCGGACTGTGGTGGTACGGCTGGCAGCTTCTCGCCGTGATTGGTTTCGCAGGAGCCTTGCTGCTGTTCGCGCTGTCCGTGTTCGCGAAGCGAGAGGGGAGCTTTGCGGAGCAGCTCTGAGGCCTACTGAGCGATCCGAAGGGTTCCGATCGATGCTGCAGGTAGGATCACATGCGTGGCAACAGCTATCGAGGTCCGGAGCGTCTCCAAGCACTTCCGCCTCTACCACGAGCAGTTCACATCCCTCAAAGAGCGGATGCTGCACTGGGGCAAGGTGCCCTATGAGGATTTCTGGGCTCTCCGTGACATCGAGCTGGAGATAGAGGAAGGCCAGACCTTCGGCCTTCTCGGCCACAACGGGAGCGGCAAGTCGACGCTGCTCAAATGCACAGCCGGGATCGTGCAACCGACTTCGGGCGAGATCATGACGAGAGGACGCGTCGCTGCGCTTCTCGAGCTGGGCGCAGGGTTCCAACCCGCTATGTCGGGCCGTGAGAACATCTACCTGAACGCCTCCCTGCTCGGCATGTCCCGAAAGTACGTGGATCGGCGCTTCGACGACATAGTCGCCTTCGCCGAGCTCGAACAGTTCATCGACAACCAGGTCAAGTACTACTCCTCAGGTATGTACATCCGACTGGGCTTCGCCGTGGCGGTCCACATGGACCCCGACATCCTCATCGTCGATGAAGTCCTCGCCGTCGGCGACGAACTCTTCCAACGCAAGTGCTTCGACAGGGTCCGTCAGTTCCAACGTGAGGGTCGAACGATCGTCGTCGTGACCCACTCACCCGACCTTGTACGCCAGGTATGCGACCGCGCCGCGGTACTCGACCACGGGCATCTCGTAGGACTCGGAAGCCCCGCCGAGGCCGTCCGCTCCTACAGGGAGCATCTTCTTCGCCGTCAGGCCTACCTTGACGCAGGAGAGATGACCGAAATGCTGTCACTTGCCCAGTCGGAGCCGTCAAGCGGCTCGCCTGCCCAAGTCGAGCAGCGAGGACCGGAGTCCGCCGACGGGAACGCCGACGCTGGACCATCGGCGATCGCTGTCAAAAGCGACGAAGACGCCTCGGTCGGCGCTTCGACTGCCGGGACCGCCCTCGACGGGAACCATCCCCCGGCGACGCTGACGATCAGCTACGTGCACATCGAACCGGCCCACAGCGCAGGACGTCATTACGTTGAGACCGGCGAGCCGATGCAACTGGTCGTCGGCTACCGGGCAAGCGCCGCGTACGCCGACGTCGTACCGAGCGTCATCGTCTACGATCAGAAAGGCACCGTTCTTTTTTCGGCGGATACCCGCCTTTACCCGGCCGAGATCGAGGTACCTTCCGGTGACGGGGAGTTCGTCTTCAGTTTCGATTCTCTGCCTTTGCTCGACGGGGACTATCCTTTGACTGTTGGTGTCACAAGCTACGACCAGTACAGCGTCTACGACTGGCAGGAACAGCAGCACACTTTGAGCGTCATCACCCGCAATGGACAGACCGGACTTGTCTCGGTGCCTGCCCGCATATCCCAGCGTCCTCCGGTCGCTTCCGATGCGCCGGTCGGCCCGGAACCCGATCCGGCAGCCGTCGATGCTCAGCCGGCGTCGAAGACTCCAATCGCCTGACCCGACCAACCTGCGACGTTGGACGCAGGATCGCCATATGAAGTGGCGTCACCGAAGGTGTAAACGACGCCGGTGCTCGTCACCACCATGTATCCACGGCTGTCGGGAGTGGACGTGACGGATACGACGTTCAACACTCCCTTACCGCCGAGTGAACCCACGAAGCCTGCGTCGCCGAATGAGAATATCCCTCCGTCAGCGCCCACCAGCCAGTAGCCGTTGCCGTCTGCGGTAGGCACCATACCCACAATCGGGTAGGCCGGCATTACTCCAATCGACGGCAGTGAGCCGTGAAATCCGGCGTCACCGAAGTTGAAGACCTGGCCGATCGAGTCGACCAGCCAGTAGCCGCCGCCGTCGGGCGTGCGGGCCATACCAACTATCGGATAGGCCGGCGGGTTGTTTCCGGTCGAGCCGTAGAAGGTTGCGTCGCCGAAGGTAAATATCCCTCCATCGGAAGCGACGAGCCAGTAGCCGTTTCCGTCAGCAGTGGAAGCCATACCCACGATGGGTTTGTTTAGGACCATCGCTCCGGTTGACCCGTAGAAGCGGGCGTCGCCGAAGGTGAAGACTCCGCCGTCTGCGCCGAGAAGCCAGTAGCCTTTTCCGTCAGACGTCGGCGCTGTCGCGATGACCGGAGCATTGAGCTTCGTGCCGACCATCGATCCATAGTAGGGCGCCGAACCGAAGGGAAGCACAGCCCCGTTCGCTCCGACGACCCAGTACCCGGTGTCGGTTGTCGGCGCTGGAAGAGCCGCCGGCGACGACACGGCGGATGGCGAGGAAGCCGTCGTCGACCCAGACGACGAAGTCGTTACCGCAAACCAGTTCGACTTGAGACCGAGACCCCATTCGAACTGGTCACCTGTGATGGTCAGCGAACCAGCAGAGCCGGTGAGCTGCATTTGGAGCACCCTTCCCCCGAGGTCGCCCAGCCCGTTGCGCTGGGTGACGTCGATGGACTCGAGTGTGCCCACCGAGGGAAATGCCTGCTCGACCTGGGACGTGGGAATAGTGACCGACCAGTCGTGGTTCGGGTTGGACGCTACGGCATCGCCGGCGTCGACGACAGCCGGAAAAGCACCGCCCGCTGAGTATCCACCCGTGGAGGAGGAGAACTCGGTGAAGGCAACCTGCGACGGCGCCCCGCATGCTGAATCCGATCCGCAGTCGAGCACCTGATAGGCGGTGGATGACACCGCCTGGTCACTGTTGGCGCTGTCCCAGCCCGAGTAGACCCCGCCGTACACCTGGCACGACGTTGTGTCGCAGATCGGCTGTGTTCCTCCCGCCGTATACGCCAATGCGTAAGAGCGTGCCGCGACGGCCTGTGCCTGAAGCGCCGCGAGCGACCAACTCGCCGGCGATTCAAAAGGCACGACCCCGGCGACGTAGGCCTCGAGGGGCACCACGTTGAGCACGTCCGAGCTGCCGGCCTTTACGACTATCGAACCGGCGAAACTGCGGGTGGCTCCGTCTGACCATGGGCCTGCGACGATCACGTCGGCCCCCGCGCTTGCAGCGACGCTTTGATCGGTCGCAGATCGGTCCAGCGTGGTCGTAGATAGGTTCGTCGGCGCTCCGTTGACGACCAGGGTGGACCCCGGGGGGGCCGACACCGTCACCGAACTGGCTCCGTAGAGCTCGACAAGGTTCACCGAGATGTTGACCGGGTTGAAGGTCGTCATCGTGGTACCGCCGTAGAAGTGGGACAGAATCTGCTGGTAGGTCCAACCGTCCAGCGCATACCCCTCAGCGCCGTACTGGCCCATGCCCCGCCCGTGGCCCCAGCCGTGACCGACAATCGTCAGATCGGCGGGCAGCGCACCCGCTATCGGCGTCCTGGCCCCTGGAAGGGCTCCTACCGCCGAGGCTGTCAAAAGCCCTGCTACGACAGCCACCCGGATCGCACGTCTCGTCTTGTCTGGCAAAGGTCTCTCCTGCACCTGTCACTGAACTGGTCGGTCTGAGACTTTGTCGACGCGGCGCAAGTCCCCCTAAGGGGACCGGAAAGCCGCGTTATGGGCGGAATTGACCGCAGCTCGCGAAGGCTGCGACGAGCGTGGTGCAACCACGAATTCGAAGAAGCTTCTTCCAAAATGGCCCGCACCAAGAAGCGACTAGACTTTCAGGCTCTGCGGGCGTGGCGAAATTGGCATACGCGCCAGGTTTAGGTCCTGGTCCTGAAAGGGGTGGAGGTTCGAGTCCTCTCGCCCGCACGATTTTTCTGGGGCTGTCCTTCCAGAAGCCCGTTACACGTTGCAGGCGTAATCGAGGAGATACTGGCTCGGCGGCCCCGTGTAGCCGTTCCCGTCGAAGCCGTACTGGACCACCGTTACGTTGCCTCCGGCGAACGCGGCGTAGTCCGATCCGGCCGTGCCGGCGCAGATGCTCTGGGCGCTGTACGTCCCTCCCGAAGTGTTCCCTCCACCCGGTATCCAAAGGTAGATACCAGGAAAACTCACCAGATTGCCGGTGATCTTCGACCACTGAAGGTTGGTCGAGTAGATACCGGGGACGACGTCAGCACCACGCAGGCCGGCGATAGCACCGCTCACAACCTGGGCGTTGCTCGACTGGCTCGACCCGCTCCAGCCGATCCCAGTTTCGACGTCGAGCCACCATAAGCTCGGGTTGGTCCCATCGGCCCTCGCGTATGCGACCCAGTGTTGCGCCCAGTAGAAGCCGAAGTTGTAGCTTTGACAGCCCACGTCGGTAGCGGCGCAGTCCCCGGCGGGGCCCGCCATCGCCTCCGGCGGAGCCGGCGAAGGAAGCGGATCCATGAAGATGTAAGCCGAGAGGTTCGGCCCTGCCCACGCCGCTTCGAGAGGAAAGCACGATGGGGGCTGCGACTCGTTGATGGCACCGCCGCTTACCTGCACTATGGCGAGGCTGCTCTGTGCAGGCGGAAGCCCCGAGATGCTTCTCGAGTAGTCGGGGCATTGGTACTGCGACACGTCGTAGCCGGTAGCCCCAGGGGGGAAAGGAAGGCCGTTGGCCGTGCCGATGATTCCGGCAATCGGAGCCGCTCCGGTAGGCTTGTTCGCTGCGCCCAGGAATGGCACCGAGCCGAAGGTGAAGACCCCTCCGTCACTGGCCGCCATCCAGTAGCCAGCTCCCTGCGGGGCTGCGTAAAGGCCGACAACCGGTGCGTTGAGGGGTGTTCCCCCCATCGATCCGTAGAACGGCGCATTGAAGGAAAAAACTCCGCCGTCGGCTGCGACCAACCAGTACCCGCCAGTCGATGTGTCCGTGGTCATTCCGACAATCGGCGAGTTCAACTTGATGTTCCCGGTCGAGCCGTAAAAGGCGGCGTCGCCGAAGCTGAAAATTCCGCCGTCCGCCGCAACCAGCCAGTAGCCCTTGCCGTCAGGTGTGGGGGCCATGCCGACAACAGGTTGGTTGAGTTTGACAGCCCCCATCGAACCGTAGAAGGGGGCGTTGAAGCTGAAGACACCCCCGTCCGCCGCCACCATCCAGTAGCCGCCGGTGGCGGAGTCCACTGCCATTCCTACAACAGGTTGGTTGAGCTTGACAGCCCCCATCGAACCGTAGAAACTTGCGTCCCCGAATGAGAAGATCCCGCCGTCGGAGGCCACCATCCAATAGCCCAACCCGCTCGGTGTAGCGGCGCCGCCGACGATCGGGGCGTTGAGCGAGTCTGTGCTCAGGCCTCCGAAGTTCGTTGTGCCTCTCTGGTAGACCGATCCGTCCGAGCCGACCAACCAGTACCCCGCATGGCCCGGAGAGGGCGTCGTTGGCGGGGGCGTCGTTGTCGTTGTAGTCGTCGTCGTTGTAGTAGTCGTCGTCGTCGGAGCGGTGCCGATCGTTGTCGTCGTCACCGTCGACGCAGATGCCGCCGGGAGCGCACCGACGAGAGCAAATAGAACAGCTGAGATCACTGACAAAGCACCAAAATGGGCCAGTCGTGAGCGAGTATTGCGGGGCGACCGTTTGATTGCGCTACCTCCGAGGTGCTGGCCGCCTGGATAGTGGCGCCACGTAGAACTTCTTGGTATTTGTCCAAATCGGATGTGTTTGTCCAAATCGGAACTTGATGCTTCGCGTCGTTTACGTTAGCGGGTCAACGGCACTCCCGTCGACTCGCGAGGTACCGGCTACCCCTTGCCTCAGCTCGTCGCTCGAACTTCGTTTGCCGGTTGTTCCCGCCAGACGCCGCCACATCCGAACAGGCCACGGTTTCGAGCTTTCCGGTCCAGGTTTGTCTACTTGCAGCGACAAGTACGAAAGGCCACCAAGTGGTATCGGAGCCCAGAAGTTGAACAAACGGTAGACAAGCACCCCCAGTGTCGCAATGCCTCTTGCTGTACCAAAGCCGACAAGAAGCGTCGTCAGCGTGGCTTCGATAACGCCAAGCCCTCCAGGTGTCAACGGGATGACGGCCAGCACGTTTGCTAGCCCGTAGGCCACAAGCAGGCCATCTGGGTTGACCCAGTGCCCGAACGCCCCAACGAACACCATCAGCGACGCCGCGTCGAGGAGCCAGTTGAGCGTCGCCCACATGAGCGCCTTGCCCATGACGTCTCGGTGCTCCCCCAACGTAGCCAAGCGCCCGGCAAGATTGGACAATGCCTGCCGCAGCGCGGCGGCATTGATAAACGGGGCCCTCACGGCGACGCGCTCGATCATGTCACCGACCCGCTCCTCCCCTCGTGTCAAGGCGTAGATCAAGGCACCGGAGGCGCCAAGGAGAACAACGCCTACCGCCGCCGCCAGAAGATAAAGCGCCGAGAATCCCCACACCGGTATCGAAACGATGAGAGCTACCCAAAGGATCACGTTGAGCACAACCGCCGAGCCGATCCCCTGGGCCCCGAGGACGAAGCCGACGTCGCCGGGTGCTGCTCCGGCTTGCGTCATCAAGCGGTACCCGAGGGCGGTTCCCGCTGCGGACCCTCCCGGAGTGCAGTGGCTCACGGACAGAGTCGTGACTTCGATCCGGACGATTTTGGAAAATTTGAGCGGGCTGGCCGGGGGCAGTATCGACGCTGTAAGGCGCCCGTAAGCAAGCACGGAAGCAACCTCGAGACCTACGCCCGCCAGGAGTAGTAGCGGGTTGACTTCCGCTATCAGGTGTATGACCTTGCGTGGACCCGCAAGCTGGGGCACGACCAGGTACTCGATCAGCAGAGCAACGATCAGCAGTCTGCCGATCTGCCAGACCGGCTTGGGGAGAATTCCGCGAAAGCGCCTCTTGGTAGTGCGGCTCCTCGCTGGAACCGTGGCTTCGCCGCCCTCGCCTGTAGCTTCATCGCCTTCTAGGACGGCCCGCAAGGCCCGCAGCGCCCGCCCTCGATGCGATATGGCATTTTTTTCCTCAGGGCTCATCTCTGCGAAGGTCCGGCCGTCGCCGTCGGCAGGTGCGAACACGCAGTCGTAGCCGAAACCACCGGCACCTCGGCGTTCCACGGCTATCCGCCCTTCGGCGACGCCCTCGACGACAACCTCCCGGCCGTCCGGCCACAATGCAACAATTACCGTCTTGAAGCGGGCGCTTCGATCCGCCTGGCCCGCGAGCTCGCCGAGAAGCTTGGCGACGTTGTCGGCGTAACTGGCCGTATCCCCGGCGTAGCGCGCCGAACGCACCCCGGGCCGCCCGCCGAGCGCGTCCACCTCTAGGCCGGTATCGTCTGCGATCGAGGCGACGCCTGTTGCGTCGAGCAACGCCTGCGCTTTCAACCGGGCGTTGTCCAGCAAGGTTTCCCCGTGCTCTTCTACGTCTGCGACCGTTACCGGCCTCGCCAGCAAGGTCACGGAGTGGTTGAGAACTGCTTCGATCTCCGCCGCTTTGTCCTTGTTGGCGGTAGCGAGGACGAAGACCGGCGGCGTCACACCAGGCGGTCGAGTGGAGGTTGGGCGAGTACAGCCGCCTGTGCCTGTATCAGCGTCGAGATGCCTCGGTCGGCGAGCGAGAGAAGCTCGTCAAGCTCCAGGCGGCTATAGGGGGCGCCTTCGGCAGTTCCTTGTACCTCGACGAACTTGCCGGACGCAGTCATTACGACGTTCATGTCGACCTCGGCACGGCTGTCCTCGCTGTAGTCAAGATCGAGCAGTGCTTGACCTCCCACGACACCGACGGACACCGCCGCGCAGGCCTCTCGAAGCGGATGCCTAGAGAGCCTTTTTGCGGCGACCAGGCGAGAACATGCGTCGTGCAACGCCACGTACGCGCCGCATATACTCGCCGTCCGGGTGCCCCCGTCTGCCTGAAGGACGTCGCAGTCGAGCGTGATCTGCGTCTCCCCCAGCGCCTCGAGGTCAGTAATCGCCCGAAGCGACCTGCCGATGAGTCGCTGGATTTCCTGCGTCCGGCCGGATTGTTTGCCCTTCGTCGCTTCCCGGTCCACCCGTTCGGGCGACGACCCGGGCAGCATCGAGTACTCGGCGGTGACCCAGCCCCTCCCTGTGTTTCTCATCCAGCGCGGCACATCCTCCGCGACAGAGGCGCTGCAGAGAACTACGGTGCGGCCGACTCGGACAAGTACAGAGCCGGCAGCAAACACGGTGTAGTCACGCGTGAACTCGACTGGTCGTAGCTCACCGGCCCGGCGACCGTCATGCCTTGAAGCGTCCTCTGTCAATACCGTATCCTTCATGCAATCCAGCGGCACCGCCGTAGGTCCAAGTCTCCGGTTTACGCTACTGCAGCGCCCAGAGGGACTGGTTACATTCTGGCTTACGGCTTAGAAGTAAATGACCCGCTTCGCGCGCTCGGTGACAGTATCGAGATCGTCGGTCCAAGCGCCGGTTGACAGGTACTTCCAGCCGCCGTCACAGACGATCGTGACGATGACCCCCTCGTCGATCTCAGCTGCGCACTTCGCCGCCGCCGCCATGATCGCTCCAGATGAGATACCGGCGAAGATCCCGACATCCAAGAGCCGCCTGGTCCATTCGATGCTCTCCCGGGGACCAACCACTTTGCTGCGGTCCAAGAGGTCGAAGCCGTCGTTGTCCACGAAGACCGGAGGGATGAAACCCTCGTCAAGGTTCTTCAGGCCGTCGACCATCTCGCCCGCGGGTGGTTGGACCGCCCAAACCTGGATAGCAGGGTTGCGCTCCTTCAAGAATCGTCCTACACCCATGAGCGTTCCTGCCGTCCCGAGGCCGGCGATGAAGTGGGTGATCTCGGGGCAGTCCCTCCATATCTCAGGGCCGGTGCCCTCATAGTGAGCTTTCGGGTTGGCGGGGTTCGCATACTGATACGGGAACCACCAGTCCGGACGCTCCAAGGCGAGCGCCTGGGCACGACGCATTGCGCCGTTCGAACCCTCGGCTCCGGGCGAGTCGATTATCTCCGCTCCCCACGTTTCCAGAAGCTGGCGTCGCTCGATCGACACGTTCTCAGGAAGAACGATCTTGATCGGGTAGCCCTTCACCCGGGCGATCATCGCCAGTGCTATCCCGGTGTTGCCCGACGACGACTCGAGGATCTGCTGGCCGGGTCGTAGCGAGCCGTCCTTCTCGGCGTCCTCGATCATCGACAGCGCTGCGCGGTCCTTCACCGAGCCTCCAGGGTTCCACCCCTCGAGTTTGGCGACGATAGCGACTTTGGGGTTCGGGCTGAGAGCGCTCACGTCCACCATCGGCGTGTTGCCGACAAGATCCAGGACGCTTTCGTAACGGGCCATCAAGATGCGCCACCCGCGACCGCCGGCATCAGCGTCAACGTGTCGCCTTCGGAAACTTCGGCATCAAGCTTGCCCAGGTAGCGGATGTCGTCGTCGTTTCGGAAGACGTTGAGGTGACGGTGCAGTTCCCCGCTCTCGGTCAAGAGCTGTCCCTTGAGGCCTGGATGGCGATCGATCAGGTCGTTGAATACTTCTCCGACGGTCGCTCCCTCCCCTGGCACGACGGCCACGCCACCTGTAGCCGGACGCAGGACAGTTGGCACTCGGACTTCTACGGACATAAATACGACCTCCTAGATCACCATTTTACAACCACCTCCTCTTCTTCTATGTTCCCGCTGTCGATTTTCCAGCTACGCACGCAAGGATGCTCATCCCGAAGCGACACGAGCACGTAGTGCCAAGTCGGGTCGGGCGCCTGCGCGATGTCTGTCGGCGAGGGTTTTGCGTCCGTGTGGGTGTGAGAGTGATAGACGCCGACGATCTGAGTTCCGCCGGCTTCGGCACGACGCTCGACCTCTAGTAGAACCTTAGGGGCTATTTCGTAGACCCTCGACGAGGCGGCGACATTCTCCGTCGGCTCCACCGAGGTGACATCTGTTTCGACATCTGTGTCGCGCAAGGTCCCGATGAGCAATCCGCATACTTCGAGTGGATATCCGTCTAGGGCGTGGCACGTCATGAGGTCCAGATCCTTTTTTCTGATCACGAGCACGGGCACGACGCTACTTTGGACGCAGCATGGCAAAGACAGGTAAGCGTGCAGCTGCGGATCCCCAGAACCGGCTCGTAGCTCAAAATCGGCGCGCCCGTCATGACTACGACATCCTCGAGACCCACGAAGCCGGGATTGTCCTTGCAGGCAGCGAAGTGAAATCCCTGCGAGAGGGCAAGGTCCAGCTGCGCGACAGTTTCGCTCGGGTTCAAGGCGGCGAGGTATGGATGTACGGGGTTCACGTGCCCCCTTACCTTTACGCAAACGGCTTCGGTTCTGTCGATCCCGACCGACGACGCAAGCTCCTCCTGCACAATCGCGAGATCAACCAACTTGCGATCAGGACAAGCCAGGACTCGCTCACCTTGGTACCGCTGTCGATCTACCTGAAAGATGGTCGGGCCAAGGTCGACCTCGCTCTGGCCCGAGGCCGGAAGATCTACGACAAGCGTCACGCGTTGGCTGCCCGGGACGCGGACCTGGAAGCCCGCCGGGCGAGGTCCGCTGCGACGCGCGACGACGGAGTTAGTCGTCGCAGGGATTCCCGGATTTAGATCCGCCACAGCAGACTCGGGGATGCATCCCGATAGACGGTCTCGCAGGCATACGCTGGTGCCATGACCGACACCATCAGGCTGGGGCGAGTCGCAGGGGTGAAACTGGGCCTGCATTGGAGTCTGTTGGTCATGGTGGCCCTCGTGGCTTCCGGGCTTGCGCACAGTCGCTTTGCGGTGGACGCCCCCGGATACTCGACAACGGCCTACGAAGTAGCAGGTTTGCTGACCGCCGTCGGACTTCTTTTGGGTGTCCTCCTCCACGAAATGGGGCATGCGCTGGTCGCTCGGCGTCGCCACTTGGTTGTCGACGGGATAACCCTCAGTTGGATGGGGGGCGTGACGAGAATCGAAGGCGACAGCCCCTCGGCTTCGACCGAACTTCTCGTCGCAGGAGTGGGTCCCTTGATCAGCGCTGCTCTAGGGGGCGCTCTGTTTCTGATCCGATCCGGACTTCTCCAAGCCAGCCCGGCGAGCTCGGGGGCGAACGCCCTTACGATTGCAGCCCTGGGATGGTTGGCATGGATCAACGTCGTCCTAGCTGCTTTCAACATCCTTCCCGCCGCTCCGCTCGACGGCGGCCGGGTGCTGCATGCCATAGTTTGGGCTCTCGGAAGGGACCACTGGAAGGCGACTCGGGTCGCCGCATGGGCGGGGACAATTCTCGGGGGGTTGATAGTGGTGGCAGGATTCGTCGCCGCATCACGCAGTCAGAGTGTCCTCAACGGGTTCGTGATCGGCTTCGTAGGCTGGTGGCTTCTAATTTCGGCTCGATCCGAGCTTTCGGAGGGCTCGGCTCGCCACGCCCTCGAAGGGATTCGACTGTCCGACATCATGCGGCCCGTGGGCGAAGCCCCAGGGTGGGTCACCGTACGGACCTTCATCGACAGTTACGCGTCCAGCCGCCCGGGTTGGGTTTGGTTACTGCAGGATTGGAACGGAGGATACGGGGGCGTCCTTGCAGGCGACGCCCTCGCTAGCGTCCCATACCCTCACTGGGATATCGCCCGGCCGACCGACTTTGCTACCCCGATCTCGTCGGTGACCGGAGCATCACCGAGTGAGGATACCCTCGACGCCGTCGGCCGTATGGGCCCTGGCAAAATCCTCCTCGTTGTAGCGGACGGCCACACGCAAGGGGCGGTTCTCGCCAGAGACATCGACGCTGTCGTGAGAAGCGGGGGCCGGAGTATCGCTGCACGACGACCTATTCCCGGCCGAGCCCACCCGTAGGCGGTCTTTGCTGGTCCGCCCGCCCATCCACTTCGGCTATAATGGTGGCGTTGATACTTGACATGGGGGTGACTGGCTTCGACTTCGGTAGTCGATTCGGGAGAAGCGAGCCGTGGTTTCAGGAACCACGTTAAAGAGCCTGAACCAATAAACAAACGCCGAGCCTCAGCTCGCACTGGCTGTCTAAGAGATAGCTCGTCCGTCCGACCCCAGCCCTGCGGGTCGGGTACGGGCGTCATCAAGTAGGGCTCACCTGGTAGCTGCGTCGACGGGCTACGAGGAACACTTAGTCGAATAAGGCGTTTCGCCGCCGCTGGTAGCGAGCGGAAGGCCCGACATCAAGACACCAGCTGCGCTCGGAGAAGGCCCGATGAGTCATCGAAGGACGCGGGTTCAATTCCCGCCACCTCCACTTGATGTAACGAAAAGCCAACCGGTGTCCCCCTGATGGGTGGACACCGGTTTCGCGTTCGAGAGGCGTCTGCCGCCCGCTCGGTCGGCCTCGCGGCCTTCCGGCACCCAGAAGCAGGGGTACACCGGGCCCGTGTCGTCAAGGACGTGCGAGCTTAACGCTCGGCCCCAGGCCGACTCGGGCGACGTCGGCGTAGAGCGCTGCGGCCAGGAACTCCCCGAAGTCGCCCGTCCGGGTGGCGCCCTTGGGGGCCAGGCGGTCGGCGATCCTGGCGTTTGGGTGCGTGCTATCTTCCGATTGCACCGGCTCAGCTTGCCCGGGGGCGCTCCAGGTAGTCGTGCACGGCGCGGCGGATCACGTCGGCCTCGGCAACCTGTTCCGCCTGGGCTCGGGCCCGGAGCTGGTCCCGCAGATCGGGCGGGAACCGGACCGAGATGTTCCCAGCCGGCGCCGAACCGAGGAGGGGACGGCCACCAGGCCGGCGGACAAGGTGTTCGGTGTCTAGGCCGACCTCTGCCTTCTCAACCAACTCGTCGGTAATCGATCGACCGCCGATCGTGAGGGGCGGTCGCTTGGTGGTCATGGTCGGGACCTCCGTTCTCCGGGCCACAGGTGTGCGTACTTCGCTCGCATAGACGTGGCGTGGCC
>JAJZDJ010000143.1 GCA_021828685.1 Actinomycetes bacterium | reverse complement strand
GGGGCATCGGCGACCTAGCCGACCTCGCCCGGATATCCAGGTGGTCACGAAGCCTTGGCGCGACTTTCGCGATGGTGAACCCGCTTCACGCTCCGAGCCCGGGAGCTCGAATCGAGCCGAGCCCCTACTATCCGGGCAGCCGCAGCTTCAGGAATCCGCTGTACCTGGCCGTCGACGAAGTCCCGGGATGCGGCGGTATCGCGGAGGTGGCTGAGTCTGCTGAGCGCGCCAGGCACCTCAACTCCGATCGGCGCATCGACCACAACCAAGTCTGGGAGGCGAAGTCGAAAGCCCTGGAGGCGATCTTCGCTGCGCGGGATGGGTACGCGACGGACCCTTCGTTGCAGGCTTATATTGACCGTCAAGGGGCGGACCTCGCCCTGTACGCCACCTTCTGCGCTCTAACCGAACGCTACGGCACGGCATGGCGGGAATGGCCGGGACACCTTCAGACGCCGGCGGGGGCCCATGCAGACGAGTCGGTGAAAGGGGCGGACTTCGCTCGCCGTGTCAGATTCCACAGTTGGCTGCAGTGGCTGCTCGACGACCAGCTCGCCGACGCCGCCGCTGACCTTGGCGTGGTGGCGGACTTGGCGGTGGGGGTGGACCCGAACGGCGCAGACGCCTGGTTGTATCGTGAATGCTTCGTCGAAAGCGCAAGGGTCGGTGCGCCTCCCGACGAGTTCAACACTTTGGGACAGGACTGGGGACTCGCCCCGTTCGACCCATGGAGGCTGAGAAGCAGCGGCTACCGCCCGTGGATCAGCGCCTTGCGGGCAACATTCGGGCACGCGAAGGGCATCCGCATCGACCACATCATGGGATTGTGGCGCCTCTTTTGGATTCCGGCTGGGCACTCTGCCACCGACGGGCTTTACGTGCGCTACCCGTACGACGACCTGCTCAACATCCTCTCGTTGGAGGCCGAACGCG
Organism: Actinomycetes bacterium; assembly: GCA_021828685.1. Taxonomy (GTDB): domain Bacteria; phylum Actinomycetota; class Acidimicrobiia; order Acidimicrobiales; family Palsa-688; genus JAJZAM01. The sequence goes on along the minus strand of JAJZDJ010000143.1, from coordinate 7,133 downwards.
CCGGAGCATTCGTGGTCGGCGAGGATCTCGGCACCGTCGAGGAGGGTGTGCGAGAAGAGCTTGCATCTCGGCGGATTCTCTCGTACCGGCTTTGGTGGTTCGAGGACGCACGAACCGAAGCGTGGCCGGAGTTATCGATGGGGGCAGTGAGCACGCACGACCTGCCGACCGTCGCAGGTGTGCTGAGCGGATCGGATCTAGAGGCGCAACGCGAAATAGGTGCCCGTCCGAACGAGGAATCGTCCGCCCGGCTGCTTGGAAGAGTCCGCGAAGTCGCCGGGACGGGCGAGGCGGTTACAGCCGAGGCGGCGATTGCCGCTGTCTACGCCGATTTGGGTCGGGCTCCGTGCAGACTTCTCACAGCGACGATGGACGACTTAGCATCGGTAGAGGAGCGGGCAAACATGCCGGGTTCTACCCAAGACGTTTGGCCGAACTGGTCCCTAGCGCTGCACCTGCCACTAGAAGAGCTCGAGTCGGTCGGTCTTGCCGGCGAGATCGCTGCCAGCCTGAACCGGCCGTAGCTCCGCCGTGGCCGGGCACGCGGTCAGAGTTCGGGGGGCGCCAGGTGCTTGCTGGCTCACGCCGCAGTGGATGTCCGCAGCGTAGCGCCGATCATACCAGGGGCCGAGGGGGCATCCGAGGACACAAGGGCCACGCTGGCGCCGAGGAGGGACGTCGCCTCGGCCTCAAAGCGGGCCATGTCCATGAGAGTTCGGCCTGCAGCGACGTCGCCCACCAGCCACCCCGGACGACCGTGGCGCAGACCCGTTATCCCATGGGCCGCCGCCAGGTCGGTCAGCACCGCCGCGTACCGGTCCAACAGCTCCTCGCTCGCTGGCTCCAAGGGGGCGCTCATCGGTCCTGCAACTTACGGATAAGGCTATCACCGGCGATCTGCTGCATTATCTCATGTTATACAGCAAGTGATGAACGTCCGTACGACCACTGAAATCCGCTTCGGACGAGAGAGCCGCCGGCTAGAGACGGACCACAACCCTAAATAGTCCGGAGTTGTATTTAGGGTTGCACAACACCCATGCCGTGGACCGCCGATCATCACAGCCGCCACCACCCCATCATGGCCACCACAACCCACCCCCGTGTGGCTAGGGCTATCGAGGACTAGCGGGAATGCGACATCGGACGACCTGGGACGAGGACTGTGCGTGTAAGCCGAATTGAGGCTTCGTCGAGTGCTGGGTACCCGGAGCGTCCCCGGCGCCCAGAACCACACGCCTCCGATCATCGGAGTCGACCGCTCCCGGTATTCGCCCTGGACCTTGAGCTAGCGACAGCTGGAGATGACTGGCCCCGCCGCTGCGTGTGGCCTTCCCGGGGAAGTGGCAGGTTGGGTCTGAGCCGGGCGAGGCGGCGGGCGTCGCCGGTGATGGCCACCCCTCGTTGAGCGGCGTCACGAGGGTCGAGGTATCCGGCGAGGAGGCCGAGGATTAGATCGGGAGGGCCGTCGAGCACCACGTCGGGAGATGGGAGGGGCTCCGCTCGCAGGGGCTCCGGTCGCAGCGTCACCTTCCCGCGTCGCGATTCGATGGTCGCCACCTCGTCGCCGATCCGAACCTCGACGATCAGGGCCGGCCGTCGTTCGTCGACGCCTTCGAAGAGTACCGACACCGGGTGGGCGAGCCACGCGGCACGAAACGAGTCGTCGCTGGCGGGCCTTACCATGACCACGGGGGCCGACCACCGCGCGAAGGCGTACAGGGGCTCACGCAATCCCTAGACGGTAACCGTTAGTAAGGAGAGGGACTATTTCATGACCAGCGACCCGATTGGACAGCTCGCCTCGGCCCTTGATGCCACCGGGCGAGTGCTGGCCTCGATAGGAGAGGACCAGTGGACCTGCCCGACCCCATGTACGGAGTGGACTGTCAGTGAGCTCGCAGGCCACCTCGTCACCGGGAACGCCCTATTCGCCTCGGCGCTCGGAGCACAGTCGCCCGGCGCTGCAGTCGGTGCCGAAGGTGGCATCCCCGACGCATATGACCAGTCGGCAAAGGAGCTCGTCGAAGCTTTCCGACAGCCAGGGGCCCTCGACAACAGCGTCGCTGTGCCTTTCGGCAACGTGCCCGGACTCGCAGCGCTGCACCTTAGGATCACGGAGATCCTCGTCCACGGTTGGGACCTAGCCCGAGCGACGGGCCAGGCGGCCTGGTTCCCCGAAGCCCTCGCCGAGCAGGAACTGGCCTTCAGCCAAGCGAAATTGAGCGAAATCCCTGCCGGACGGCGGCCGTTTGCGCCACCGCAGCCAATTGCCGACAGCGCGCCGGCGATCGATCGACTGGCGGCCTGCCTGGGTCGACAGGTAACCGCCAGCACCGAGGGCAAACCATGACGGCGCTCGGCAATAACGCACACATCTTCGCTCGCCCCTCACGGCGCGCCGAGCTGCTCCGGTGCTTCGAGGCTCTCGTCGGCTCAGACGGCGTGGCGACCGTCGAGTGCCCGGGCGGCGTCCTCCCGATGTTCGTAATCCGCTTTCCGGCTGGTGGCAGCCTCAGCATCGAGTTCACCGACCTCGACCGTACCCCCGATGACGACGAACCGCGCTTCGGCGCCTGGCTGGAAATACGGTCCGTAGACCCAGCGGCCCTGATGCGCAAGGCCCTCGAAGCGGGAGCCATCGAAGTGAAACATCCCGGGCATCCCTACTACTTCATGGCACCTGGCGGTCAAGTATTCGCCATTGCCTCCGTTGCATCTCGGCCGTAACTTTTTCCTACCTGGCTGCTATCTCGTTCGAAGTGGAGGGTAGGAACCTGTTACCTACCGTGAGATGGAGGCATCCTCATGCCCAAAATGGACAAGAACGGCGCACCGAGGACGAGCGAACTGCCGTCCACGTTGCGTCGCTCGCCTGCTAAGGCCCAGCGGACGTTCGCCGAGACACTCGACTCGGCGCTGCATGAGTACGGCGAGGATCGCCGGGCCTATCAGACCGCCTACGGCTCTCTCAAGCACTCGTTCGAAAAAGTGGGGGATCATTGGGAACCGAAAGACACCAAAGGTCCGTCCGACGAGCAGTCGGCCAAGGGTGGAGCGGGATCGTCCAAGCAGTACGCGTCGGCCGAGGGCGTCGATGCGAACGCATCCAAGCGCCATCTTCAACAGGTCGCCCGGCGTCTTGACGTGAGCGGCCGTTCTTCCATGAGCAAGGGGGAACTCGTGGAGGCGATCATGAAGGCGAACCGCCGAGCCAGCGCAGCGGACCGCTAGGGGGAGGAGCGAGTTTGGTGGTATGTCGCTGCGAGAGGATGCTTGGGCTTGGCGTCAATGGGTAAATGAGACTGCATGCAGATTCACGCTGTCCGTCTTTTGGAGTATGGCAAACCCTTGAAAGTTGAGGACGTCGATATCGGGGAGGCCTCGGAGGGTGACGTCGTCGTTGACATGGCCTTCGGCGGTGTCAACCCAGTGGACCGATACGCGGCGATGGGCAAGCTGCCGGGCGGTTCGCCGCCTCCGAGGACCCTCGGCGTTGAAGGCTCAGGTACACTCGACGGTCTACCCGTCATGGTGAGAGGTTACGGGATCGGCTCGACCCGAGACGGCCTGTGGTCGACTCGTGCTTTAGTCCCGAAGGCCTCCGTGATCAATGTCCCCGATGGAGTCGACCTGGCCTCCGCCGCAGCCATGGGCGTTGCAGGAGTGACCGCTTGGCGGATGGTGACCGAGAAGGCGAAGGTGACAGACAAGGACCGGGTGCTCGTACTGGGGGCGAGCGGAGGCGTCGGCTCGATGGTGGTTTCGGTGGCGCACGCTCTGGGAGCGATCGTATGGGGCCAGACAACCAATCAAAGCAAGGCCGATTGGATCAAGCAGCGTGGCGCCGATCGCGTCGTTGTCGGCAATGCCGCCGACTTGGCCGACACGGCTCGCGAGTTGCATCCGACGGTCGTCATCGACCCCTTGGGCGGAGAGTACACCGGCGCTTGCATCGAGCTGCTCGAGCCGCGGGGACGACTCGCAATATTCGGGACCTCGGCGGGCGACAACGGTAACGTCCCTCTGCAGTCCCTATACGGAAAAGCACTCACCGTCTACGGATACGCCGGACTGATAGAAGACGACAAAGTGCTCGCCGGCCACATAGCTAATGCGCTGAACGCTCTTCGCGACCACCGGCTCGCAGTGACTGTCGACCGGATCATGGCGCCCGAAGAGATCAACGACGCGTTCAGACTTCTTGGCGAGCAAGGCGTCCAAGGCAAGCTCCTGGTGGACTTGAGCGGCTGAGCCGCGCGTTGGGCACGGACATCAAATTCAACAAACACCGACTCAGGAGGACAGATGAGAATTGCCGTGCTTGGTCTCGGACGGATGGGCATTGCTGTGGCCACCAGGCTTCAGGAGGGCGGACATGAGCTGACGGTATGGAACCGCAGTAGCGGCAGGGCCAAAGACTTGGTCGCAAGCGGAGCAACAGAAGTGGACAGCCCGAATGAAGCGACGGCTGGCGCCGAGGTCGTAATCAGCAGCCTGGCTAACGACGACGCCGTGCGTGATGTGGCGACAGGGCCACAAGGCTTGCTCCGGGAGATAGGTCAGCGCACCTACGTCGACGCATCCACGATCTCGACAGCTTTGAGCGCCGAGCTGGCTGACACGTCGAAGCGCTTTGTTGCGATGCCGATCCTTGGAGCCCCCCAGGCGGTTCGGGAAGGCAAAGCGACTTATCTGGCGGGAGGCGACGCCGAGCAAATCGACGCCCTGAAGCCGATGCTCGAAAGCCTGGGCGGCCCGGTCAAGCGTTACGACCGGCCGGTGATGGCGACGGCTGCGAAGCTCGCAGTCAACCTCCTTCTGCTCTCTGGCATAGTCACTATCGCGGAAGCGCTGACGGTGGGTCGGGCAGGCGGACTCAGCGACGATCAGCTCGGCGACCTCCTCGGGACGTCTCCGATGTTGGCGCCGGGCCTGAAAAATCGCGTCGAAGGAATCATCGACGGCGCCGGGCCCACATGGTGGACGACCACTTTGGCGGCCAAAGACGCCCGTCTTGCGGGCGAAGCAGCGAAGGGGTCAGCCAAGGATCTTCGGATCGCAGCAGCTGTACAAGCGGCCTTTCAGGCAGCCGTAGACAGCGGCTACGGGAGCGAAGATATAATCGCCGTCGCAAACCTCTACCGGGCGGATTGACAATGGCCCGGCGAGGGCCGCTCGCCAACAGTTACTTGGGGGCGGTGGCACTCGTCGTCCTCTCCCTCGTGCCATATCTGGCGGTAAGCGTGGCTACCCTGCCACTCGAACAGACGCTAATAAAGGGCGTGGGGCTGTCCAGTTCGTCATTCGACATGGCCTTTGCGTTGTCGACTGGCGCGTACACGGCTGGGACCGTTATCGCAGTGCAGCTCGCCATGCACTTCCCGGCTCGTCGCCTTCTAGTCGGATACGAAGTTCTCTTCGTCGTCGCGTCGACTTTGGCGGCCTGGGCGCCGACGCCAGACGTGTTCATCGCGGGGTTCGTAGCGGAGGGGCTCGCCACCAGCCTGATGCTGATCGCGGCGGTTCCCCCGCTGGTCACCTCGTGGCCAGTAACCAAGATGCCCACGACTGCGGCGGTGATGAACCTTTGCATCTTCGGGGCCGTGGCGATCGGGCCCACCATCGGGGCGCTACAGCTCGGTGGTCACGCCTGGCGACCGCTGTTCGTGGTTGGAGCGATCGCAGCTTTTGCCGCATTGTGCTTCTCGTTGCTGACATTCCAAGATGACGGACCTCAGGATCGCAGCGCCCCCTGGGACATGGTCGCCATATCGCTAGCGATCGCCGGCTGCGCAACGGCGTTCTACGGTGCCGGCGAGTTGGAGGCGACTATGAAAGCAACCGCGGGTTCGGTCGTGCCCCTATCCGTAGGCTTCGGGCTCATCGTCGCACTCGTCGTCTACGAGTACAAGATCCACCGTCCGTTGATGCCGATACGGGCAGCGGCGAAGTCCGTTCCGGTCGCCGGCCTCTTAGTGGCACTAGCCGCGAGTGCTGCGGCTTTCGGGCTCATGGAGCTCGGAATACTCGCACTAGCGAAGGCGAGTCCCAGTCATGGAGCGCTCGTCTTCTTACCCGAGTTCGCGGCGGCGATAGCTGTCGCCGGGCTATTCGGCATCCTCTTTCGCACCCGATTCACTCCGCTTCTCGCCTTCGCAGGCCTCGTGTCTTTGATGGCGGGGGCCGTCGTCATCGTTACCGTCTTACCGGCCAACGGTTTCGGACTGGGAGTCGCTGCCGGACTCATCGGAATGGGAGCGGCGGCGTCTGTGTCGCCTGCCCTGTTCATGGTTGGCTTCTCGCTGCCGGCGAAGCTTTTGCAGCGGGTGTTCGCTCTCGTCGAATTGCTGCGCGGGCTGACAGCGTTCCTCGTGGCGCCAATCCTAGCGTTCCTCGCGGGCACACTTTCCGGTGGCAAAACCCCCGGTGCGAGAGACGCCGTCTGGATATGCCTGGCTATAGCTGGCGCTGGCCTGATAGGCGGTGTCGCTGCCTATTTGAGTGGCCGTCCCCGCCTCGAAACGCCGGACTTGGAGCGCTGGCAGGGACCAGACGACGAGCCTGCCTGGGCAGCCCCACCGATTGGGGCTGCCTTCCGCCGCGAATCCGATGACCGTTGAAGCATCTGCGTTTGCTACGCGGGCGTCACCCCCGGCCGGCGATCTTGTCCCGGGCCTTGTCTATGGGAGCGGCGACCGTGCCGGCGACGTGAGCCCCGACGCCTGAACTCGGCGCGTGCGGATGCGGCCGGGTGGGGGCGGTCGCCTTAGCCTTCAAAAGGGAGTCGCCCAGCTTGTCCAGTTGCAGCGGTGTCATGGTCGTGCGCATCGCAGGGAAGATCTTCGTCTCCTCTTCATGAACGTGGGTTCGAACCAGAGCGATCAGCCGCACCAGGAGCCCAGCGCGATTGGGGCTGTCGGCTGGCGAAGTGTCGATCTCGTTGAGCGTTTCGGCGACTGCGCTGTGCTCCTCGAGGCTGTGACTTGCGAGGCCAGCTCCACCGGCGAGCTTGTCTGTGACTAGGGGATAGAGGTACTCCTTCTCGATCGCGTCGTGGATCGAGAGCTCTTTTACGATCTTGTCGACTGTCGCTGGATCAGGGTGGCGCTGGCCCTCCACTTTGGAAAACA
>JAJZDJ010000142.1 GCA_021828685.1 Actinomycetes bacterium | reverse complement strand
CAGTGAGGTAGGCCGCAGAGTTCGCGGCCGTGCGCCACCTGTGGTTGTCAAGGACGGATTCGGAGTGGCCGTGGGTGTAGTTATCCGCGTCCGGGCGATTGTCCACGACACTGAGGATACCGGCGGGCCGGAAGCCGATTAATCAGCTGGGGAACGAACAAGTGTTCTGATAACATACAAGAAGGATTTCGGACCAGCGTGGTGGTCTCCTTTGAAATCTTTTGGGAGGTCAGATGGGTTTTGGGCAGTCAAGGCGGAGAACCTTTGGACGAGTCTCCACGTGGAGACTATCGGGAGACCTGGGAGACCGAGACCCTGTGGACGAGTCTCCACGTGGAGACTATCGGGAGACCTGGGAGACCGAGACCCTGTGGACGAGTCTCCACGTGGAGACTATCGGGCGAATCCGAGGCGGTCTACGTGCGCTGCTTCGTGCAGCAATTGACGGCGCCGGTGGATACGCCGAGCTGGCGAAAGCAGCTGGGGTAGATGAACCCGATCTGCTGTGACGGCAACGTGTGGCTAACCTGTCGGAATGGGAGCGCCAAAAGGTTAACCTCAAGACATGACGTCGCCCGCGGAGTCGCAACTAACCGGCGTCAACGAATCCCCCGTCGGTTACCCAGGGAACGGCCTCGCCCCGGGCGGCCTCCCGCTGGTCGGACCAGTCGACCCCGTCGACCTCGGTGCGGCCGCTGCCCGACGAAGATACGACCGTGGCGTGGAGGACCTGATCCGCGCCTACAGGGCTGTGCCGCCCGGCGAGCGGGTGAGGCTCGCCAAGAAATCCTCCAACCTTTTCCGGGCGCGCTCGAAGGCCAATGTTCACAGGCTCGACGTCTCGGCCTTCGACGGGGTGATCGCCGTCGACAAGGAGAAACGCTGGGCGGACGTCGGGGCCATGACTACCTATGAGCACATCGTCGACGCGCTGCTCGCCTACGGGGTTATGCCTTTGGTGGTTCCCGAGCTTAAGACAATCACGCTAGGCGGGGCGCTCACCGGCCTCGGGATCGAGAGCACGTCGTTCCGCAGCGGCATGCCACACGAGTCCGTCCTCGAGATGGACGTCCTGACCGGCGACGGGCGTGTGGTGACGGTAACGCCTGACGGCGAGCACAGGGACCTTTTTTACGGATTCCCTAACAGTTACGGAACCCTCGGCTACGCCCTCAGAGCGCGCATCGAGGTCGAGGCCGTGGAGCCTTTCGTCCGTCTGCGCCACGTGCGCTTCGCGTCGATAGCGGCGGTGGCGGACGCTATCCGGTCGATCTGCGACACCCGATCCTACGACGGCCGGCGGGTTGACTTCCTCGACGGGACGGTTTTCTCCACATCGGAGAGCTACCTGACGATCGGGACCTGGGCGGCGGACGCGCCCGAGGTCAGTGACTACACGCGAAGCAACATCTACTACCAGTCCATCCAGAACCGCAGCCAGGATTGGCTCACCGTCAAGGACTACCTGTGGCGTTGGGACACCGACTGGTTCTGGTGCTCCCGTGCTTTTTACGTGCAGCGGCCCCTCGTGCGCCGTCTTGTCGGCCCGCGCTTCTTGCGGAGCGACGTCTACTGGAAGATCATGGCGTTCGAGGAGCGCTGGAAGGTCAAAGCCCGTATCGACGCCAGGCGGGGGCTTCCGCAGCGGGAAAACGTGATCCAGGACATCGAGGTCCCCGTCGGCCGCCTCGAAGAGTTCCTCGATGCTTTCACCCGTGAGGTCCCGATCACGCCCGTGTGGCTGTGCCCGCTTCGCCAGAGGGACCCATCACTTGAGTGGGATCTGTACCCGCTCGACGCGGCGGAGACATACGTCAACGTCGGGTTCTGGTCGAGCGTCCCGGTGCACCCGGGTGGCGACGCGGAGCATCACAACCGTTGGGTCGAGGCCGAAGTGGAGCGGCTGGGCGGCCGCAAGTCCCTCTACTCGACTTCCTTCTACGAGGAGCGACGGTTCTGGGAGCTTTACAACGGTCCGGTGTACCATGCGCTCAAAGGCCGCTACGACCCCGACTCGCGCCTCTCCGACCTGTACTCGAAGTGCGTGAAAGGCGGCTGAGGCCGTGTCCGCAAGAAAATGGAGTTGACAAGATGCCCGCATCGCCTACCCCGATAGCTCAGGTGCTGCACAGTGTCATAGGAGACGGGATGCCGCTCGCCGTGCAGGCCTTCGACGGGAGCGTCGCGGGGCCGTCCGACGCCCTTTGCACGGTCAAGGTCCTCGACCCGAGGGCCCTCAACTACATTGCGACCGCCCCGAGCGACCTCGGCCTCGCCCGTGCTTACGTGTCCGGGTTCCTCGACTTGGACGGCGACGCGTACACGGCTTTGATGATGCTCGCCGGCGAGCACGTAGGGTCGATCGGCTGGGCTGATCGTGTCAAGGTCCTGCGCGGTCTCGGTCCGCGGGTCTTCCGGCCGATCCCACCCCCGCCCCAGGAGGTCCGCCCGGGCCTGTGGTGGGGTCTGCGGCACTCTTTGGTGCGCGACTCGCGCGCTGTCAGCCACCATTACGACGTCTCCAACCGCTTCTACGACTGGCTTCTCGGCCCGTCGATGGCCTACACGTGTGCTGTCTTCCCGCACCCGGACGCCAGCTTGGAGGAGGCTCAGGAGGAAAAAGTCGACCTTGTTTGCCGCAAGCTCGCTCTCACCTCGGGCCAGCGCCTGCTCGACGTCGGATGCGGGTGGGGGACTATGGTCATCCACGCAGCACGGTTCTACGGGGTGAAGGTCGTCGGGGTGACTCTTTCACGCCAGCAGGCCGAGTGGGGCCAGAGGCGTATAGCCGAGCTCGGACTGGGCGATGTCGCCCAGATACGCCACGACGACTACCGCAACGTGGTCGAGACCGGGTTCGACGCTGTGAGCAGCATCGGCTTGACCGAGCACATCGGGGCGAGGAGCCTTCCCGGCTACGTGAGGTTCCTGGCAGGGAAGTTGAGGCCTCAGGGGCGGCTGCTCAACCATTGCATCACGCGTCCCGTCAACTCCAAGGCGACACGCAACGGCGGGTTCATCAACCGCTACGTCTTCCCCGACGGCGAGCTCGAGTCCGTCGGGGCGATCGTGTCCGCTATCCACGACAACGGCCTCGAGGTCCGCCACGCAGAGAACTTCCGTGAGCACTACGCACGCACATGTGCCGCGTGGAGCGCCAACCTGGAGGAGCACTGGGACCAGGCTGTAGCGGAGGTCGGCGAGGGCGTCGCGAGGGTGTGGCGTCTCTACCTGGCGGGGTCGCGTCTCGGCTTCGCGCAGCGGCGCATCGAGCTCCATCAGGTGTTGGCAGTCAAGACCGACGACCACGGATCCTCGGGTTTCCCGCTGCGCCGCCTCGACTATTCGAGGCCGTCGAGGGTCTGAGCGGGTCGCTCAGAGCAGGTCGCTCAGGCCGGGACGGCTCTGCGGCGTTGGATGATCGAACGGTCCGGCCAGCGGACGTCGCTCACGAGGCGTAGCTTCTCCATCACCTTGATTAGCATCGCGCTCAGGTCGACTTCGAGTGCCCGCACCCCGTGCCTGGCCGACGTCGGTTCCGCGTGATGGAAGTTGTGCCAGGACTCGCCGAAGGAGAGGATGGCAAGCCACCAGACGTTCTGGCTTCGGTCACGGGTTTTGAACGGGCGCCGCCCGGTGATGTGGCACACGGAGTTGATCGCGAAAGTCACGTGGTGGAGCACGAAGATCCGCACGAGGCTGCCCCAGATGAACGCTGTCAGGGCCGCGTTCCACGACCATCCCCACAGGCCGCCGACCAGCGGGGCGATGAGGAGCGAGATGGCCACCCACACGACGTAGAACCGGGATATGAAGACCATGTCCGGGTCGGCGACGAGTTCAGGCGCGTAGCGCGTCTCGTCGGTGGTCTCCCAGTCGTAGAGCCACCCGACGTGCGAGTACACGAAGCCTTTCGTCAACGCCCGCATGCCCTCGCCGTATCTCCAGGGCGAATGCGGGTCGCCGGGCTTGTCGGAGAAGCGGTGGTGGCGGCGGTGGTCGGCGACCCATTGGATCGGCGTCGCCTGCAGGGCGAGACAGCCCGCAATGGCCAGCGCAATCCGCACGGGCCTGCTCGTCTTGAAACCCCGGTGGGTCAGGTAGCGGTGGTAACCGACGGTGATTCCGAGACCGCTGATCGCGTACAGGACGCCGGCTATGACGGCGTCGCGGTAGCCGAGCCCGCGGTTCCAGGTCAACGGGACCGCTAGGACGGTCGCGACGAACGGGGCGACGATGAAAACCGTGAGGGTGACCTGCTGAGTCCAGCTCTTGGTCCTCGATGCGTCGGTCTCGTCAGGGATCGACTCGATCGGATCGAGCACGGACTCTGCTGTGGTCATGGACCCCTTCTCTCGGGCTGTTTTGATTGCGGCATCATCGGGCGGCGACGTCACGGGTGGAGGAAAAGACCACCACATACAGTCTGCCAGGTACGACCGGCTACCCAGCTGTTTGGTAACCGGGATGGGTTTCCGTCGCAATTCGGGCGGGCCGGCGCGCCCTAATGTGTGCGGAGGTTGCCGGAGGAAAGGACATCGAATGGCGGTACATTCCGACGCTCTCGGCCGGCGCGTCAGTCACGCCCAGGCTTCGGCGTTTCTCGCCGGGAGAAGCCCAGAGATATCTCGCCTCGTGGAGCTATCGGGGCGCATGCGCCTGGAGCGTCCCGCTTTGACCCATTTCGCCGCGCTTGTGCGCTCCATCGTGCACCAGCAGCTCGCAGGGGCTGCGGCTCTGTCTATCCACGCCCGGGTGGAGACCGCGCTCGACTGGGACGTGACCCCGGAGCGGGTCTCGGCGACATCGAACGAAACGCTTCGAGCGGCGGGTCTTTCGGGCGCGAAGGCGGCGTCGATCTGCGACCTTGCCATGAAAGCCCTCGACGGCACGGTCGACCTCAATCCCCACCGGATCGCGAGAGCCTCGGACGATGCGGTGATCCGCGAGCTGTGCGAGGTCAGGGGTATAGGCGTGTGGACGGCACAGATGTTCCTACTTTTTCAGCTTCGCCGCCTCGACGTGTGGCCGAGCGGTGACCTCGGGGTGAGGAGGGGGTACGGTCTGGCGTTCGACGTCGCCATGCCGGCACCCAAGGAACTTGAAGTCCTGGGGGATCAGTTCCGTCCCTACAGGTCAGTCGCCGCGTGGTACTGCTGGCGTGCCTGTGACGTTGTTGGCGCCCGACGCTCGAAGTGAGCCCCCCCGAGGAAAAACGCCTTCTCGTCGTGCATCACACCGTCTCCCCCTCGACGCACGCGATGCTCCGAGCTTGCCTCGACGGGGCGCAGGACCCGCTCATCAAAGGCGTACAGGTCGTCGAACGCGCCGCCCTCGTCGCGTCGGCCGCGGACGCCTTGCGCGCCGACGGGTACCTTCTCCTCGGGCCGGTAAACCTCGGCTATCTGGCGGGGGCGATCAAGCATTTCTTCGACCAGGCGTACTACCCGTGCCTCGAGTCGACCGTCGGGCGGCCGTACGCCGCCGTCCTGCACGCCGACGGCGACGCCACCGGAGCCTTGGGGGCGCTGAGCTCGATTACGAGGGGGCTGCGGTGGCGCGAAGCGGCCAAGCCCGTAGTCGTCACGGGCACGCCGACCGTAGACAACCTTGGGGCAATCCGGGAACTCGCCTCTGCTCTCGCTGCGGGCCTCGTCTTGTAGCCGGGCGCTACTTCGTCTTGTAGCCGGGCCCTATTTCGACGCCTGGCTCATCGTCGACATCTCGGCGTCTATCCCACGGGTCATCGACTCCGCTATCGCCAATCGGGACCGCCGCTTCGTCAAAGCCACCGACCCCCTGTGAAGCTTGGCCAGTTCCTTCGCCCGCTCCATCGCCACCGCCTCCAAGCTTGCCGAGTCCTCGACGACGTCGACGAAACCCGCGTGGATCGCCTCGGTGGGGTTGGCGACCTGTCCGAGGATGACTCTGCGGTCGAATTCCGAGGGTCTGAGGCGGTAGCGAGCAAGTTCCACCGCCCACGTCGGCAGGGCCATGCCGATGGAAACCTCGTTCAGTCCGATCTTCCAGTCACCGGAGGCAGCGAGGCGCTCGTCGCAGGCGAGTAGCAGCAGCGCACCCGCCGCAAGTGCGTGGCCGGTGCAAACGCCGACCACCGGCGTCGGGTGAAGCAGAAGCCGCGCTGTGAGGCGGCCTCCTGCCGTGACCAGCGAGCGCATCGCGTCGGCGCTCGACGTCATCGTGGCTAGGTCGAAGCCTGCGCAGAACCTGCCCTGCCGGCCGATGAGAACTGTTGCGCCGACCGAGCCGTCTTTTTCCAGACTGTCCAGGTGCATGTTGAGGTCGTCGATGACCGAGTGGCTGAGAACGTTCGCCTTTCCGTCGTCGAACCTGAGGACAGCGAGAGCGCCGGAGCGTTCCAGTGACACGGACATGGCGCCAGGTTAGCGATACGGGGTGGCCGTCGCGTGTTGGGGTCGCCCTCGGCTCAGTGCGACGCGCTAATGATGGTGGGCATGACACACACTGACCAGTCGTGGGACAACGGCGTCCTGGCGCTGAGCAGGATCGCTGGTGTCGCAGATACCAGCGTCGCGCTCGAAGGCCTTCCGCCGGGATATCGGGAATCGACAAGCCCGGAGGAGGCCGTCGAAGAGCTTGCGGGGATGCGCTCGCTAGTCGGCAGCGCCAGCCGCTATCTGGTGCGGGAATCGCCCGATCCTGAAAGCTCCTTCCGTCTGCGCAGGCTCTCGTTGCAGCGAAGCGAACTGGCTGCCATCGTGCCGATCCTGGAAAGCTTCGGCTTGAGCCTTGTCGAGTCAGTGCCTTTTCAGGTGGCGTCGGGGCCTGAGCCAGGGAGCGTCGTTCACGTCGACGACATGGCAGTCAGGGTCAGGGGTTCCGGCTCCGACAGGCTCGACGTGGGGCACCCCGCGAGCTTCTCCGCTCGCCTGGTCGACGCTTTCAGCGCCGCCGAAGCAGGCCTGTTCGACATCGACGCCCTGAACCGCCTCGTGGTTGTCGGCGCCCTCGCCTGGCGCCAGGTCGCCGTGCTTCGTGCCTACGTGCGCTACTGGTCCCAGGTCGTTCCGAACGTCGACCTTGACGCTACAGCCGACTCCCTTGTCGCATACCCCGAGGTCACCGCTGCGTTGGCAGCCTACTTCGAGGAGCGCTTCGACCCCGCCCGGACTGCCGACACTTCCTCGCCTGGAGCAGTGGAATCTGCTAGGGGCGCGTGCGTCGAGAAGCTCGCTGAGGTGGCGCGTCTGGACGACGACAGATCGCTTCGTGGGGTGCTCGGGCTGATCGACGCGACTTGGCGAACGAACTTCTACGCCGCCGAGTGGCAAACTCCGCCGGGAGACCGGGCCGCGTCGCCCGCGGCACTGGTGTTGAAGATGGACGGAAGGGCGGTCCCGCAGTCCGCGCCACCACGACCCGAGGTCGAGACTTTCGTGCACTCGACCACCGTGGAAGGAATCCACTTGCGCGCGGGCCGGGTGGCGCGCGGGGGGATCCGCTGGAGTGAGCGCCCCGACGACTTCCGCACCGAAGTCCTCGACCTGGCGTTCGCCCAGGTCAAAAAGAACGCGCCTATCGTCCCCACCGGCGCCAAAGGCGGGTTCGTTGTGCGAAGCGCGGATGTCGGGGCCGGTCGCTCTGCCAACAGGAGTCGACCATCTCCGGATGAGATAGCGGCTGCCTACAAGATATTTATCTCTGCACTCCTGGAGATCACCGACAACTACGAAGACGATCTGGTCGTGTCCCCTTCTATGCTGTCCGCCACGGACGGCCCGGACCCGTACTTCGTTGTCGCTGCTGACAAAGGCACTGCCAGTTTCAGCGATTTGGCGAACTCGCTGGCGGAACAGCGAGGCTTCTGGCTCGGTGATGCATTTGCATCCGGCGGTTCGCGAGGATACGACCACAAGGCAATGGGCATCACGGCGCGAGGTGCATGGGTCGCGGTGAGGCGCCACTTCAAGGAGCTCGGGATCGACGTGTCGGCCGATCCTTTTCGTGTGGTCGGTGTTGGTGACATGTCAGGTGACGTGTTCGGAAACGGGATGATCCAAAGCCGGGCGATAGAGCTCGTCGGTGC
>JAJZDJ010000141.1 GCA_021828685.1 Actinomycetes bacterium | reverse complement strand
ATCCACGAAATCAACGCCGGCCCGCCAGTGCACCTAGCAGGCGACTACCGGCCGGTCACCTACCAAGTCACAGCAACATGACTTCAACAGTTCGGACAGTCCCACTTCCGGAGGTCTGGGGCTACGGCTCTTCTGCTACTCCTGCTCGGGGCCTCGACTGCCCCTCTGGTTATTGATCAACCAGAGGACGATCTGGACAATAGATTCGTCTATGACGGCGTTGTGGCATACCTGCGCAAGCTCAAGGGTGTTCGACAGGTGATCGCCAGTACCCACAACGCCAACATGCCTGTGCTCGGAGACGCCGAGTTGATCGTCGCACTTGAAGGTGACGGGCAGCACGGGAAACCATTCGAAAATGGCATTGGATCCCTGGATGATGCCCCGATCCGATCCCTCGCAGAGAATATCCTGGAAGGGGGCCCGGCTGCGTTCAACTCCCGTCAGCATCTGTATGGGTTCTGAGTGTGGCGCACGTCGCTAGCTGTAGGTCCCAGTTCTACTCGCCAGCTATCAAATTGTTAATCTGAAGATGGCAGGGGGCTTATGACACGTCTTATGGTGTGATGACAGCCTGGCCCAGCTGGGATCGATAACTTTCCCAGGACGCCCCGTAGGGGCCAGTATCCAATCCGATGACCCCTGATGATGTCGTCCAACGGATAGGTGACTCCCTCGTGAGTAGTACACAAGGCGGGTTCCCATTTCGGGTTCGCTGCACGATATACCTCGCAGTGGGTCTCGCCCTCCAGCTTTAGCTTGCGTGCCAGGCCGGCCACGTACCAGGTATTGAACTCAGTTAGAGCTAGTTGCTCGGAGCGTTGACGTACATTAACGGTCTTTCCGCCTGCGTCGTAGGGAAGCCAGAAGTCACTTCGATCCAGGGCCGCCGCAAGAGTTGTTTCATCCCCCTTGGTAATCGCCTCACGCATGAGATCGGGAAACGCTGTTAGGCCGACATTAGATAAGATCTGCGATCGGTACGGAGTACCGGCCTCCTCGAGTTCGAAGGTCGTAAGCATTTGATCGCGGGTGCTCTGATTGAGCTCGGAGAAGATCATCGCCACGAGGGAATGCTACGCCATTGGAACTATGAGTGAGCGATACCTGTCGCATGTGAGATCGCTCTCCGAGGGGGGCGGCTGGGCTCTCGGTTGCTAACGGCGGAGTGGCAGGACTTCCTGACACGCGGCGGAGTTGCCTGGGGTAGCCGACATCATTGCCCTTGCGGACTGTCTTTAGGGAGCCGCGGCCGACCATGGGTATCGCGAGTCGGGATGCCCACTCGTTTGAGGGTACGGTATATGACTGCCGGATCCCGATGGACCTGGATGGCGACTTGTGCCATGGAGAGGCCCTCCCGGTAAAGGCTGGCGACCACAGCGGCTTGTTCGTCTGTGACTGGGGTGAGCCGTAGAGGAACACCATGTCTGTGCAGGTGGTCGCTGACGGTCCGGCGATCGATGCGGAACTCTGCGGCTAGGGCGTACACCGATGCTCCTGCTTGGTAGCGCTCCAGGAGGTGGGAAATCTGGCCCTTATTGAGCTGAAGAGCCCTTTTAGTGCGTACGCGGGATCGAGGTTCACGTCGCGATCCAGTCAGATCCAGCTTACGGTAGGCATGAATTGCCCTTTTCAGGGGTGGGGACGAGTTCAACAACTGTCGCCTAAGGACCACCCTGTGCTTTGAATCTTCGCGCCTTTCGGGCTGACTGTCCTGGGCTTTCGTGCTGTTTGGTGACAATTCCACGGGGTTGTCCACAGGGTTTATTGACCTGATTATCGACTCCTGATCACCCTGCCCTATGCAGCCCTACGCACGAGGCCCGGCCGCCACACGGGCCGCAAGCTGGGGTTTCGCGGTTTCCGGCTTTGAAGGCGTGCCCGTGCCCTACGCAGCCCTACCGCAGCGTAGGGCAGTGCCCTACTCGGCGAGATGGGCCAGAAGTCGCCTGCCATGTGGCCCAGCGTGGGGGGATCGAGGCGACGGCCACGCGATCACGGACCGGCGGGGCATGCTCGCTGACGTGAGAAGCCGTTGCCCAATGGTTGAGGTGCGCTGTGTCGGATGCAAGGCGATGGTGCCCGATAGCGAGGGCCCGAGCCACCCGTACATGGCGTCAGCGGCGGGCTGTTGGGAGCGGTACTGCTCGCTCGAGGAGTGGAAGGGCCGTCTCACCGGGGAGGGGTCGATCGGCGTCGTCCAGGATCTGGTGGACAGCTTCGCGGTCCAGCACGCCACGAACACCGACCGTCGCAACGTCCAGTCAATAGCCGTGCACCTGATGAGCTTGTGCTCGGGGCTGGAGCTTGGCCCCACGGGGCGCCAACGCCGTGTGCGGATCGGACGGTGGGTGGGGCGCGACTACCCGGTGCTGGAGCCCCGTCCAGCGGGCTACCCGATCACGATCTCCGACGTCGCCGCTGCGCCGGCGGCGATGCGCTCCTCGACGATCGAGCGATTGGCGAAGACGTCGTGGTCGGCATGGTCGGCGCATCACGACACGGTGCGCGGCTGGCTGGACGACCTTGGGTGAGCCCGTGGGGCTTGCGGTAGGCGACGGCGATCCGGGGAGCGTGCCCAGACGCGAGGTGGTGGTCAGTGGCCGCCGAGCTCGATTTAGCGCTTCGGGTCGAACTGGAGCTGAAGGCCGGTGATCATTCCCGTGTCGAGCTCGAAGAACTCGGCGAAGCGGCAGGTGCCGCCCGAGCCAACGGACTGTTCCCGCCCGGCTTCGAACCGACCGAGGGCCTCGACGCTCCGCTCCCCGACGCCGCGGTCGCCCGGACGGGCCGACCGTCCGCGCAGCCCCGCCCGCTCAGCCTCGCAGAGTGGGCCCATCGCCTCCCATCTCCACGCCGTGCACCAGCTCGTCTTGATACGGGCTGGGTATCCCGGAGGCTCCATACCTTGGAAGCGAGGATGGAGCATGGCATCAGAGAAGCCAACCCAGAAGCGGTACCCGCCGGAGCTGAAGGAGCGGGCCGTGCGGATGGTCGTCGACCTGCAGGGCCAGGACCCGAACGATCACGGGGTGGTCGGCCGGGTCGCCCGTCAGCTCGGTGTAGGAGTCGAGTCGCTGCGCACCTGGGTCAAGCAGGCTGAGGTCGACGGCGGGCGACGGACAGGAGTCACGACCGCCGAGCACGACGAGCTGATCGGGCTGCGCAAGGAGGTGAAGGAGCTGCTCCGCTCGAATGACATCTTGGTGGCCGCGGCGAGTTTCTTCGGGGCGGAGCTCGACCGCCGACGCAGCAGGTAGTCGACTTCATCGACACCCACCGCGATCGGCGCTCCGGTGGGTGTCGATGGGGGGTCGAGCCGATCAACGAGGCGCTGCAGGTCGCCCCTCCACCTACTACGACGCCAAGGCCCGCAAGCCGTCGGCGCGGGCGGCCCGTGACGGCGTGATCGCCCCGCTGCTCGTCGCGCTGTGGGTCCACAGGGCCACAGGTCTGGCTGGCATTTTGTTAGGCACCTTGCTATAATTGTCAGGTGCCTAACAAACCTGTGGATCCCAAACACCAGTCAGCCGGCGCGTGGGCCAAGAAGTATCACTTCGCGTCCCGCGCCGTGATGGAGTCCGTGCTGCGCCCATTCGATCTCGGCCCTACGCAGTGGTACGTGCTTTATGAACTCGCGAACACCGGCCCGACCTCGCAACGTGATCTGGTTCGCCTGCTGCGGATCGAGCGGGCGACTCTCTCCGGCGTTGTCGCCGTGCTGGCCCGCAAGGGGCTGGTCGAGCAGCGTCCCGACCAGCGTGATCACCGCCAGAAGGTTCTGACCCTTGCTCACGACGGCCGTGAACTATGGGAGCGACTTCCCGACCCGATCGAGCTCATCCTCCGTACCGCGTTCGACGGCATCTCTGACGAAGACCTGGCCACCACCGTCCGGGTCCTTAGCACCGGCACGGCACGACTCAATGACCTCCTCTCGAAAGGAACATCCCAATGACCGTTCTCATTACCGGGGCCACCGGCCTCGTCGGCACCCGCCTCGTGAAGCGCCTCATCGACGCTGATGTCGACGTGCGGGCCCTCGTCCGGCCGGGCAAGACCGTGCCCGATGGCGTCGTCATCGTCAAGGGTGACCTCCTCAACCCGCCGACCTTGCCCGCTGCCGTCACCGGCGTCGACGCCGTGATCCACCTCGCGGCGGTCCTCCGCACGCCAGACCCGCAGGACATCACTCGCGCGAACATCGACGGCACCGCCAACCTCATCACCGCTGTTTCGGAACACGCGCCAAACGCCCGCGTAATCATGGCCAGCACCGGCCTGGTCTACGCTGCAGACCTCCCACATCCCGCCCGTGAGGACGACCCGACGACCGCGCCGATGCCGTACCCGGCAAGCAAAGTCACCGCCGAGCAATCCCTTCGTGAGAGCGGGCTCACCTGGAGCATCCTGCGGTTCGCGTTCGTGTATGGCGACGGAGACGGGCACCTCCAATCAGCGCCCGAACTGCTCGGAAGCTGGAACTGGCACCCTGCCGCGACCCTCAGCCTCATCCACCACCGCGACATCGCCGTCGCCATCCTCCTCGCTCTCGACGGCGCAATGGACAGCAAAGTCGTCAACCTCACCGATGACGCCCCCGCGACGGTCGCCGAGATCGCACGGGTCGTCGGCGCCAACTACCCCGAGTCGAACAAGCCCCTAGAGAACCCATGGAACGGCCACCTCGACGGCACCCTCGCTCGCGAACTCGGATTCGCTCCGACGATCCGCAGCATGTACCAAGCAGCATCAGCAGGCGCGCTCTGACCGATCAACTGCGGGGCTACGAGGACTAGTCGGGTGAAGGACCAGTTTTGCGCCAGTCAGTGTTTTCGCGCTCATCACGGATCTCACCGACCGAGTACCGGCGTCGCCAGAGTCCGCTTCAGTGGGTGTCGAGGTTACGGAGGGTCAAGGCGACCAGCTCGGCGGGATCAGTGTGGACGCGCCAGGGCTCGAGAACTCTCTGCGCAGGTCCACCCTGTGCTTTGATTCTTCGCACCTTTCGGGCCGACTGCCCTGATCTGTCATACTGTTTCGTGGCATTCCCACGGGGTTGTCCACAGGGTTTATCGACCTGATTATCGACTGTTGATCACCTTGCCCTACGCAGCCCCATGCACGAGATCCCGGTGTCACAGGAGCCGCACGCTGGGCTTTCGCGTGGATCGGCGCGGGCGGAAGGCGCGCATCATTCCGCGGTCTGCCCTACGCAGCCCTACCGCAGCATGGGGCAATGCCGTACTCAATAGGATGGCCGAGAAGTTGCCGGCTCACGGCACAATCTCGGGCTCGTCGGGTCGCTCGTGTGGCGTGCTGGGCCCGAAGCTCCTCCGGCTACTGGGCGCGAAGCCTCACCTGTCGTCCTCGTCGGTGAGCACCACGATCCCGCTCGGCGCGTTGAGGAGCACCATGGTGCGCCGGGCGGCGTCGTCGGCGTGGATCCGAGGCGGAACAGGAAGGTCGTCGGGGTGGACGAGTTCGATGTCGAGCGGCTTGAGCATCCGCTTTGGATAGCCGCCGACGTTTGCCGTGACGATGGCATCGGCCCGGCCGCCGAGAGCGGCGGCGACGACATGGCGGTCGTCAATGTCGGGGAGCGTCACGGAGTGCTCCAGGGTCTCCCATCCCTCGACGCTGGCGTCTTCGAAGGCGTCGTCCATGGCAGCGAACCGGGCTCGGACTCGCTCGGGTGGGATCTCGGGATGGATGTCAACGATGGCGTCGGTGGCCTCGGCGACGATCCGAGCGCTCCACAGCGGCCGGTAGAGATCGCGTTCGGCGAGCCGTAGCAGCGTGTCGGCGAGTGCGATGGGCACGAGGAAGCACGCGTCGAGGACCACTGCATAGCGAGCCACCAGGTCACTCGTCGGTGGCCGGGCGGGCCCGACGCCGGCGAGCTGCCCGCAGCGCTCCGTCAGTAGTCGGCTCGTGTGCGGTCGTAGAGCCCGAGCTCGCCGGCTTCCTCGGTGAGCTGGTCCAGGACAGCTCGACGCTCCGTGCGGCGGCGGTGTTGGAAGTCGATGAGGTCTTGGAGACGGACTCGGCGGTGGCGGTTCGGCTTCTCGAAGGCGATGGCGCCGTCTTCGAGCAGCTTGACGAGGGTGGGGCGGCTGATCCCGAGGAAATCGGCTGCCTCCTGGGTAGTGAGGAGCAGGCCTTGGGGCGCGACAAGAGTGGCCTTCCCCTGACGCATGACGTCGACCACCTGGCGCAGGACGCGGTAGACCTCGGCCGGCAGCGGGATCTGCTCGCCGTCAGGGCCGAGAAGCAGGCCTGGCTCGGTGTGGCCCTCTAAGAAACGGGCGAGGTCGAGGAGCTGGTCGAGGTCCTCGGGAGGGAAGACGACGTCCTCGTCACGCCCGTGGTCGACGGTGGCGGTCGAAGGTTCGCCGGGAGCTCGGCTGGCCGGCTTCATATCCTCCATGATAGCAAAAATCGAAAAAACCGAAAGCTGCTACCGGGTGTCGCCCCAGTTGACGGACTACGAGACCCGCTTGATGGGACTCGGGCCGGGGGGGGTGATCGCGTGGGCTCGCCCCCGTGGTCCGTGCGATTCGGAGACGCTGGAGGGTGAGGTTGAAGACCCGCTTCATGACCATCAAGAGGGTGAGAACAAGGTGTGAGCCGAGCCCCAACCCGAGCGCGGCTGCGACTCGAAGGACCCAGCCGTGACTCGTGCTTGCGACCACGAAGGCAACAGAAGTAAGGATGCTGACCAGTGACGCGTACCCGGCGTTGGCTGCCAGCTCGGCCAGATACGTGGCGTGGTCCGAGGTGGCACGCCCTCGCTCGGGGGCGCTGTCGGCCCAAGTCGCCGCCCGATCGGCTCCCTGGAGCATGAGGCCGAACAGAAAGGCACTCAAGAGGGCTGAAACCGTCAGCAAGCCGACGCTGGCCACCGTGGCGAGGTCAACCGTTCTTCCACAGAAGCAGGGCAGCGATCACTACGGGAACGCCATCGAGGAGGGCGTAGTCCTGCCATCGCCGCTGGCCGGTGGCGACGTTTATGTAGGTCCGGTGATGCGCCGAGATGATCGGGCGGGGATCAGGTTTGAGGTCACCCGTGGCCATGACGCGATCGTAGGATCAGCCAGTGACATCCGCGAGCACGGCTCGAAGCGCGGCGAAGAGACTGGCCTCGGTCGGGTCTCCATCGCGAAGGTCGAGTCCGGACAGATCCTCCGTCAGCGGGTGGCCGCTCTCGGGGCGCTCGATGTTGAAGGTCCTCGCCGCCCCGTCCGCCAGTTCGACCTCTACCTTGGCCTGGTCGAAGTGGATACCGTTGAACTCAAGGATGGTGGTGATCGAGTCGTGATCGCCACCGAGGCGTTGCTGGATCAAGGCTGGCAACAGTCGGGCAGTGCTCATGATGTCCAGTTCGAGCCTGGCGTTTGCATTTCGGCGTACCCATTTGTTGAGAGCTTCAGTGGCCCGATCGGTGGGAGAATCCATACGTACGAGTTTCAGCTTCTGCACCCGATCGTGTTCCACCGCTTCGCGAAAGGCTGCCGCCAGCTGACAGGGGAGCACTTCGATCATCAAGTCGCCGAAATCTCCGCGAAAGCGGTCCATCAGCCCGTCCATCAGCAGGCCCTTGGATCCGCGCCGATAATCGGAGTGGACGCATAGCCAGCCATCGGCGGCTTCGGCTTGAAGCCGGAAGAGCGCACCGTGGCGGACAAGCTGAGTGTCAGGGGGGGGTCTGGTGGTAACGCTCGGCTCCATCAGGTCCGATGATCTCGGCCGTGAGACCTCCTTGGCCGTGTCGGAGCGCCCCGACCATTCGTTTGTGGTCCAGTTCCAAGAGACTGAGCATCAGGTCGCACGCCACTTGAATCACGGTCACGCCGTCCGTCTCTTTCGGCTACAGCTTGAGCGTCCCCGTCGCCACGGCGAGACGCGCTTGGATCGCAGGTCGCCGCGAAACAGAGGGCGGCCACGTCGGCAGGAAGCGGTACTCGCAAAGGTCGTGATAGCCGTTTCCGTAGGGTTTGCGGGCCGGATCATCCTGGCGATGCCACGTGTCGCGTTGGTTCTGAAGTCAGGCTGTGACTGGTGATGCTCTGAGCGCGCTGGTGACGGCCTGCTCTCGACTCTCGCCGCGGAGCCGGCTGATTCCCTCTG
>JAJZDJ010000140.1 GCA_021828685.1 Actinomycetes bacterium | reverse complement strand
AGCTGCGCCTCGTCTACTACTCCTTCGGCCGCGACGCCACGAGCGAGCGCGTCGTGCATCCCTGGAGAGTCCTCAACTTGGCGGGCCACTGGTATCTCGAGGCTTGGTGCGAGACGGCAGCGGCCGCGAGGATGTTCCGGGTCGACAGGATGATGGAAGTGTCGGCGACCTCCGAAACGTTCGCCACTTCGTCGGCGAGCGGTGCCGCAAGAAGCCGTGCCGCCAAGAGCGCCGCCAAGAGCGCCGCCACCATGACGCCCTATAGCCCGTCGCCTAGCGACGCGACGTGGGTCTTGGACCTCGAACCGCGCGCCCACTGGGTCGCTCCGCAATACCCGAACGAAGGGATCGAAGACCTCGGCGCCGGGGTGCTTCGGGTGAGCCTCAAGGTAGGGGAGAAGGCGTGGATCGAGCGGCTTCTGCTTCGAGGCGGTGACGCAGTCACGGTGGTATCGGGGGACCCGGGCGTGCGTAGCGAGGCCGCTCGGCGAATCCTCGAGAGGTACCGACACTGAGAAGGCTCTGCTGTTGACTAGCGTCGGGTCTCGTGTCCGACCTGCCGAGCGAATCACCGCGTCCCGGTGCAGGCGAGCTGAGCGAAGGCCACTCCCCGCTAGACGAGTCGGGAGCCATAGCCGACGCCGGTCACGGTAGCCATGCGGTCGTATCGACGAAGCCAAGCCGGCGTCGCCGGCGCGGCAGAGCGCTCATCGAGTGGGGCGTTGTCTTGGCCGTGGCGCTGGCGGCGGCGCTTGCCATGCGAAGCTTCGTCCTGCAGCCCTTTTTCATCCCGTCCGGTTCGATGGAGCCGACACTTCACATCGGAGACAAGGTGCTGGTCAACAAGCTCAGCTACCACCTGCATCCGGTCCACTTCGGCAACGTCATCGTCTTCAAGAAGCCAGCAGGCGACTTCACGCCGGGTATCACGTACCTGATCAAACGGGTGGTCGGCCTCCCCGGTGAGACCCTTAGCTCGGGGCCGCAAGGCGAGATCTACGTGAACGGCCATCTCGCCGCTGAGCCGTGGCTGTCCGCACAGGCGAAGGCCGCCCCGGGACCGCCTATCTGCGACCCGGCGGCGGGCTACTCGCACGTGGACTGCACCGGCAACACGCTCCACCTACCCCCCAACGAGTACTACGTGATGGGCGACAACAGGGGGAACTCCGAGGACTCGCGCTACATCGGGCCGATCTCAGGACACCTCATCATCGGTGAGGCCTTCGTCATCGTCTGGCCCATATCGCAGATCGGCAGCCTTTAAGCCTCGAGGTGAGGCCGGTTCAGCATCACCGATAGTCCTCGTCATGAGAGCGACGTCGTCGCAGTACAAAGCGTCGATGCCCAAGGCGATCACCTCGGAGAGCCGCCGGGCGCTCTGCACGTCCCAGGCAAGGCCCAACAGCCCAGCGGCGCGCACCTCCCGAAGTACCTCAGCGTTCCACTCGGACCTGTGAAGGTTGACGGCGTCGATACCCGATTCGCGTAGCGCTGCGAGGCGCAGGCGCGGGCCTTCGAGCATCGACGACAGGTTGGTCGACTCGACGAGGCGTGCTTCGGGGACGAGCGCCCGCCAGGCTGCCATCGGACGCCAGTCCGACGAACAAAGCCAGAGTCGCGTCGCGGCACCCGCCTCTCGGGCGGCAGCGACGATCCCCTCCAGCGCCCGGCTGTCCTTGACGTCGAGGGACAGCTCGAAGCCGCTGCCACAGGCAGCGTAGAGGTCATCGAGGCTCGGGATGTGCCCCGGCAGGTCTCGCCGTGGGGTCGCTGCGATGGAGCGACGCCGCCAGATCGGCCCGAGCACCCCGTCGTGGTCCAATACCACCACGCCGTCGCTTGTCAGCCACGCGTCGCTTTCGAGTCCGCGCGCTCCCAGGTCGAGCGCTCGCCTGAACGCGACGATCGTGTTCTCCCGCTCCTCGGTGCGTGCCCCCCGGTGGGCGAAACCGAGTGGCCTGTCGCCCCAGGTCCGAGCCTGATTTGCTGGCATCAACACCTCGCATCTGCAATGCCCGGAGCGACTCAAGGAGATCCCGCAGGGCGCCGAAGATACGAGTGTGGCCTACACCCGCTCCCGGCGCCAACAGCGCTTCGCCGTTGTCTGGGCGACATGTCCCACCTGCGGCGACGTGGAGCTGACCTCGGAGCAGGTCCAGATCCAGACGTGCACCTCCGACGGGACCTCCACCTACTCCTTTGTCTGCCCGACGTGCTCGCTCATAGCTAACAAACCGGCCAGCGTGTCCGTCGTGGAGTCCCTGTCGGCGGCCGGCTCCAGGCTCGTCGCCTGGAACTTCCCCGCGGAGCTGGCCGAGGCAAAAGTAGGGGCGCCGATCTGCCACAACGATCTTCTCGACTTCCACGCGGCTCTCGAAGCCGACGGCTGGTGGTCCGAGTTGTCGAACGCCCTGCGCGACAGCTAGACCTTCCTTGTATGTCGCCTGACTGGCAGTGGGCCGTAGGTCTTGGTGTGGCCTCCGTTGGTTCGCTAGCCGCGGCCTGGGTCGCGGCCCGCCTACGACGAGAAGTGTCGGATCTCCGCCGGGCCATGAGACCGCTCCGGGCGTCGCCGGCGCGCCGGCGAGCGCCTAGGCGCTAGTCGTCGAAGGGTAGCGCGGACCGGCTTTCCGGCGCCGGAAATAACATCTGAACCCGAGTAGGATAGCGACGTGCTCGATCTGAGCCCCGACAAGTTGGCGATGCTCGCCCTCGTGGCATTGGTAGTCCTCGGCCCCAACCGCCTTCCGCAGGCGGCTCGAGGCCTGGGGCGTTTCGTCGCGAACCTACGTGCGATGACTGCGACGTTCCACGAGGAAGTGTCGGGAGCCCTCGACTCGACGGGACTCAACATGTCGGACCTGGCGGAGCTGCGGCCGGCCGCGATCCGCAGGAACGTCGTCGGGGCTGTCACGGGCCTCCTCGAACCGGGAGCGACAGCTAACTCCGCCCCCTCGGCCAACCCCGCCGCAACCGTCAACCCCGCCGCGACTGTCAACCCCGCCTCCGGTGCGTCCGCCAACGCGGCCAGCGCAGTCAACGGTTCACAACCGGCGACCTGGGGCGGCGCACCCGACGACCCGTCTCTCAACTGATCGGGGCGGCGCGTGACCACAGAGGAGAAGGCCGGGCAGACCCGCACCAACCAGTCGACGATGACGCTCTTCGAGCACTTGGCGGAGCTACGCAACAGGGTGATCGTTGCTTTGGTCGCCGTGGTCGCAGGGATGGCTGTCATATGGTTCTTGTACAACCCGATCATCAAATTCATGCTCGAGCCGTACACGTCTTTCGCAGCGCATCACCCCGGGAAGATTGTGACGCCGAACCTGGTGACGTCGAGCCCGCTCGAAGGTTTCACCACCAGGCTCAAGGTCTGCGGTTACGGCGGGGTCGCGCTCGCGACGCCGGTGATCTTCTGGGAGTTGTGGCGTTTCATCACGCCCGGCCTTCATAAAAATGAGAAGCGCTACATCTTCCCATTCGTCGCCGCGGCGGTCGTCCTGTTCGCGAGCGGCGTCGCAGCCGCCGTGTTCATCTTCCCGAAGGCACTCAACTGGCTGATCGACGTCAGCGGTCAGGGCGTCGTGCCGCTGTTCTCGCCGTCACGATATTTCACCTTGTACGTGGCCATGGCGGTCGTATTCGGCGCCGTGTTCATGTACCCGCTCATTCTCGTGTTCCTCGAGATCGCAGGCGTGGTGCCGAGCCGCCTTTGGAGGAAGTGGCGCCGGCCGGCGATCGTCGTCATCTGCGCGGTCGCTGCGATCGTCACGCCGAGCAGCGATCCTTTCTCCTTCCTCGCGATGGCCGTGCCGATGCTCGTTCTTTACGAGGTTGCGATCATCGTGGGCAGGGTTCTGCACAAGTAGCGCCCGAAAGTGGTGGCCCTCGGCGCCCGAGCATCCAGAGACGCCTTCGAATCGTCGTTCGACTTTCCCCTCGACGCATACCAGCTCCGTGCGCTCGACGCCGTCGACGCTGGCGCGAACGTGATCGTCTCCTCGCCGACGGGGTCCGGCAAGACGGTCGTGGCCCTTTATGCGATACAGCGCTGTGTGGAGGAAGGGCGCAAGGTCTTCTACACGACACCGCTCAAAGCGCTGTCCAATCAGAAGTACGTGGAGCTCGCACGCCGCTTCGGCGTGGAGCGCGTCGGCCTGCTGACCGGCGACAACGCCCGCAGCGGCGACGCGCCGGTTGTCGTGATGACCACGGAAGTGCTTCGCAACATGATCTACACCTCCTCGTCGACGCTCAACAATCTGGCCTACGTAGTGTTGGACGAGGTTCACTACCTCGCCGACGCAGCGAGAGGGCCGGTGTGGGAGGAGGTGATCATCCACCTAAAGGAGTCGGTGCGCCTCGTCTGCCTGTCGGCGACCGTGTCCAACGTCGGGGAGCTCGCAGGCTGGATAAAGTCCGTTCGCGGTCCGACGGAAGCAGTTCGAAACGCCGTCCGGCCGGTCAAAGTGGAGAACCTATACCTCTACGGCGACCGCCGATCCGGGGGTCTCGTCATGGACCCGGTCCTCGTCGAGGGGAAGGCGAACCGGAAGCTGCTCGCATCGACTCGAGGCGAACCCGAACGAGGACGGACGTCCTCGACGCCGCGGCGACTCGAGGTCATCGACCTTCTGAGGCGAGCCGAGATGCTGCCGGCGATCTTCTTCGTCTTCTCCCGAGCCGGCTGCGACCGGGCGGTGACGCAGTGCCTCCGTTCCGGGGGGCGGCTCACGTCGAGCGCGGAGAGAGCCCGAATCGCTGCGATAGCCGACCAGCACACAAACCTCTTCGGCGACGAGGACTTGGCGGCGCTCGGTCACGCCGAGTGGCTTTCAGGGCTCCGGGCGGGCTTCGCGGCTCACCACGCCGGACTGGTCCCCCCGTTCAAGGAGGCGGTCGAGGAATGCTTCTCCGAAGGGCTCGCAAAGGTAGTGTTCGCAACCGAAACGCTGTCGCTCGGCATCAACATGCCTGCGCGAACCGTCGTGTTGGACTCGCTCACCAAGTTCAACGGCGCTTCGCATCAGTCGCTCACCCCTGGCGAGTACGCCCAGCTGACCGGACGTGCAGGCCGGCGCGGTTTGGACTCCTTCGGCTATGCCGTCACCTTGAGGTCACCGTTCGTCGATTTTGACGCAGTTGCGAGACTCGTCGCTTCGGGCGATCACACGCTGACTAGCAGTTTTCGTCCCACCTACAACATGGCGCTCAACTTCGTGAACCGCTACACCCCCATGGAAGCCCACCGCCTGTTGGAGTTGTCGTTCGCCCAGTATCGGAAGGACGCGGGGCGGTCAGGTTCACGGAGCCATCCCGGTAGATCGCTCGCGATCCAGTTCGACGCGATCCTCTCCTTGCTGGAGGACCTCGGGTATCTGAGCGGATGGAAGCTGACCGTGGACGGGGGGCGCCTTCGCCGGATCTACAGCGAGGCCGATCTGGTTGTATGCGAGTGCCTTCGCGTGGGACTCTTCGACGGTATCGGTGCCTCCGAGCTCGCTGCAGTCGTCTCGGCGCTCACCTTCGAAGGTCGCTCGAAGTCGCCCGATGCGCCCTTTTTCCCTACGTCGATCGTCGCCGGGCGTGTCGATGCGCTCCACGATGTCGCCGATCGACTGGCCGACCGTGAGGTTGCGTTCGGTCTCACCGCGAGCCGGCCGCCTGACGCCAGCTTCGCCGAGTTCGCCTTCGAGTGGGCCTCGGGCGGCCAGCTGGCGAACGTCCTCGACGACGAGACGATGACCGGAGGCGACTTCGTTCGTGCCATGAGGCAGCTCGTGGACCTTCTCGGCCAGATTGGAGATGTGGCACCCGAACCTTCGACGGCCGCGTGCGCCCGACGCGCGAGAAATGCGCTCATGCGGGGCGTTGTCGAGGCGTCCTTCAGCCTCCCCGATGTCCCCGCCGGAGCGTGACGGGCCCTGCGACCCCGGTTAGATCCCCCTTCTCGGTCTCACGGGCTTCTAGTCTGAACCCGACATGTTCAAGATCGAGTCAGGCGTCTACACCACTGAGGACTGGTCAGCCGACGAGGCAGACATCCTCCGGCGCTACTTCACCAACCTCGACAGTCCCGTCTTCGCGCTGGTCAACCTGCCCGAGGTGGTCAAAGGCGCCCTGTTCGCGCGTTACTCCAGATCGTCGAAGAGCCTGCGCCGGCTGTTCCTCGACGAGTTCGTCCGCGACCTTGACATCAGCGGCGACCTCGGCGTCGACGCCACTGTCGGGCTTGCGAGGGCGGAGGAGCTCTACGACCGAGTGTTCTTCGAGTACGGCGACGATTCGGTAGCCCAGCTCGGCGGTGTGCATCTCGCCTGCGAGCAGGCATCGAACGTGCTGACGAAGGTGCTGGAGCGGGGGCGGCTGATGTCGTACATGGAAAAATCGACCCGCTACGTCGCCTACGACAGCCGCCTCAACAACGGCCGCTACCGCTATTACCGCGATCAGGAGATCCTGGAGTCGCCTCTCGGCGCACGCTACGTCGGCGACATGGACCGGCTCTTCGACTCCTACGCCGAGCTGCTCAGCGCGATGAGCGTGCATTACGCGGGCCTGTTCCCGAAGGCGCCCGGGGACTCGGACATCGCATGGCGCCAGTCGGTGAGGGCGAAGGCTTTCGACGCCGTCCGTGGTGTCCTGCCGGCCGGAGCCACGTCGAACCTCGGCGTGTATGGGAGCGGGCAGGCCTACGAGGCGCTACTCGTGCGGATGCGGGCGGACCCTCTACCTGAGGCTCAGCTCTACGCCGCGATGATCCTGGAGGAACTTCGCAAAGTGATCCCCTCCTGGGTGAAACGCGTCGACGTCGCCGACAGGGGGATCGCTCACGCGGACTACCTGCAACGCAACTCCGAGTCGATGGAGGACCTCGCCGAGGAGCTGTTCGGCTCGGACGGCTACGAGCGGGCGGACGCGACCCAAGTCGATGCCCCCGAGGTCCGCCTCGCCGACTTCGACCCCGACGGCGAGGCGAAGGTCGTCGCCGCGATGCTCTACCCCTACAGCCACCTAGGAGAAGACGCCATAGTCGCCCGGGTGGCGTCGATGTCCGGCGAGGAACGCATGGACGTCGTTCGACGCTACGTCGGCGACAGGACGAATCGCAGGCACCGCCCGGGGCGTGCCCTCGAAAGAACCGACTACCGTTTCGAGATCGTATCGGACTACGGCGCGTTCCGGGACCTTCAGCGCCACAGGCTATTGAGCGTCGAATGGCAGGGCCTTACCGCTGCCCACGGCTATTCGATGCCGTCGTCGGTGGCCGATGCGGGAATGGGCGACATGTTTTCGTCTGCGATGGAGCGCTCGGCGAACCTGTGGGATGCCCTTCGAGGCGACTTCGAGCCCAACCAGGCGGCCTACGCCGTCGCTCTCGCCTACCGGATCCGCTACTCGATGCAGCTCAATGCACGCGAGGCGATGCACATGATCGAGCTTCGCACCGGCCCTCAAGGACACCCCGAGTACCGTTCCGTCTGCCAGCAGATGCACCAGCAGATCTCGTCGAAAGCGGGTCACAAGGTGCTCGCTGCGATGATGACTTTCGCCGACGGGGCGAACTACGAAGCGTCCTCGCTGGAGAGGCTCGCCTCGGAGAACAGGGCGGCGCTTCGTAGGGTCGATCGACCGCAGTAGCGGCGTCGGTCTCGACGGGTGGTCGGCAGTAGCTGCCCCCGTCGCAACGCTGGTCAGCCGTCCCTCGTGCCCTGGCACGGCGGCGTGGGCGCTTCGGAAACTAAAGAAATTCGGATTGAAAACCGAAATACGTTCTATCCAGGTCGCCTGCGGCGGGAGAACGGAGGTCGATCCCCGAATGTCAGTCCTGTTTCGAATTCGAAGCGTTGCCCGAAGCGCAGCCAAAAATGCTTCACGGATCCGCCTAACTCGAATCGCTGCTGTGGTCGCCGCTACCACTACGGTCGTCGGCCTCGCCGCCGCGGGATGGTCCGGCGGATCCTCCCGATACACGGTGGTGGCGGGGGACTCGCTTTGGGCTATCGCTACCAGCCGCGGGATCACCGTCGCGCAGCTCGCGTCGGCCAACGGGATCGACCCGAATGCCATCCTTTCGATCGGGAAGGTCTTGACGATCCCCGGGGCCGCCATCCCAACGGCGCACTCGCTGCCCCCCGCTGCTGGCGGTGCTGCTGGCGGTGCTGCTCGC
>JAJZDJ010000139.1 GCA_021828685.1 Actinomycetes bacterium | reverse complement strand
AGGATCGCGATGATGTCCTGAAGCTCCTTGAAGCGCTGCAGGGTCTCCTGGACACGGCGCGCCACACGGTAGTGGCGATCTCCGACAACCTCCGTGGTGAGCACGGTCGAAGTCGACGACAACGGGTCCACCGCCGGGTAGATACCGAGAGCAGCAATCTGGCGTGACAGCTCGGTCGTCGCGTCGAGGTGGGTGAAGGTGGTGAAAGGTGCCGGGTCGGTGTAATCGTCGGCAGGCACGTACACCGCCTGAAGCGAAGTGATCGAACGGCCACGTGTGGAGGTGATGCGCTCCTGCAGCTCACCCATCTCGTCGGCCAGGGTCGGCTGGTAGCCGACAGCCGACGGCATCCGCCCGAGGAGAGTCGAAACTTCCGACCCGGCTTGGACGAAGCGGAAGATGTTGTCGACGAAGAGCAGCACGTCCTGGTTCTTGACGTCGCGGAAGTACTCGGCCATCGTCAACGCCGACAAGGCCACCCGCAGGCGGACGCCCGGCGGCTCGTCCATCTGGCCGAACACGAGCGCAGTCTTGTTGATCACGCCGGACTCGGTCATCTCGAGCCATAGGTCGTTTCCCTCCCTGGTGCGCTCCCCGACCCCGGCGAACACCGAAACACCGCCGTGCTGGTCGGCCACCCGGCGGATCATCTCCTGGATGAGAACCGTCTTGCCAACCCCGGCTCCGCCGAACAGGCCGATCTTGCCGCCCTGCACGTAAGGCTCCAGCAGGTCGATGACTTTGATGCCGGTCTCGAACATCTGAGCGCGCGGCTCGAGGGCGTCGAACGCGGGGGCGTCACGGTGGATCTCCCACCACTCGTCTGGCTCGCCGATCGACTCGACATCGAGCGCCCTGCCAACCACGTTGAAGACGTGACCGAGAACGGCGTCGCCAACCGGAACCGAGATACCTTTTCCTGTGCTGGTGACAGCGGTTCCGCGCCGCAGCCCGTCTGTCGGGCGCAGGCAGATACAGCGGACCCGGCCCTCGCCGATCTGCTGGGCGACTTCGGCTGTGATCTTCGTCTTTATGCCCTCGTCGTCGACTTCCATCTCAACCGCGTGGTTGATCTCGGGAAGGTGTCCCGGGGGGAACTCCACGTCCACGACCGGCCCGGCGATCGCGACGATGCGCCCCTCCACGGCTTCGACGCTTTCCACTGCTGTCATCTCTGCTCCTCGCTCAGGCCGACTCTGACATCGGCTGGTAAGTCTCGTTGTATGATCCTGCGTCCTCGCTCGGCTCGAGTCGAAGTGCCTCCGCCCCGCCGACGATCTCCATGATCTCAGACGTGATGGCGTCCTGACGGGCCCGGTTCATGATCCGCCGCAGCGTCTTGATCAGCTCGTCGGCGTTGTCGGTTGCGGCCTTCATAGCGCGCTGTCGCGACGCGTGCTCGGATGCCGCCGAGTCGAGCATCGCCGCGAGGACCTCGGCTTCGAGCCAGCTCGGGAGCAGGCGATCGAGTATCTCGGCCGGTTCCGGCTCGAACTCGTACGCGGTGGTGTCGCTGCCGCCGTGCTCGGGGGCGCCGGGCTCAACCGGGACGAGCTGGCGCACGGTCACTGCCTGGGAGCCCATCGACAGGAATCTTGTGTACACAAGGTCGATGCGGTCGACATCGCCCGCCTCGAAGGCGGGAACGACTGCGGACACGACTTCGCGCGCGTCTTCGTAGCTGGGACGGTCCGATTTTCCTATCAACGAGAACATGACATCGGCACGGCGGTGACGAAAATAGTTCGCGCCCTTACGGCCGACCGTGACCATCCGAACCTGACGGGACGCCGACCGGTGCTCGTTGGCGAGACGCTCCGCTGCACGGATCACGTTTGCGTTGTAGCCACCGGCCAACCCCCGGTCGGCAGTAATGGCAACGATAGCGACGCTTCTCGTGTCACTCGCCGAGCGAAACACCGGGTGGCCCGCAGAATCCGGAGACTCCGCGAGGTGGCCGACCACCTCCGCCATCTTCTCGACATACGGACGGGCGGCAGCGATTGCCTGTTGCGCCTTGACAATCCGCGACGCGGCTATGAGCTCCATCGCCCGGGTGATCTTCTTCGTCGATTCGACGCTTCGGATGCGCCTTCGCAGCACCCGCTCCTGGCCACCGGCCATAGCTAGCTCCTACTTGCCGGTATCGCCGGGAGCGAACACCGATTTGAACGAATCGATCGCGGACCGCATCTTCTCCTCGTCGGGAAGCGACTTGGTGGAGCGGATCTCGTCGAGGAGATCGGCGTGACCGGCACGGAAGTTGGCGACAAGCTCCGACTCGAAGCGGCGGACATCGGACACCGGGATGTCGTCGATGAAACCCTTCGTGGCGGCGAAGATGGATAGAACTTGCTCTTCGACGGGGACCGGAGAGTTCTGAGGCTGCTTGAGTATCTCGGTGAGCCGGTATCCCCTGTCGAGCTGAGCCTGCGACACCTTGTCGAGTTCGGAACCGAAGGCAGCGAACGCCTCGAGGTCACGGAACTGGGCGAGGTCGGTCTTTAGGGTTCCGGCAACCGAGCGCATCGCTTTGATCTGCGCTGAGCCGCCGACTCTCGACACCGAGATCCCGACGTTGATCGCGGGACGGACACCTGAGTAGAACAGGTCGGATTCCAAGAACACCTGGCCGTCTGTGATCGAGATCACGTTGGTCGGGATGTACGCGGAGACGTCGCCGGCCTTGGTCTCGATGATCGGGAGGGCGGTGAGCGACCCGCCGCCGCGCTCGTCGGAGAGCTTCGCCGCTCTTTCGAGGAGACGGCTGTGAAGGTAGAAGACGTCGCCCGGATACGCCTCACGCCCAGGTGGCCGGCGTAGGAGGAGCGACAGCTGCCGGTAGGCGTCGGCCTGCTTGGAGAGGTCGTCGTAGACGATCAGCGCGTGCTCGCCGTTCTCCATCCAGTGCTGGCCCATAGCGCAGCCGGAGTAGGGGGCGAGGTACTTAAACGGGGCCGGCTCCGAGGCTGGAGCGTTCACTACGACGGTGTATTCCATTGCGCCGTACTCGCGCAGCGTGTTGACCGTTTGTGCGACGGTGGAGCCCTTTTGGCCGATGGCGACGTAGATGCACTTCACGCCGAGGCCGCGCTGGTTGATGATCGTGTCGATCGCTACGGAAGTCTTTCCGGTCTTGCGGTCGCCGATGATGAGCTCGCGCTGCCCCCGCCCAATCGGGGTCATCGCGTCGATCGCCTTGATCCCGGTCTGCAGGGGCTCCTTGACCGGTTGGCGGTCGATGATGCCTGGGGCCTGGACCTCAAGGCGCCGGGTCAGCTCGGTGGTGACCGGGCCGAGCCCGTCGACCGGTTCCCCTAGGGGGTTGACCACCCTGCCTATGAGCGCGTCGCCGACGGGGACTGCGAGAATGCGGCCGGTCGCTTTGACAGTCTGGCCTTCCTCGATGCGGTCAACACTGCCTAGAACGACGGCCCCGATCGAGTCCTCGTCGAGATTCAGGGCTAAGCCGAGCGCTCCCCCTTCGAACTCGAGGATCTCGTTGACCGCCGCGTTCGGCAGGCCACTGACCCGGGCGATGCCGTCGCCGACTTCGAGGATGCGGCCCACCTGCTCGGTGGACACGCCGGGGGTGTAGCCGCTCACGTTGCGGCGAATAGCTTCGGCTATCTCATTTGCGTTGATCGTCAGCTCCGCCATCAGAGGCGTTCTCCTGTCGTGGTGTTGAGCTCAGGCGCCACCAGGCGCTCTTTGAGGATGTCAAGTTGGCGCCGGACGCTTCCGTCGACGACGACGTCGCCGACCGTCGCTACGAACCCGCCTATAAGAGACGGGTCCACCTCGACGCGGATGTCCACGTTGCGTCGCAGCGTCCGCGACAGCGCCGAAGCAAGGTTGCTGCGCTGGCTTTCGTCAAGCTCGATCGCACTTCGCACGTCTGCGACGCGCCGGTTCGCCTCGTCGGCGACCCGGGTCAATAGGACGTCGAGAAGGCTTTCGTAGTCCCTCGGCCTCCCGACTGTCACCGGGTAGGCGGCCAACGCCGCCGTTGCCGACGTGACTTTACTGTCAAGAAGAGCGCCGACAATGTCCCTTCTCGACCGGGCCGGCAGCTCAGGGTCCGAAAGGGCCCTGGCCAGGTCGGCGGAGGCGCCGACGATCCGCCGGTAACGGAAAAGTTCGTCCTCGATCTCGCCCAGCTCCGCTTCGCCGCTGACCGATTCGAGCACGGCGCCCGCATAGCCGAGGACTCTCTCCTCGGCTGCCTTGAAGCCGAGCGGTTGCCCGGGGACCGCCTCGAGGCGCTCGGAGGCTGCACGCAGGTGCGTGGCGATCCACGCAACGTCGGCCGGGATCTCGCTCGCCCGCTCGGAGTCGACCACGAAACCTACGAGCGCCCACGTCGCGTCGTCGACCTTCGAGGAGAAGATCTCGTCGAGAACGGTACGCCTCGCCGAGACGGCGATGGCGTTCTCAGCGATGACGGTCCGCAGGTCATCGGACGCAGCGATCACGGCGGAGACCGCCTCCATGTCGGCGGCGATCTGCGACAGTTGGCCCGCACGGGCGCACCGTTCGACGGTAGCGTCGACGTAGCCCCTTACCGACTGGCGCACCTAGGCGCGCTCCCCTGCTGTCTGCGACCCGCCGGCCTGCGAGCCTGCGAGTTGTCCAAGGTCCGACGACGAGTCGGTCACCTCCGAGATGGTCCGGTCTATCAGCGCCGACTGGGCCTGACGGTCGATACCTTCGCCGATAACCCTTTCCGCCACGACTATCGCCAAATCTGCGACCTGCTGGCGAAGCTCCTGTCGGGCACGCCTCGTCTGGGCGTCAATCTCCGCGTACGCAGAAGCAACAATTCGCTGGTACTCGGCCTCAGCCTGCTCCCTGCGATCGGCCCGGGCCTGCTCGGCCTGGCGGTTGGCTTCTTCTACTACCGACCTGGCCTGCTGGCGCGCCTCGCCAACGATGCGCTTGTACTCTTCCTCTGCCTCCGCTGCTCGCTGCTTGGCTTCTTCGGCGTCGGCGAGCGCCTTGCGGATCGTCGCCTGGCGTTCGTCGATGATCTTGGAGATCGGCGGCAGCACGTAGCGGCGCAGGATCAACAACACGATCAGGAAGGCGGCCAGTTCGACTATGAAGGTCCCGTTCGGGACGAGGAAGTTCGACGATGCGACTTCCACCGGTCGCCTACTTGCCGGTGGCCAGGACGAACACGAAGAGCGCTGCGAACGCCAGGTTGATGAAGTACATCGCCTCCACCAGACCGACGATCAGGAACATCGTCGTGTAGAGGCGGCCCTGCACCTCGGGTTGACGGGCGATGCCCGCGATGGTCTGGCTGCCGGCGAGACCGTCACCGATGGCGGCACCGATAGCCCCGCCTCCGAGCGCCAAGCCGCCTCCGGCGAAGGCACCAGCTAGTTCGATGGCCTTCTGGGTGGTTGCTACTGCTGCCATGTTCCTACGCTTCTCCTGTCTTGATTTGTCTGAGACCTCATTAGTGCCCTTCCTCTATCGCAAACTGGTAGTAGAGAATGGTGAGAAGAGCAAAGATGAACGCCTGGATCACTCCGATGAACATGTCGAAGAGCTTCCAAAGTGGTGTGAAAATCAGGCTCGCCGGGGCGAACGCCAGCGGGAAGCTGATCAACAGTGCGATCATTATCCCTCCGGAAAAAAGGTTCCCGAACAGCCGCAACGCCAGCGTCAACGGTTTCGCCAGCTCCTCGAGAATATGCAGCGGTGTCATCACCCGGGGCTTGCGTGTGAGGTGCTTGAGGAAACCCCCGATGCCGCGGGCCCTGATACCGGCTGCGTTGGTGAGGATGAACACAAGCGC
Source organism: Actinomycetes bacterium (assembly GCA_021828685.1). Classification (GTDB taxonomy): domain Bacteria; phylum Actinomycetota; class Acidimicrobiia; order Acidimicrobiales; family Palsa-688; genus JAJZAM01. The sequence goes on along the minus strand of JAJZDJ010000139.1, from coordinate 2,436 downwards.
ACCAAGCGCATAGGTCAGATTGACGTCAGCCGTCGGGGCAGGGCTGTAGTCGGTGTTGTGGTAGAGGCCGGGCAGGATCTCCAACCAGTTGGCGACCAGTATGAGCATGAACAGCGAGACAGCCAGCGGCACGACGTGTCGGTACTTGGGCCCGAGGCTCTGGCCGACCTGATCGGTGATCCACCCGACCACACCCTCCCAGAACAGCTGGAGCCGGCCGGGAACCCCGCTCGTCGCGTTCCGTGCCAGGTACAGGCCCATTCCGACGACGATCACGCAGGCAGCGACGGTCGTCCAGATAGTGTCGAGGTTGAGGGTAAATCCGGCGACCTTCCCCGTCACGTGTTGCCCGACAGGGATGTTGATCGCTACCAAGCGGGACGAACTACTCATCACCGGGCTCCATCGTGGTCACACCGCGACGCTGGAAGCGGAGAAGTGACACCAATGCGTTGGCCAGCATCGTCGCCTGGAAGATCGCCAGTCCCGCCACGACCCCCCATCCAACCGGGCGATCCACCACGAGCAGACCGAAGGCCACTGCAGTACACACGCCGAGGCGAAGCACGACGCTCCCTGCGAACGGCTTGCGACTGAGGACCCCTTCGGGAGTCGAAAAGCGCATTGCGGAGGATTGGAACACCCGATGGTTGGCGACCGCCAACCCGAGGCCGATAGCCATTCCGGGAGCAAAGTAAGGTGTTCCCAGCAAAGCGACGACGCCGGAGACGATCGCTCCGACGATGATGGCAGCGATAGCGGTGCGGCGCACCACTTTCTCTATCTCGTTTAGGGGAAAGGCAGTCAGCAAGGTTCCGCTCGTGGTCTCGATGTCAGAAGTGTTGAAGTCAGCAGGGTTCGCTAGTTAGAAGAATCGCTTGTACTCGGCCCTCGTTGCCAGCACTCCAGCACCGATTCCGCAGACGAGACCGCCGAACAGGAACAGCGGCAACGTACCCAGCGCACTGTCGACGATCCAGCCAACGACCAATCCAGCCGCAAGGCAGATGGCATTGGTCAGACCGATGCCGGCGAAAGCCATTATACCTGGCCGCTGCTTGTCCATAGGCCTCTGTCGGAAGTGATTTTGCTGGTCGAATTTGTCTTTCGGCTGCGGGCTTCGCGTGTCGATGGACCGGCACGTGCCCAATCATCGCACGCGCGCCGCAGCGCGGGCAACTCGTAGGGGCAAGATATTTCGCGAAGAATTAATCCTGCGAGTCTAACTTCGACTCGAAGCAACCCTCAGTATATCCAGCCAGTCGATCACGCCCGACCGTATAAGCCGGGGCGATCCCACACCGACCTCGACCACGCTCGACGGCTCGCCGTCGCAAGGGCCACCGTCGAGAACCAAACCCACGCCTTTCAGACTTCGGGCGAGGACCGACGCTTCGTGGATGGGCGGCTCTCCGTGCAAGTTGGCGCTGGTGGTGGCGTACGGCCCGCTTGACGCGCACAGGGCAAGTGGCACTGGATGGGCCGGGCAGCGTAGGCCGATCGTCGCGGTGTTGTCACCCAGATCAGCCGTGAGCTCAGGGGCCCTTGGAACAACTATCGTCAGCGGACCCGGCCAGAATGCCTCCATTAGCAGCCTTGCGGGGACTGCAAGGCTCGGCGCCAGTTCGAGCGCCTGAGCAACACCGGAGACGAACACCGGGAGCTCCACATTCCGTGGGCGTCGCTTCACGGCGAACAGCTTGTCGGTCGCCCCGGGACGCCATGGATCGACGGCCAGCCCGTAGACGGTATCGGTCGGGATCCCGACGACAAGACCGCTCTTGAGCGCGTCGGCGGCTGCCTTGATGGTTTCATTGGGAGGCGGATCCCCGAGCGCGCCGAGGATCATGCCAGGCGACCCGCCCCCGCCGTCGCACATAGGCCCGTTCACGGCTTGCGCCTGGCAACGACGGCTCGCTCGCGCCCTGCGAGGTCGAGGTGGACTTCGACGTTTCCTAGGCCTGCCGCCTCCGCCAGCCCCACCACGTCTTTCGCCTGATGAGGTGCTATCTCCAAGACGATTGCACCCCCCGGTTGGAGCCAGGATGCCGCCTCGGAAAGGATCCGCTCGTGTGCTTCCCTGCCTGTGGGTCCAGCTTCCAGTGCACCTCGCGGCTCCCAGTCCGCGACGACAGCGTCGAGGGTCGCCATCTCGTCAGTGGAGATGTATGGCGGGTTCGCGATAGCCACGCTCACCTTGCCGGCAAGCTGTTTGGGGAGCGCCCGCCACCAATCCCCTTGGCGGAGTCGGATCCGGCGGCCGACCGGATCGCCGAGGCGGCTCGTATTTTCCTCAGCCAGCCCGAGCGCCTCGGCGCTAATGTCTGTCGCCCAAACCACGAGGCCCGCCGACTGCGACTTCTCGGCTCCCGGCGCCAGGTCTCCGCCCCCCGCCCAATCGGGCCATTCCAGCGCCTCTGACGCAATCGATATTGC
>JAJZDJ010000138.1 GCA_021828685.1 Actinomycetes bacterium | reverse complement strand
GCCGGATGGTGGTGGGTACTGGTTGGTTGGGGCGGATGGTGGGGTGTTCTCGTTTGGTGAAGCTCGTTTCTTCGGGTCGGCTAGCTCGCTTAAATTGAACGCTCCGATCGTGGGCATGGCGGCGACGCCGGATGGGGGTGGCTACTGGTTGGTTGGGGCGGATGGTGGGGTGTTCTCGTTTGGTGATGCCCGGTTTTTCGGGTCGACTGGTTCGCTTAGGTTGAATGCACGGATTGTGGGTATGGCGGCGACGCCGGATGGTGGTGGGTACTGGTTGGTTGGGGCGGATGGTGGGGTGTTCTCGTTTGGTGAAGCTCGTTTCTTCGGGTCGGCTAGCTCGCTTAAATTGAACGCTCCGATCGTGGGCATGGCGGCGGACCCAGTGGACGGCGGGTACTGGCTCGTCGGCGCAGACGGGGGCGTGTTTGCGTTCGGCCACGCGCCGTTCTATGGTGCCGCGACGCCACTGCTCCTATCGAACAGTGTAGTCGGCATCGCAGCGACGATCATAGGAACATCGTGAATCACCTGTCCAGCAGACTCGGGTTGCAGCATGTCTTCGTCGCTAAGGTCCCCCACAGACCAGGCAAGTCGGCCGTGACCGGCCAAGGCCACAGCGAGGAGGACTGAGGGCCGCATGGGGAGCTCAGGGACAGATGGACCAACACCGTCGGCTACCGCGATATGGCGGAGCAGTGAGGGCCTTGGTATGTAAAAGCTCCCCTATTGAGGCCAAGCCCTAGAGGCGACTGGAAGCGGAATTCGTGCCGCTTCCATGACTCGCCCAGCCAGATCTTCGAATTCGTGAAAGCAGGTCTGGACTAGCCGTGCCGTCGAGCCGAGCGCCCCGTCAGCGGCACGGAGGTCGAACATTGGTTTGCGCGCATCCTGTGCCAGCGGCATAAGGCTCCGGTAGTTGCGCAAACTGGCGAGCTGATAAAGATCATTCGCACTCGAGACGGAGACATCGGGCTCACCGAGCACCGCTCGATGAAACTCCGTCGGTATTCGCCGCAGCCATCTGTCATACGCTTTGACAGGACGGTCGAGCCGGACGGCATGCTGGAGCACGACATATCCCAGCGGATTCATGGTTCCAGCTGGAGCGTCGATGCTCGAAGGCACCCGCGGGAGGCCCAGCGTTTGCCAGGCCGCGCGCCACTCCCGCAGTCTCGGACCGAGGTTGCGGAGGCCTTGTAGCGAGAACATATCGGCGGCCAGCGGCACGACAAGGTCATTGGACGCAAGCAGGGCTGCTCGGTTGATCGCACCGAGATTCGGGCCGACGTCCAGAAATACCACGTCCGCGCTTACCTGGGCTGCACAGCCGACGATGATCCGGTGAAAGGCAGTGGTGACTCGGATAGCGCCCTCCTCGCCGAGGACGCTGCGCGGCCATGCGTCAGACAGACGGTCCTCGAAGCTACTGAGCCCGAGGTCACCCGGGACGACCCAGAGTCGGTCCGCAGTTGGATGGGCAGTGGGCACCTGGACGTCGCCGAGCTGACGGATGAGAGGTGCAACGGCTGACAGGATCGTTTCGGTGCTGTCCTGCTCCCAGAAGCCTTCGAGGCGGTCCTCGTCAAAGAAGGCGGAGGTGAGGTTTGCCTGGGGATCGAGGTCGACGGCGAGGACACGCCAGCCCATCCGAGCGACCATGTGCGCAAGGTGGTAAGTCAACGTCGTCTTGCCAACCCCGCCTTTATTGTTGAACAGAGCGATCGATGTCGTCATAGTCCTCCTCTCACCGTCACCGACCAGTATGTGTCGAACGGAACAGCTCGACATCCAGGTCGCCCACGGCGGTGCCGCCAACAGACCGTTGGTCGAAGGTGACGTCGCCGGCCCGACTGCGCTCAGCGAGGACAAGTTCCTCCTCACGGGTCGCTCGCCGTGTGCTCGTACCGACCCTAACCCAGACGACCCCGTCGAACCGCACCGGTCTCATGCCAGCTGCTTCTACCCACACACGGACGCACTCGCCTCCTGCGAACATCGCCTTCTCAACGGTCATCACCGGCAGCGGAAGAACCCGCGCCTCGTCACGGATGTTGGTGAACTGCAGAATCAGCCCGTCGTTGACGGTCAGACCGGTCGGCGTCCCGTCGTTGCGAACCCCGACCAGTAGGTGGCCCCCACCCCGCCCGGGCAGGTCGTTAGCGAGGGCGCACACGGCCTTGCGTAGCAGGTTCCTGTCCTCGCCGTCACGTTTCCACTCGACGTCGTCGCGCTCCCCACGTCCAAGCCGGAGCGCAAGGTCAGCCACTACCGGCCACCCTCTTGGATGGCCGCCAACGCGTACCTCATCTCACGCGCCGTCGCGAACCGCTCGCTACGGTACGCGCAGGCCTTCACGAGGAACCCGGCCAGAGGCGCGAGGCCGTTTTGCTGATTGTCAGGAGTCAACTGTCTCGGCAGGCTCAATCACGATCACATGCATTGGCTCGACTACCGGACATGTCGCCCTGCGATTTCGGATCAGCTCAATGAGTCTGTCACTTACCTCGTGGCCTTTCCCGACGAGTAGCCGTCCAGATACGTCGGTTATGTCAGCTGCGACAACCATGCCCGGTCTGAGTTGGTGGAGTTCCACGGCGACGACGGGGCTTGCTTTGCGCTCGTGGGATGCTTCAGAGGTGAGCGTAGAGAGGAGATCGGGGTTGTAGTTGCCGCGTCGCGTGGCGAGTAACATCAGGGCATCGAGCCGGCTGAAGCCGCCCGCTTGGAGATAGTCGAGGTCGACTGCGAGACGGAGTATTCCTGCAGCATTGGAAGCCTCGGCGGGGCGCTCGTGGTGGACCTGCGCAAAGGGAACCGATTGCCCGCGGATGATGTCGATCACACCATCGAGGCGAGGTATGCGACCAAGGAGGCGTTCGGCTATGCCGGGGAGATCGGCGATCTGAGCTTGCTCTTCGGGGGTGAGCGGTAATCCGGAGTGGAGCTTCTCGAGTGTGGGCTGAGGCAGGACGACGCTTCCGATCTGGCAAAGCGCTGCCGCAATCTCGATTCTCCAACCATCGGACACCTGGCAGACCGCTACGATCTCGGCAACGAGGCGACGGATGCGGTTTGCGCGTGCGAATGCAGTCGGGTTGGCTAGGGCGAGGGTGTCGAGGAGTGCGTCGATCGAACCTTTGAGTGTCTGCTCGAGTAGAACGCGTTCAGCGGTCTGGAGCCGATTGTGTTCGATGGCGTCTGCCAGGGCCTTTTCCAGCGCGGGTCGTGGGCATGGCTTGATGAGAAAGCGGAAGATGTTTCCTTCGTTGATCGCCGAAGCGGCATCTTCTAGCTCTGACTGGCCCGAGAGGAGGATGCGTACTGTGTCGGGACGGAGGGCTCGCGCTTTGGTGAGTACCGTCGCGCCGTCCATCATCGGCATCCGCATGTCCGAGATGATCACCTTGAACGATTCATCGTCGTTGAGGGCGCCGAGTGCTTCGTGTCCCGAGACGTAGCCGACGACGCAGAAGTCTTTGTGTAGCTGGCGGCGCAGACCGTCGAGGACGGCGGGTTCGTCGTCGACGCATAAGATCCTAGGCCTCGAGTCGGTGCTATCCAGGTCTGAGGTTTCAGTCACGGTAACTCCTAGGCGCGAGCGGCCGGATCCGGGTAGCGTCGCCATTCGACTATCTGTTCCCCGATCCGGAGCGAGTTGAGATACGCTCGGTCGCGCTCGGGATCGTGACCGACAAGAGGTTCGAATCCACACACGATGGCGTCGGCGATCCGCACGGCCTCAACGTCAGTCAGAGACGTGGTCGAGACGATTGGAAGCTCGTCGTGGTGTGACCCTACGATCTCGATCGCTTCGAATGGAAGTCCCCACAACGCCAGCAGGTATGCGCCGATTTCAGAGTGGGTCGCGCCGATCAATGCTCGCTCGGCTTCGTTGGTCCAGTCGCCGCCGTCGCCGTGTGTCAACATGGACCAGGCGTCGGGAAGGAGCGCGGCGATTGCCAGCAGACCCAGATCATGAAGGAGCGCTCCGAGGTACAAGGCGGCGGGCTTCTCTGTGTCGGGATTGATCACTTGCGCGAGGCGGAGCACTTCATAGGAGTGAGAGTGAAGACGAGCGGCGAGGCGAGTGAGGTCTTCGTTGCCACCGAATGCACGGAAAAGGTCTGCGGTCGCCGCCAAGGCGCGGACGTGCTCTATCCCCAGATAGACGACGGCGTCCTTGACGCTGTAGATCTCCCTGGGCAGCGCGAAGAAGGCCGAGTTGACGAGTCCGAGAACTTTCGCGGTGATGCTCAGATCAGCTTCGATAATAGCGGCGACGCGCCCGAGATCGCAGTCGACATCCGCGAGCTCGCCGTTCAGGCGCTTCAGTGTCGTCGAGGGACTCGGCAGCGCGTTGTGGCGGCCGAGAACCGACCGCAACCGTACCTGCGACAGACGATCGTCAAGGTTCGCGGCCCTGGCGATGGCCTTCTTAAGTGCGTCAGCCTCGATCGGTTTGTTCAGAACCTGGTGTGCAACAGATGCAGCCCGCAGAGCCGCGGCCCGGTCGGTCTGACCTGACAGGATAAGGCGGACCGATTCAGGGTGCATCTCCCGCACGTGTGTCAGCAGTTCTGCGCCATCCATGCCGGGCATCCTCATGTCGCTTATCACGACGTCATATGACCTAGCACTTATCAGCGACATGGCTTCGAGCGAACCCTCGGCAAAGCTCACATCCCACGTGTCGCGCTCTGCATGGAACATCCGCCTAAGCCCCGCAAGGATGTTCGCCTCGTCGTCCACGAAGAGAATATGTTTCATGTGACTACAACGAGTCTATGCATAGGCTGGAGAGCCTTTCGAGAGAGCCGGTGTTGGTATTGAGGTCGTACGGACTTCCTTGTCGACCGGAATTCGTATCGTGAACGTCGTTCCGCTCGTGGAGCTGTCGACGTCGATGGAGCCCTTGTGTCGTTCGACCACAGTGGACCATGCGAGTGCCAGCCCTTGCCCCGTGCCTTGCCCAACCGGCTTTGTGGTGAAGAATGGACGGAAGATCTTCGGCAGAATGTCGGGCGGTATTCCCGACCCGTTGTCGGTGACGTCGATCTGGACAGCAGCTCCGTCGAAGAAAGTGCGTATCGTTATGAGTCCGCGTTCGCCACGGTCTTGTATGGCGTGACCGGCATTGACCAACAAGTTGAGCATGACCTGGCTCATGGCGCCCCGGTAGCAGGAGACGATCGGTAGTCCAGCGAAGTCAGTCGACAGGTCAGCGGCGTATTTGAGCTCGCTGCGCGCCACCGTGACGGTGTCCTGGATCATCTGATTGATATCAGTCGGCTCCGGACAGTCTTGGTCTGGATGCCCAAAGGCCTTCATCGCCTTCACGATGGCGGCGACACGACGCGTTCCCTCCTGGCTCTGCTCGAGCGCGGTAGGGATCTCGGATTGGGCGTAGTCCAAGTCGCCAGCGGTGATCGCCTTCTCTAGTAGGCAGGCGACCTCCTCGGCATTGGAACCTTCCCTCAGACACTTCGCTGCGTGTCTGGCAGCGTCGATGAGCCGGCTCTGACCTTCCCACATCTCGGCGAGGAAGGACAGATTGTCGGATATGAACTGAGTCGGTGTGTTGATTTCGTGAGCGATGCCCCCGGCGAGTCGACCTAGAGCCTCCATCTCTTGCGCTCGGCGTAAGTCCTCGTTCATGCGTATCTGATCGGTTACGTCGGTCACGGTCGCTACGAGCGCTCGTGAGACGCCGTCATGGTCTGTTGTGAGAACGTTTGTCACCCGCGTGAGTCGGACGCGACCATCTGGCCTGTGAATCCGGGCCAGGATCGACGTGTCGTCTGCGGAACCCTCGGAGGTCGCACTGTCGATCTCGGTGTGGTCATCGTCGCCGAAGTCGAATATCGAGCTTCTTAGTTGCCCGCACAGTTCGTCTGGCGAGACGTCCATTATCCGACACAGCGCAGGATTGACGTCGAGGATGCGATCGTCGGGGTTGACCCGCAATATTCCTACCGGGGCGTGGTCGAAGATATTGCGGAATCGGGCTTCGCTTTCACCGAGCGCAGTCTTCGCCGCATGGCGTTCGGTGATGTCGAGATGAGCAACCACGGCCCCACCGCTTGTCGCGAGCGCAGATACGCGGCATACGAATCTCAGCTTGGATTGGGGTCCGGGAAAGTCGTACTCGAAGTCGAACCATCGTCGCTCCCCGGCTAGCACCGCCCTCAAGCCTTGCGAGGCGATTGCTGCGTCGTCCGCCCCGGGCCCCTCGGATCTGTCGCAGACCGCCAGATAGTTGACTCCAACGCCGCACGTGGCCGTGTTCCCCCCGTTCTTCAGGGCGAAACGCTGCCACGCCAAGTTGGTTGCCACAATTTCCCCGGTTGCGTCGAGTACCGCGATCTCGGTGGGAAGTGAATCGATCACCGCCCAGCTGAGATGGCTCGTGACCTGCGGGACCGGTCTTGTGATTGACAGGCCGGGGAATCCCGAGTTCGTCGGGATCGACGTGATGAGCGCCGGGAACGATGACGCTGGTACCGCTCCCGACCAGAGATAGCCCTGGCCGAGGTCGCATCCGAGTTGGCGAAGAATGTCCAACTGCGTGTCGTTCTCGATCCCCTCGGCGACGACCAACAGCCCGAGGGTTCGGGTCAGCGACATTACCCCGCGGACCAACGTTGTCGAATCGGCATCGTCACCCAGTCCCGCAACGAAACTCCGGTCGATCTTGACCGTGTCGACAGGGAAGTCCCTCAGGTAGCTCAGTGACGAAAAGCCTGTTCCGAAGTCGTCGAGGGCGATTCGCACACCCAGCCGGCGAGCGAGTCGCAGGGCGTCGCGTGCAATAGCGGTGTCGACGACGAGATCGCGCTCGGTCACTTCCAGGACCAGACAGCCGGCGTCGATCGAGGCGGCGTCGAGAGCCTCTTTTATCGTGTCGGCGAGGCGAAGGTCGAGCAGGTCCTCCGAGGCGATATTCAGCGAGACTCGAAACTGCGGACCGATTACTGCGTCTCGCTGCCAGACTGCTATCTGGCCGCACACTTGGCGAAGCACATAGTTTGTGATCTCGCTCATCAAGCCGGCAGCGGTTGCGGCGGGTAGGAAGTTGTCGGGCGTGATCGACCCGAGTCTCGGGTGATTCCACCGGAGGAGAGCTTCCGCGGCCACGACGCAGTTGTCTTGGAGTGAGACGATCGGCTGATAGGCAACGCTGATATCGCCATTGACTAGCGCTGCCCTTAAGTCACTCACCGGAACGGGGCGTGTGACCTTATCCACATCTGTAGTGTCGGCAGGGTACGCAAATTGCTACATAACAAAACGTTAACTTTTCATTTGAGCGACTGTTCGAGGAGCTGGGCCACGTCCATCACCCGCACCGACTCAGCGGCGGCACCCTCTGCCTGTCGTGCCTTCGTGGCGTCGTCGAGCATGATCAGGCAGTAGGGGCACGCAGTGGAAATGACGTCCGCACCGGTGGCGAGAGCCTCGTCTGTGCGGTTCACGTTGATCCGTGTGCCGATGTTCTCCTCTAACCACATCCTCGAACCGCCGGCGCCGCAGCAGAACCCCTTGTTGCGGCATCGGTGCATCTCCTCGACCTTTACCCCGGGGACGTGGCCGAGCACCCCGCGGGGTTCGTCGTAGATCTCGTTGTGACGTCCCAGGTAGCACGGGTCGTGGTAGGTGACCTTTTGCTCGATACGATTGATCGGCTTGAGTGATCCCGACGAGAGGAGCTTCTCGAGCAGCTGCGTGTGGTGGAACACCTCGAAGTTCCCGCCGAGTGACGGGTACTCCCTCGCTATCGAGTTGAAGCAGTGAGGGCAACTCGCAACGATCTTGCGCACTCCCGCCGCTTTGAGAGTCTCAATGTTCGTCTGCGCCTGTGTCTGGAACAGGTACTCGTTGCCTAGACGCCGTGCGGGATCCCCGGTGCAGGACTCTTTCGGTCCGAGCACTGCGAACGTGATGCGCGCCTGGTGCAAGAGGCGGGCTATTGCCTGGGTGGTGCGTCTTGCCCGCTCGTCGAGCGCGCCGGCGCAGCCGACCCAGAACAGGTACTCGACGTCGTCGGGGATCGTGGTCGACACTACGGGCACTTCGAAGTCAAGGCCTTCGGTCCACGCGAGGCGCTGGCTCGACCCTAGCCCCCACGGGTCGCCGCGGTTCTCGACGTTGCGAAGCATCAGGTTTGCCTCGCTCGGGAACTCCGCGTCGATCAGCACCTGGTAGCGGCGCATGTCGACGATGGTGTCGACGTGCTCTATGTCGACTGGACATTGTTCGACGCAGGCTCCGCAGGTGGTGCAGGACCAAAGCACGTCAGGTGCGATCACGTCGGGCACCAGGGGCTTAGTGGCGACCCCGTCGGCCGTCGCCCCGGCATTGGTTGC
>JAJZDJ010000137.1 GCA_021828685.1 Actinomycetes bacterium | reverse complement strand
GAAGGCGGGGGGTCGGTTCGGCAGCAGGACGGGGGTCTTCTTCGAGAGGCTGCCCCCGCCGCTCGACGATGTCATTGCTTTCGAGCCAAGCGGCGATGTCGTGGACGACTTGAGCTTCGACGCCTTTGAGGGCGTGGTCAGCCTGATACCAGTGCTGGGAGACGAGCGGGGCTTTTGCCAACGCGGCGACCACTTTTTCCATCCTTTCCTTGTCTGTATAGTCGTCGCTGGTGCCTGCGACGAGAAGCGTCGGGACGTCGACCTCTCCAAGAAGGTCGAGATGGCTTTCGATGTCCACCCACCATGCGAGCCAGCTTGCCGCCCGCCAGTAGTGACGCCGCACCGGCGAGAAGGCGGCCGGAGGCGGCTCTTGCAGCGTCGTGACGATCAAATGCTCCGGATGGCCCGCGGCGACTGCATCGCGCGCCTCCGCTATGAGGGCGTCGTAGCGTTGCCTGCCGACTCCCTCGGCGAAGTACCGGCCGCTCTCGCCGCTCGGCGCAAGATGTACCGCCGCGGCCACGGCCGGATTGTGTCGACGGCTCACGTAGTAGGAAACGGCCTGGCTTCCTTGGCTGGCGCCGACCAGCACGACTTTCGGCCAACCCCGCTTCACCAATAGCTCGACGAAGGCTTCGATGTCGGCCTCGTCGAAGGCCGGGTCGGAGTCGGCGATCACTCGATAGCCGGAACGCCGGCTTTCCATCGCCAAGCACGCGAATCCCTGGTCGGTGTAATGAGACATGAACTGCCGAGCCATCGGGCTGAACGGCCCGGTGCTCAGGCCGTGGACTATGAGAACGGCCGCATCGGAGCGCACGTCATGCTCGGGGGCTCGCAGGTAGCCGACGAGGCGGGCGTCGCCGTCCGTGCGAACGGTGACCAGCTCGGTGTGGATTGGATCGATGGGTCTGGGAAGCACTTCCTCGCACCACTTGGCTATCTCAGTAGCAACGGCCTCAGGCGCCGAGGAGTCCTCAGTGGACACAGAATGGATTGGAACGGCAATCTCGTCTCGAAGATGCGACAAGCAGAGACGCTTGGCGCCACCCCACCATGCGAGGAACTGCACTGGTGGCTGGATGATCCACATCGGGGTCCGTCCGGCGAGCGGGATGTCCATGTCGATGCGTGCAAAGTCAGACTTCATCTCGTAGGCGGCCTGGCGTGCGGTCTGCATCACAGCTTCGAGACGATCGGCAGGCAGCCGCTCGGCCAGCCATTGCGCTGGGTCGTCGATGGGATCAGCCCAGGCCAAGCCGAGCACCCGTGAATCGCCGGTGTCAGCCAGATAGCGGGTAACCGATAGTGCTCCGATGTCCTGGCCGGCTAGAACGATCTCGCTGGCGCCGAAGTGTCCGAGGACGTCGAGTCCGGCCGCAATGTCGGCGACGTCATCGCCGGGCATCGCGGCCGCCTGGCCCTCGCCACCTCGCCGGCGCATGGCGAGGGAGAGCACCAAGACGCCTTGCTGGGCAAGCAGCGGACCGAGGGCGGCGGGAAGCTCGTCGTATGGGTAGCGACCCCAGCCGTGTACGAACAGGACCCCTGGGCGCGGAACGTCCGGCGCGGCTCCCCGAGGAACATAGAGCAGCGAGTCGATCATCTTATAAGGGGTGATGAGAGTCGATTCGGGTTGGGTCCAGACCCTGACGAGCCGTAGGTCAAATCCTCCCGGGTTCGCCTCCGCTGCCGCTTCTTCGCTAAGCTCGCCACTCATAGTCGACTGTTGACAGTAGACGAGTTCACTATCGGCGTCAAGTCGTAGGAGGTAAGTGATGTCGTTAGCAATGGGCGCAACGAGGTCCGGCAGTGCTCTGTCTGCGAGGGCGTCGATAGCGTCGGCAATGTTGCGTCGCTCCCCGCGGGAAACCTTGATTGTCGATCGCGAGGGGGAGTGGACCGTCGCTGCGATGGCGAAACTCGCGGAGCGCGTCGCTGCAGGACTGCAGGCCAGGGGTGTCGGAGCGGGCGACCGCGTCGCGGCGCTTCAGGAGCTCTCGGTGGCAGCACTCGCCACCTGGTGGGGGGCGAACAGGCTCGGGGCGGTCTATATGCCGATCAATCCGCTCTGGCCCGGTGCGCTCACGTCGGAGGTCCTTCGCATCCGCCAGCCGGCGCTCGTCGTGCACGACGCAGAGATCAAACTTCCAAACGCAGCGACGACCAGGTTCGCTAACACCACCTATCGAGCTTTGCTCGATGGCAAGGGCACTTCGAGCGGGCTGGCAACAGGCGATTTCGAAGCCGACGCGGTCATAGTCCACAACTCGGGGCTGCCTGGGATCCGCCGCGGCGTCAGAGCAAGCTCCGTTGCCCTCTCGACGATGGCAACCGGCATGCAGCGCTGCTATCCAGAGGAAGCCAGAGTCCTCCTCACGACCGGTCTTTGCTACATGGGGACGCTTCTAGCTGCATACGGGTCCGTGCTGCGCGGGGGTTCGGTTGCGCTTCTTCCTGGGCTGCGAGCCGACGGCTTCTGGCCGGCGATCGACCGCTTCGGTGTAACTGCTGCGTCGCTGGTGTCCCCCTCCCTGGACGACCTCCTCCGGGCGCCTCCGGCGGCCTCCGATCGTTATCACTCGCTGGAGCTTGTTGCTGCACCGCCCGGCACACGATTGGGTTGGGCGGCGCGGGAACGCTTCGGGGTTCATTGGGTGGCAGGCTTGGCCAAGACGGAGGCCTGCGGAGCAGTGAGCACAGATCTCGATCCGGACCCAGAGCACGGAGCCGGATGGTGCCTGCCCCCCTTCGAAGCGCGGGTCGTCGACGCAGTCGGGCACGAGGTCGAGATCGGCGAAGTAGGCGAGTTGGCGTTGCGGGCGTCGTCGCCTTGGGAGCTGCCTGCGGGTTATGCCGACCCTCCCGGGCAGGGCGTCGCCCTTTGGCGCGACGGCTGGCTTCATACCGGTTGGCGGGTCAAGATGGGCGGCGACCGGCGCGTCATCCCCGAAGCGCAGCTCTCCATGTATCCACTCGTCGCTCGCAAGGACGGCTACATGTTCATCGAGGACGTAGAAACCGAAGCATTACGTAGCGTCACCGGCACTTACGCGACCTATGCCGCCGAGTTGCCCGGGCCGGAGGGCAACGAGCTAGTGCTCTTCCTGGCAGGGACTGCGAAAGTCCGGGCCAAGATTGCCATGCAGCTCCGCTCTGCGATCCCAGAGTACGGGTTACCAGACCGGGTCGTCTCGTGCACCGAGCTGCCGCCTCGAACGGGATTGCTGGAGATCCCGAGGGATGCCTGGTCGCTCGACGAGTTCTTAGGAAGGCTTTCGTGACGGCCCGGGTGCTGGTACTCGCCTGCGGAGGAACGATCTCGTCGACCCCCGGTCCGAACGGTGCGATGCCGCAGTTGGAGGCGCACGACCTCGTCGACGAGCTCCGTGGCGGCGCGTCCCTGCGGGTCACTTCCGAGACCCATTCCCTCATTGCCTCGTCGGATGCCACCATGGCCGACGCCGTCGCCATTTGGCAACGGGTGCGGCAATGGTCGCACACCACCCCTGGAGGAGCGGTAGTCGTGACTCACGGAACCGACACCATGGAGGAGATCGCATTCGCCGTCGAAGCATTGGGCGTCGGCCCGACTCCGGTCGTCTTCACCGGCGCGATGCGCTACGCCGGTTCGCTCGGAGCAGACGGCGGGGCGAACCTGCGAAGCGCGATCAGTGTCGCAACGTCGCCCGAAGCAGCAGACATGGGTGTACTCGTCGTCTTCAACGACGAGATCCACCTGGCGACTCGCGTACGCAAATCGCACACGTCGAACGTCGCCACTTTCGTCTCGCCGGGTTTCGGTCCGATCGGATATGTCCACGAGGGTCAAGCTCGTGTCGTTCTGCGCCCGGCGTTACGCTTCAACGTGGCGGCCCCCACGCGGCCCGCAGACGAAGTGTCGGTAGCGTTGATCTCAGTCGGAGCGGGCGACGATGGAAGACTCCTTCGATACGTGGAGGCGGCCGGCTATGCAGGTGCCGTGATCGAAGGCCTCGGCGGCGGCCATCTGCCCTCCCGTTTAGTCGCCTCGGATGGCCTCGCTGAACTCGTAACGGCGATGCCCGTCGTGGTCGCGTCGCGATGCGGGGCGGGGGAACTCCTCCAGCACACCTACGCGTTTCCCGGCTCCGAGCAGGACCTGGCTCGACGGGGTCTGATCAACGCAGGCGTTCTCGACGCAACCAAAGCCCGGGTGCTGCTCGTCCTGCTCATAGCATCTCAATGTCGGGAGGGGCAGTTGCGTTCGGCGTTCGCCCGCTTCGGCGGATACGAGCAGGACGGGGGCGGGTCGGTTGGCCGGAGCGGAGAGCTGCGTTTGCCGGCGGGTCAGCGATGACGGCGCCGACGGCGGTCACAACGGCTGGGCTCGTGAGCGGCGTGAGGGAGCGGGGAGCGATCGCCTTCAAAGGCGTTCCCTATGCCGAGGCGCCGATCGGGCATTTGCGTTACAGCCTGCCGCAAGCTCCGAGGCCTTGGGAGGGAGTGCGTCCCTGTGACACGACCGCTCCGAGAAGCATGCAGGGGAGCGCCCGGCGGGGCCAGGCGGCTGTCCAGCTCCGCCAGAGCGAGGACTGCCTGTATCTGAACGTGTGGACGCCGGCGCTAGACGGAGCGCGCCCTGTCGTCGTGTATGTGCACGGCGGCGGCTACGTGCTCGGCTCGGGATCCGAGGATTTCCAGGCAGGCGATGCCTACGCCGGCGACGACGTCATCCTAGTCACGTTCAATCACCGGTTGTCCGCTCTCGGGTTCTTGCATATCGACGAGCTGTTCGACGGTCTGGAGGGAACGGGTAACCTCGGCCTCTACGACACCATCAGGGTCCTCGAATGGGTCCAGGACAACATCGCCTCGTTTGGTGGCGACCCTGCCAGGGTGACTATCGCCGGTCATTCTTCGGGTGGAGTCACGATCACGGCACTCCTCGCGAGCCCGCTCGCGCGAGGACTGTTCCGGGGCGCGATCCCTATCAGCTCGGCCAGCGGGCACAGCTGGATCGAGTCCGACACCGCTACAGCTGTCGCCCGCACGGTCCTAGAGTCTCTCCACATCGTGGCGGGAGACCTCGACGGTCTGCTAGGCCGGCCGGCGGAAAGCCTGGTGCTCGCGCCAGAGCTCCTGCACGAGCTCTACAGCGTCGCCGGGGGTCATCCGTTCTCGCCCGTGGTCGACGGGAGACTGTTGAGCGGGCCACCTATCGAGGCGATCCGCGACGGGGCCGGAGCCGACGTAGACCTCCTCGTCGGCCACATGGACGAAGAGTTCCGCCTTTGCATCTTCGACGACAACGGGCAGGTCCGCAACCCTCCGCTCAACATGGGAGTAACCTCCGACGGGTTCGAGCATTGGCGCCTCGCTGCCGCTACAGGACTTCCGAGCGACGCCGTCCTCGAGGTCTACGAACGGTCCTTGCAGGCCCGCGGCCGTGAGGTAAGCGACCCCGAGATCTTCTCGATGATGGCCAGCGACGTGGTGATGCTCAACCCCGGAGCGGCGCTCGCCGTCGCCCACCAGGCGCAGCGGCGCGGGGCGACTTGGGCGTACCGCTTTGCATGGAGACCACCGGCCGGCGGCGGAAAGGTCGGGGCCTGCCACGGCATCGACATTCCTTACTTTTTCGAGCATCTCGACGCGCCATTCTGGGCACCGCTCTATCAGGGCCAGGGGAACGCCACCTTGGCCACCCGCTACCGCAAAGCGATGACGTCGATGGCGACTACCGGTAGTCCGGGACACGCTGATCTGCCGGTGTGGCCTCCATACAGCGCAGACCGTCGGGCGACGATGGTCTTCGCCGAGGAATGCGCGGTAGTGGACGACCCCGACGGGGATCGCCGGCGCCTGTGGGACAATGCTCCTCCTTACGGCTACCCGGGAAGTATCGGGAATCGCTGAAAACGCGAAAGGCCCCCGGGTCAGTTACCCCGGGGGCCGATTCGTGGAGTCAGACGAGACAGGTCTAGTCAGACTGGTCTAGTCGATGGCAGCGTTACCGCCTACTTCATTCTCATGTTATAGAGCAGGGGGATCTGTCCTGTCGAGGACACCTTAGTGATCTTCGTGCTATACGCCGAGACCGTGGCAACGGAGCCGAGCATCGCGATCGGCACGTCCTTGAGCATTGCGTTGCAGGCCGTTGCCAATGCTGCGGAGCGGGTTGCGCCCGAAGTGGACATCGCCGTGGCTGCCGCTGCGTCGACGGCCGGGTTCGAGTAGAAGCCCTGGTTGGATCCCGAGGTGCTCACGAGCAGGTTGTTGAAGACGTAGGCTGCGGTGGGGATGAACGGACCGAAGCCGTCGATGCCGATCCC
The DNA here is from genome assembly GCA_021828685.1 of Actinomycetes bacterium. Lineage (GTDB taxonomy): Bacteria > Actinomycetota > Acidimicrobiia > Acidimicrobiales > Palsa-688 > JAJZAM01. The sequence goes on along the minus strand of JAJZDJ010000137.1, from coordinate 2,123 downwards.
GAACTTCGACTTGGCCTGGTCGCCGGCGAACACGCTGTAGGACGAGTACGGTTTGAGCGTGGCCGTGATGCCCGCTTTGGCGAGGTCCTGTTGGATTATCTCACCCATCGCTTGATCCGAGGTGGAGCTGAGATAGCCGATCGTCACGTTGTGCGGACCGGGCACAGAGCTGAGCAGTGCATGGGCGGCGCTGGGATTGCCGGCAGCGGGGTTGTCAAGAGACGACTGGGGCTCCCCCGGGTACAGGTTCGACGGGAGGCAGCCCGTGACAGCGTTAGCTGCTCCGGTGAAGGCCGTCGAGACCAGTGTCTGGCGGTCGATCGCCATGCTGACAGCACGGCGGAGGTCGACGGACTGTACCTGGGAGTTCTTCAGGTTGAACACTAGGTAGTAGAGGAGGATTGCGTTCGGCTGCAGGTAGGCCACGACGGACGGCGTGCTCTTGACCTTGGCCAGATCCGACGTGTTCAGGCCGACGGCGTAGTCGGCTTGACCGGAGAGAACGGTCGCGAGTCTCGTACTGTCATTGCTCTCGACGATGAACGTGGCTTTGGTGATCGACGGCTTGCCGCGCCAGTAGTAGGGGTTGGCTTTGTAGACGATCTTGCTCGGGAACTGGGTAGTGGCGACTTCGTAGGGGCCGAAGCTGGCGCTGTGAGTTGTCAGCCATGTGCGTCCCCACGGGTGCCCGGCACCTGCGTTAGCCAGCACCGCCTTCTTGTCCAAGATGTCGGTGAAGGGCAAGGCCAGGGCCCGGTCGAATAGCGAGGTGGGTTTTGTCAGGTGGAACACGACGGTCAGCGGCCCGGTAGCAGTAGCCGGATCGGTCTGACTGATATTGGCATCTTTTAGGATGTCGTCTCCGTAGAGGTTCGTGTTGACGATGCGCTGCATCGTCCAAACGACGTCGCTGGCTGTTAGCGGATTGTCGTACTGGCTCATCACGTTCGCCCGCAGCTGCACCGTTACGCTGAGACCGTTGGACGACGTAGTCGCCGAAGTGGCGAGCTCCGGGGTGGGCGGTAGGATCGACGCGGTGGTCGCCGGATCCGCACTGTCGCCCAGATAGCTGAACAAGGTGCCCGCCAGGTTGGTCGACGTGACACTGGCGAACTCTGCGTCGGCGGGGTTCTTCGGGTCGGGGTCTACGCTGGAAGGTAGGAAGTTGGTGGCCACCACGATCGACGTCCCACTCGCGCTCGACGTCTTCGCGGTTGTCGCGCTCGACGACGAGGCGTTAGCGGTCGTCGCGCTGCTAGAGGCCTTCGTCGAACTGCCGCCGCATGCGGTGAGACCGAGGGACATGGTGAGCACGGTTGCACCCAGTGCCGTCCCTTGCGCCTTCCAGCCGTGACGGCGTGGTCGCGACTCCGTATAAACCTTTGCTGCAGTGGGTCCTACCACGAGGCTCCTCCCTTTTGTCTGATGAATAGAACCACTATAATGTCAACAGATGGCAGTAGTCAATCGACTAGCGTAGATTGCTTCCGATCAACTGAGTGTGCTCTACTGGCGATGCCCGCTTCATGGAGAAAATACAATGAGAGCTGCTGTCCTGACCGAGTTCGGCCGTCCGCTTGAAGTAATGGAAGTAGACATCGACAAACCGTCCGACGACGAGGTCCTGATAGAGGTCGCAGCTTGCGGTATCTGCCACTCGGACTTAAACGTACAGTCCGGCAACCTGCCCTTCAGCCCGCGCCCGCAGGTGCTCGGCCATGAGGCGGCCGGCGTAGTCGAAGCAGTCGGGCCAGCTGTCCGCAATCTCGCGCCGGGCGACAGGGTGGTCACGTGCCCGTCGGGATTCTGCGGACGCTGCCGTTGGTGCATGAGCGGGTTGTTGCACCTCTGCGTGGACAAGCGACGCGCACGCGCCGAGGGTCTGGCGCCCCGTCTGCGCATCGGCAATCAGCCGGTTGCCCAGTTCGCAGGTCTGGCGGGTTTCGCCGAAAAGATGCTCGTCAGCGAACAGGCGGTGGCAGTGGTCCCCGATGCCATGCCCCTCGACCGTGCGGCGCTTCTCGGGTGCGCAGTCGTGACTGGCATGGGGACCGTCTTCAACGCAGCCAGGGTTCGCCCGGGCCAAAGCGTCGCAGTGATCGGGTGCGGCGGTGTCGGACTGA
>JAJZDJ010000136.1:3130-8527 GCA_021828685.1 Actinomycetes bacterium | reverse complement strand
AGTAGGCGGCCTGGTCGGCCGGCGAAGCACGGCGCATCTCCGCTTTCAGCGTCGTCAGCTCCCTGTCGACCGCCCTTTCCAAAAGCAGGTTCACGACGTCGTCAGGCTCCGCGTCCGACTCGTCCAACGCGGCTCGCTGTAGAAGCTCCGCTACCTGCGGCGCAGCGCCTTCGATCGCCCTGTAGACGTCCGGGGCGGCGCTCAGAGCCTGGTATCCCTCGAGCGCGACACCGGGCGAGAACATGACGCCGTGAAGCTGAGCGGCTATGTCGTCGGGCCTTTGCACGAGCAGGCGCAGCGCCTCCATCTCCGGGCCCCCGACCGCCGACGGGGCGGTGCGCCTCACAGCGACCGGCCTCTCGACGGGAGCCGAACCCATCGTTCGGAGCCGATCGGGTCGCACCTGGCATCTGTCCGCAACGGCCATCAGATACTGGTCGCGCACGAGCGGATCCGGATGGCCGGCGATCATCGTCATCGCCTCGCCCGCAGCTCGGGCGCGCCCCTCGGGGTGTGAAAGGTCGCTGGCAGCGAACAAGCGGTTCAGCCTGAAACCCAGGTACGGGGTCGCCGCGGTGATCGACGCGAGAAGCCCCGGCGGGTCGGCGCGTGCCGCGTCGGCCGGGTCGGTCCCGAAAGGAAGGTCCAAGACGCTGATCGTCACGTCGAAGCGGGACTCCCATGCGTAGAACTTGTCGGCTGCTGCCTGGCCGGCAGCGTCGGCGTCGTACGCGACGACGATACGGCGGGCGAAGTTCGTCAACGCCTTGATGTGCCCGTCGGAAAGCGCGGTACCGCAGGTTGCGACCGCCTCGTCCACCCCGGCTCTCTGCAGGCCGATCACGTCCGTGTAGCCTTCGCACACCACGACCCTGCCACGCTCCACGATGGCCTTCTTCGCCCAGTTGAGCCCGTAGAGGGTCCGGCTTTTGTCGTAGACGGTGGTGTTCGCCGTGTTCTTGTACTTAGGGCCCTGCCCGCCCGGAAGTAGGCGCCCCCCGGCGCCGACCGGCTGGCCGCCCGGCTCGAAGATCGGGAACAGGACCCGACCCCGGAAGAAGTCGACGTACCTGCCTTGCCCGTCGAAGGTCGCGAGACCCGCGTCGACCAAAGCGGCGGGGTGAACCCCGAGGCTGCGCACGAGCACGTCCCGGCCGGCCGGCGCCCAGCCGAGGCTGTACCGCCGGACGACGTCGCCGTCGTAACCGCGCTCGCGACGCAGATAGGCGCGGGCGGGTGCCGCGTCCTTGGAGGACAGGAGCCTGTCGTGGTACCAGGCGACTGCCGCCTGGAGCGCCTCGTGGGTGCGGTTGCGTCGCTGGCGGTCCTGTCCCCCGGAGGCCTCGTCGTAGCGAAGGGTGATCCCGGCTCGCTTCGCCAGCTTCTCGACGGCGTCCGCGAAGTCGAGGTGGTCCATCTCCCGGACGAAGGAGATCGCGTCGCCCTTCGCCCCGCACCCGAAGCAGTAGTAGAGACCTAGCTCGGCGTTGACTGACAGGGACGGCGACTTCTCTGTGTGGAACGGGCAGAGCCCGCTCCAGCGGGTCCCGACCCGACGCAGAGCGAGATGCTCGCTGACCACAGCGACGAAGTCGGTGGCGGCCCTGACCTTGGCGATGTCCTCGTCGACTATCCCCACAGCCCGAGCCTACGACCCGTCGCTACGATTAGCGGTTCGCCACCACAGCCTGGGCGGCAGCCAGCCTCGCGATAGGAACCCGGAACGGCGAGCACGATACGTAGTCGAGCCCGACCCTGTAGAAGAAGTCGATCGACTCGGGATCGCCGCCGTGCTCGCCACAGACGCCGAGCTTGATGTCCGGCCTGGCGGAGCGGCCCCGCTCGACGGCGTCGCGCACGAGCTGGCCGACGCCGGTCTGGTCGATCGTCTCGAACGGGTTGCGCGAGAGGAGTCCCTCGGCGAGGTAGGCGGCCATCATCCGGCCCTCCACGTCGTCGCGGGAGAACCCGAACGTCATTTGTGTCAGGTCGTTCGTACCGAAACTGAAGAAGTCGGCTTCCTCGGCCATCTCGTCGGCGCGCACCGCCGCCCGGGGAGTCTCGATCATCGTCCCGATCGCGACGTCGAGCTTCTTGCGAAGCCCTTTGGTGCTCTCGGCGATCGCCTCCTGCACCCACGACCGGGCGAGTCCGAGCTCCTGGCGTGTGACGGTAAGGGGGATCATGACTTCGACCTTGGGCTTGCCTCCCGCCGCGACCCGCTCGGCGGCCGCTTCGAGGAGGGCCCTCACCTGCATCGCGTACAAGCCGGGTTTGATCACTCCGAGGCGAACGCCGCGGGTGCCGAGCATCGGATTCGCCTCGTGCCAGTAGCGGGCCGCGGCGAGCATCTGACGCTCCTCGTCGCTCAGCCCCGAGGTGGCCTCCTTTATCTCCAGCTCTCCGGTGGAGGGCAGGAACTCGTGCAGCGGCGGGTCGAGGAGGCGCACCGTGACCGGCAGGCCGTCCATCGCCTCGAGTATCGCAACGAAATCCTGCTTTTGAGCAACCCGGAGCTCCTCGAGCGCTGCTGCCTCGTCGTCAGGGTTCGACGCCAGGATCATGCGGCGCACGATCGGCAGGCGGTCGTCGGCGAGGAACATGTGCTCGGTGCGGCACAAACCGATGCCCTGCGCTCCGAACTCGCGGGCTTTTGCTGCGTCGGGACCGTTGTCGGCGTTCGCCCGCACGGCTAGGTGCCCTTTTCGGATCTGGTCGGCCCACGAGAGGATCGTGTCGAACTCCTCCGGCGGGCTCGCGTCCTTGAGGGGAACCTCACCGAGGGCGATAACGCCGGTGCTGCCGTCGATCGATATGAAGTCGCCGGCCGCGACCGTACGGTTGCCGATGGCAAATTTGCCGTCGGTGATGCGCAGCGCCTCCGCTCCGACGACCGCCGGCTTGCCCCAGCCTCGCGCGACGACCGCCGCGTGGCTCACGAGACCGCCTCGGGTTGTAAGGATTCCCTGCGCTGCGATCATCCCGTGGACGTCCTCGGGGGAGGTCTCGTTGCGCACCAGGATCACCCGCTCGCCGCGCGCTGCGGCTTCAGCGGCCTCGTCGGCCTCGAAGACCACACGCCCGACCGCTGCACCCGGCGAAGCGGCGAGTCCCTTACCGAGAACAACCTCCGGCTCCTCCGCGAACTGCGGGTGCAGCACCTGGTCCAAGTGCTCCGCGCTCACACGAGTCACCGCCTCCTCCCGGCTGATCTTCCAGCCGCGCTGGCGGGTCATGTCGACTGCCATGCGAAGAGCGGCGCGTCCTGTGCGTTTGCCTACACGGGTCTGGAGCATCCACAGCTTGCCCTGGTCGATCGTGAACTCGGTGTCGCACATGTCGCAGTAGTGCGCTTCGAGCCTGGCGAATATGTCCTTCAGTTCCTTGAAGATCGCCGGGAAGATCCGACCGAGCTCCGCCAGCGGGAGCGTGTTGCGGATTCCGGCCACCACGTCCTCGCCCTGGGCGTTTATCAGGAAGTCGCCGTACTCGCCGCTCGCCCCGGTCGCCGGGTCGCGGGTGAAGCCGACCCCGGTCCCCGAAGTGTTGTCACGGTTGCCGAACACCATCGACTGAACGTTGACAGCGGTCCCGAGGTCGTGGGCGATGCGCTCACGCACCCGGTACGCGACGGCCCGTGCGCCGTTCCAGGATCGGAAGACAGCCTCGATCGCACCGCGAAGCTGCGCTTGCGGCTCCTGGGGGAAAGGTTCGCCGGTCTCGGTTTCGACGACCGCCTTGAAGGTCTCGCACAGCCCTGCCAGAGCGCCGGCGGAAAGCTCCGCGTCGTTGGAGACTCCCGCCTCGCTTTTGGCCCGCTCGAAGGGCTCGTCGAAGTGCGCGCCGTCAATGCCCAACACGATGCGGCCGTACATCGAGATGAAACGCCGGTAGGAGTCGTAAGCGAAACGTTCGTCGGACGTCTGCTCTGCAAGCCCTTTTACAGAGGCGTCGTTCAGGCCGAGGTTGAGGACCGTGTCCATCATCCCGGGCATGGAGAACTTCGCACCGGAGCGTACGCTCACGAGGAGCGGGTCAGCAGCGTCCCCCAAACTTTTTCCCATCGCCTTCTCTAGGCGTGTCACCTGTTTTGCGACTTCGCCGTCGAGGCCGTCGGGCCAGCCCCCTGTCATGTACGCGCGGCACGCGTCAGTGGTGATCGTGAACCCCGGCGGCACCGGCAGACCGAGCACCGACGTCATCTCGGCGAGGTTCGCCCCTTTGCCGCCGAGGAGGTCCTTCATCTGCATCGGAGGCTTGCGGTGCTTGTGGTCGAAGGCGTACACGAGGGGCATGCCTACAGTCTAAGTCGCACTCCAGGGCTCACATTCCAAGCCGCGAACCGACCTCTTCGAGGAGCCGGTCGATCGGCACCCGGACCTGCTCGGTGGTGTCGCGGTCACGGATGGTCACCGCCTTGTCGTCGAGCGTGTCGAAGTCGACGGTTATCGCGAGGGGCGTTCCGATCTCGTCCTGGCGGCGGTATCGCCGGCCGATCGACTGCGTCTCGTCGAAGTCGCACATGTAGCGCGACGACAGCAGATCCAGGACCTCGATAGCAGCCGCCGACAAGGACTCCTTCTTCGACAGCGGCAGGACCGCAACCTGGTACGGAGCGATGCGCGGCGCCAGGCGCAGCACGGTGCGTTCCTCACCGCCGACTTCGTCTTTGGCGTAGGCCGCGATCAGGAAAGCCATCATCGTCCTCGTCGCGCCGGCGGCCGGTTCGATCACGTACGGCACGTAGCGGCTGTTCGTGGCCTGGTCGAAGAACTCGAGTTTCACGCCGCTCGCAGCCGCGTGAGCCTTAAGGTCGAAGTCCGTCCGGTTCGCAATACCCTCCAGCTCTCCCCAACCCCAAGGAAAGGCGAACTCCACGTCGGACGTCCCCGCCGAATAGTGCGACAGCTCCTCGGGTTCGTGCGCCCTCAAGCGGAGCATCTCGGCTGGGATGCCGAGGTCCACGTACCAGGCGAGGCGCTCGGCGCACCAGTGTTCGAACCACATCGCAGCGTCACCGGGCGGGACGAAGAACTCGAGCTCCATCTGCTCGAACTCACGGGTTCGAAACACGAAGTTTCCCGGTGTTATCTCGTTGCGAAAAGATTTGCCGACCTGCGCTATGCCGAACGGCGGCCGCTTGCGCGACGTCTGCAGCACGTTCAAGAAGTTGACGAAATGCCCCTGTGCGGTCTCGGGCCGCAGGTATGCGACGCTGCCCTCGTCCTCGACCGGGCCGGCGTGCGTCTTGAACATCAAGTTGAACGCCCGGGCGTCGGTGAGGTCGGTGCTGGCACACTTCGGGCAGTGCAGTTTGCCGTCGCCCGGGTCGACCTCCAGGTGGTCGGCGCGCCAACGCTCCTTGCAGTTGCGGCAGTCGATCAGAGGATCGGTGAA
>JAJZDJ010000136.1:0-3030 GCA_021828685.1 Actinomycetes bacterium | reverse complement strand
GCGGGCCGTTCCGTCGCGGTGGCAAGCGCCCGGAGCGCTCCCGTGAGCATCTTGAACAGACCTGGATCCGACTCGCCTTCGCGGCCGACCTGCTCGGCGGCCTCGACAAGCGCAACGGCGTCGGTCGTCCGTTCGAAGTCGCGACGGATCGCCCCGTAAGCCTCCACCGTCTCGACCTGGGTGATCACGTCAAGGTTGCGGCCTTCGAATCCGAGCAGGCTGATATGACTGGGGGGCTCGAGGCGCCCGCCGAAACGGCTCTTGGTCCGCCTCACTCCCTTGGCCACGGCGCGCACCTTCCCGCGCCCTGCGGTCATGAGCACGACTATCCGGTCGGCTTCGCCCAGCTTGTATGTCCGCAGTACGACCGCCTCTTCACGGTAGAGGGCCACGGCCTACCGGCCCCCGAGCGGGCTGGCGGTCAAGGTATGGCGTCGTCTCGCTCGACGCCCGCATTCCCGTAGCGCCGGTCGCGCGACTGGAACTCGCGTACCGCATCGCCGAGATGGCTCCTGCGGAAATCGGGCCACAGGACGTCGGTGAACACCAGCTCGCTGTAGGCCAGCTCCCAGAGCAGGAAGTTCGACACCCGGAACTCGCCGGAGGTGCGGATGACGAGGTCCGGGTCGGGTAGCTCCGGCTGGTAAAGATGCCGGCGAAGCGTCTTGTCGTCGATGCGCCGGGCCGGTATGCCTTCTTCGACGATCGCCTTGACCGCGTCGACGATCTCGGCTCTGCCGCCGTAGTTGAACGCGACCGTCAGGGTCATCGCGCGATTCCCGGCGGTCAGGGCCGCTGCCTCGTCCATCCGGCGCAGCACCCAGCGCGGCACCCGCCAGTCCCGCCGGCCGATGAACTGGATGCGCACCCCCATGCGGTGCAGGTCGTCACGGCGGCGTGTGAGCAGCTGGTCGGCGATGACGTCGAGAAGGAAGCGCACCTCCTCGTGGGGCCGGCGCCAGTTCTCCGTGGAGAACGCGTACACCGTGAAATAGCGGATCCCGAGCTCCAGCGCCCCGCACGCAGCGTCGAAGAGTGCCTCCTCCCCGGCGCGGTGGCCTTCCGTGCGAGGCAACCCCTGGTTGGTGGCCCATCTTCCGTTGCCGTCCATGACGCACGCGACGTGGCGCGGTATCCGCCGGTAGTCGATCGCGTCGGGGTCCACGCCTGTCACGGTAGCCCGCAAAGGTGATTTGCGTCAGACTCTTCGACTATGACGGATCTTCGAGGACGCCCGCTCGCGCGGCCGGACCCCCGCGCGTGACCAAGCCGTCTGTTAAATCCCTCGTCGAGGCCGCCATGGCGAAAGCGACCGGCAGCCTGCCCGGCAGCGAGGAGCGCCCGAGCCAGCGCGAGATGGCGGAGGCTGTTGCGGCTTCCATCGACGAGCGACGCCACCTGGTGGTCCAGGCCGGAACAGGTACAGGAAAAAGCCTCGCCTACATGGTCCCGGCCCTCGCCCTGGGAGCGAAAGTCGTGGTTTCCACGGCAACAAAAGCGCTCCAGGATCAGCTCGCCACCCGGGACCTTCCGGCGCTTGCTGAGTCGCTTGGCATTCCTTTCGAGTTCGCAGTCCTAAAAGGCCGATCCAACTACGCGTGCCGCCAGCGCGTCCGCGAGCTAGCCACGTCGGGCGAGCAGCTGACCCTCGAGGGCGGTCTGGCCGGCTCCCCCTCCGCCGCTGCGGGTTCCGCTCATCCCGACTCGGGCCTCGGTGTCCTCGGGCGCGAAGTCAAACGCCTCGCGGACTGGGCGGAGCATCGGACGAACTCGGGTGATCGGGCCGAGCTCGACTTCGAACCGAGCGACGTTGCATGGGCTCAGGTGAGCGTCTCCTACCGTGACTGCCCCGGTGCCACCCGCTGCCCGTCCGGGGGGGATTGCTTCGCCGAGAAGGCACGCGAGCAGGCGACCCTCGCAGACGTCGTGGTCGTCAACACGCACCTCTACGCCACCTCCCTCGCCTCCGACGGGGAACTTCTCGCAGCTCACGACGTCGTCGTGATAGACGAAGCCCACGAGCTCGAGGACATTGCTACTGCGTCGTTCGGGGTCGAGCTCGGCGGCGGACGCTTCGCCAGCGTCGGTCGCACCTGCAGGGCCCTGATCGACGACCCGTCGTCGGCTATCGCAGTCGAGGAGTGCGCCGTCATCTTCGACGAGGTCGCCGGTTCGTGGTCCGGCCGGGCTATCCCTACTCCCCTCGAAGCCGACGTCGTGAGCCGCATGACGTTGATCCGCGAGCGCCTCGCCCGCCTGGGCGGTGAGCTTCGCCGGTCCGCCCGGGCGCCCGGCAGCCAGATCGGGGGCGGATCCTCCACGTCGCCCGGAGCCCTCGGAGACATCCATGCCGGTGCCGGGGCCCGCTTTGCTCGAGCGGAGAAAGCTTTGACACACCTGCAAAGTGACCTGGAGACGATTCTCGGGGTATCCGACGACGACGTCGCCTGGGTCGAGGAGACGTCGGCTGGCCACCTCGCGCGCGTCGCTCCACTCGACGTGGGGGCGCGGCTCCACGAGCGGCTTTGGAGCAAGCAGGACGCACCGACCGCCATCCTTACGAGCGCCACGATCCCTCCGCGACTGGCCGAACGGGTGGGGCTTCCCCCAGGGTCGTTCGACCAGCGTGACGTCGGCAACCCGTTCGCGTACGACGAACAGGCACTCCTTTACTGCCCGCTCCACCTTCCCGATCCCCGGGACACGAACTTCGAGGCGGCCATGCACGACGAGCTCGTCGAGCTCGTCAACGCTGCGCACGGGCGGACCCTGGCGCTTTTCACCTCGTGGCGTGCGATGCGCAGCGCTGCGCTCGAAGTCGGGCGGCGAGTCGAGTGGGAGATCCTCACTCAGTCCGACCTGCCCAAACCGGCGCTGGTAGCACGCTTCGCTTCGCATGAGACTTCGTGCCTTTTCGCCACGATGGGCTTTTGGCAGGGTGTGGACGTTCCCGGCCCGTCGCTTTCGCTGGTGACGATAGACCGCATCCCATTCTCGCGTCCCGACGATCCGTTGCTTGTTGCGAGACGC
>JAJZDJ010000135.1:6957-8549 GCA_021828685.1 Actinomycetes bacterium | reverse complement strand
CGAGGGACCGTTCTACCCGAGCCCGCGCCCGGCGGAAGTTCTCACTCCGCCAAGCATCGGCGGTCTGCTCCAGTGGATGACGTTATTGACCGCTCGAGGCTGCGATTCCGCGGAATCGGCGGGGCGGCGCTGAAGCTCTGGCGGTGCCTACGACCACGGATAGAGCGCGCTCAGGCTTGTGGCCGGTGGTAGATCTCCGAGCGGTGATCGACGTCTAGTACGTGCACGGTGCGCGTCGCTTCTTCGATGCGATACACGATCCGGTAGGTGCCGCGGCGTGCGCCATGGCAGCCTGCTAGTGGCCCGAACAGCGGCTTGCCGACCCGTTTTGGATTGGCACTGAGTCCGGCATCGCAGAACTCGAGGACCGCCGCGGCAACTGCCTCGGGGAGGCGATGCGAGATCGCTCGCCGTGCGGAGGGCTGAAAGCGGACCTCGTAACGCTGAGGCGGCTCGCCGCTCACGCTCCAGTCGCGCGACGACGTGCCAGGTCTCGACGGACCTGGTCGACGTCGACGCCAGAATCGCCACGGCCTAATGCGGCCAGGCTCTCAGAAATACGGCTTGCGGCCTCGCCGTCACCGAGGATCTCCAGTGTCATCTCCAAGCCTTCGAGGTCGTCCACTGACACTAAGACGGCCTCGGCCTCCCCGTTGCGTGTCAAGGTGATCCGTTCGTGCTGCTGGCGTACCCGCCTGATGAGCTCCGACAGGTGTGCCTTGGCTTCGGAGAGCGGGACGGGCGTAGCTGCGACAGACATAGTCAGAACTCTAGTCCAGGCAGGTCTATGTCTGCGAAGCCGGGCACGCCGCAGCGGGCGAGTCGGGCATGCGGTGGGTGCAAGTCGCACCCACGTGTAAAGCGCAGCGCGATATTGGAGGCGCTCCGCGAAGGCCGCGACGATTGAGGGTGCAAGACGCCGGTGTCGTCGTCGAGCTGCTCGTCGGCGGTCTTGACTCTGATCGGCTCGGCGATGAGGAACTTGCCGCTCCACATCTCATCGACAGCGAGATAACGAACGTCCTGCGCAAGCTCACACTTCGACGGTTCATATCCGACACGCAAGCCGCTGTGGCGGTGAATGGCTTCGTTCAGCTAATCCTGACGCGCTATCGCGTGAGAGGCTGGCGCCACGGCGTTGCTCACGACGGACGCCCGACTGGCGCAGGCGCATGGAGTCCTGTGCCGGGTCGAAGTGATCTAGTCCGATCCGCGGGTGGAGGAGAACAACGTCGAGCGGCGTGGTGCTCCGTCACACCTTCGTGGGCTTCGGTTCCTCGGCGGGCGCCTTCGGGCGCGTCGAAGCGGCCGTGCGCCGCCGGCTGTAGGCCGTCCGCCAGTCGTATCTATTGGCGTCCAAATGGCAGCATGTCGATTGGGGGGCGGCCGCCAAGGTGTGGTTACGTGCCGTGAGCCACGCGGCGATCAGAACGTCCTCAACTATTGTCGTAGTGCCAACCTTGGCAAGCCGCTGATCTTCGGTGCTTCGTCGCGATTGCAGGCCGGTCACGACCACCCGGAGAGCTCCGTCGTAGATGGCGAAGCCGCAATGCCATCTGCCGTGGTTAGGTGTTCTAACGATGCTCGGACCA